>JAHDCI010000107.1 GCA_020629955.1 Myxococcota bacterium | reverse complement strand
ACTTCTTGCTGATCATCAAAAACATGGATATCTCCAGGCGCCTCACCGGCGCGGGCGGAAACCCTTACGACAGCTTTCCGCTCTGTGCAAGGCCGAGCTGCTCGTAAGTCTTGCGGCAAACGGTCACGAGCGACGCGCCAGCGAACGGATGTGTTCCACGCGGCGTGCAAAGGTGCTTTCGAACGTGTGCTCGCGTGCGAATGCAAGCCCAAGCCTAGCGCGAACCCCGATACTCTCTCGGTTCGTCGCCAGCCGTTCGACGAGGGATACAAGACCATCCACATCTTTGAGTGGAACGCCCCACCCGACCGACTGACGCGTCAGGATTCCAGCGAAAGCCTCGTTCAAAAAGCCGGCGATCGGGACACCACACGCCAAGGTCTCGAGATACGTGCACGATGGGTCTCCCTGAACATGGGGAAGGATAAACAGATCGACCGACTCGCGAACAAAGGGGAGCAACTCGGTATTAAAGTCGAGAATACCTCGCATCTTCACGACATCCGTAAGGCCGAGACGTTCGATATCCGAACGAATCGACGCTTCGAGCGTGCCCCCTCCACAGATATCCAACTGAAAGGAGACTCCGCGCTCGCGAAGCTTCTTCGCGAACTCGGGAAGCAACCCAACGCCTTTCATGGGGTCGAGTCGACCACTAAACGCCAGGCGCAATGGTCGATCCTCGGAAAGTGTCTTTAAACGGTTATCGAGGGCCTCGTTGGAGAGGACATCGCTTTCTCTTGTCCGCGTGTCGAAGTAGAGCATCGGCGATCGACTCAGTTTCGAGTAGCCGTCGAATGTGGGCGTCCCATTGCATTGCAGGCCGGCGGCGACCAGAACGCTCGCGCGGTTCTTCTGCTCTTGCTGGATCTCCCATACTCGTCGTCGAAATAGAGCGAAACGCTCGTCTGTCTCCGAAGAAGCGATTTGATGTCGCGTCCGCAGCGTATATTCCGATGTGGTGACGAACGGCACGCCGAGGGCCCTGAAAACAAGTGCGGCATGATTCTGGCGGTACCCAAGCCCTCCCAAAACCACCGCGGCCTTCGACGCGACTTTCCGCAGATTGGCGAGGGTGTAGTTTCCAATGAAAAACTGGAACTCCGATTCATCCACGGCGACGTCGTCGAGATTTCCGCTAGGAACTGTGCTCGGCTCGGCGAAGACAAGGATTTCGTCGTGCCACGCCGCTTGAAAAGCGCGCAGCCCCGACAGGAACTTCTTCGTCATTGCGAACCTGCCATCTGGCAATCGTTGGGCTCGCAGCATGGGCATGAGAACGAGCTTGCCCGTCATAGCCTCTCCTCATTCCGAAATGGCATAGATGTGGTGCCAAGAAGGGGATTCGCGAATTCCGGAGAAATGGCGCCCTCGTGCAGACTCCGTCGGCGCCCGGCACTGAGATTGTCGGAGAATCCAACCTCGCGTCCCACGTTTCGGAAGGCATCTGAGATACGACTTCCGATGCAGGCTGTGACCAAGATTTTCACCGGCGGAACGTATCAGATAATGGGGCCATCAGAAATAGGCACAAAAACCCGCGAGTTTTCCACGGGGAGTCGTCGTCCGTCAAGCTCAGCAGGGCCTTACTCGTCGCACACTGAGCGACGAGTGTCATGTCGGCGGGTCGTCGAGAAATGCTTCGATCTTCTCACGTATCACCGGAGGCGTGATCATGGGCATCTCATCCCCGATCAACGGCACCAGTGAAGTCCGTCCGCGGGCAGCGCGCTTTCCGGTCGTTCGATTCCGGACCTCGTAGCCAATATTCAATCGCTGGTCGAAGTCCTTGAAGAAGGGCCGGACCTCGACCTCGTGTCCGTACTGGAGGGGCGACGCGTAGCGGAGACGACTCTCGATCACGACGAGCTTGATTCGGTTCTCGACAAACCAGGGAATCGTCAGACCGCAGGCGTCGAGAAGGTTCGTTCGCGCGATCTCAAGATACTTGTAGTAATGCCCATGCCAAACGATCCCCAGCGGATCGCAATCGTGAAAGGGAATCGTCTGCACGTGGTGGAGGTTGGGGACTGTCATGGCGTCTCGATTCTCTGGCGCTCAGCTCCGAGTGCTGGCTGTTGCGCTCTTTTTATCCGAAGGCTTCTCTCGGTCGACCTCGGGTTTCGCCCAAAAATCGAAGAAGTTGAACCAATTCTCCGGGTGCTCTTTGCATAGCTCCGCAAGACGATTTGCATAGTCCTGCGCGTAACGTTGGATCGCTTCCTGGCGTTTCCCGCGGGGCAATACGATCCGATCGGCGAACGGTTTGCAGCAAAGATCATAGCGCTTCCCTCCGCGGTAAATGCCCGCCGTAAAGTAAACCGGACAGCGCAACATGGACGCCAAAATATAAGGACCTGCGGGGAGTAGCGCCTTCTCACCCAGGAAATCGACTTCGACCGATTTCGCCCCTGGCTGAAGCCGGTCTCCAAGGATGGCGACAAGCGCGCCTTCTTCTACCCGCTCTTTGATGGCCAGCATAAAATCCATATCGCCGCCGTCGCCAACCTCGATCAGGCGCGCGGTCGATTCCGGATCGAGCTCCTCAATGACCTGATTAAACTTCCGCGCGTTCTTCGTGTAGACCACTGGAAAGAGCGGCAGCTGCTCATGCCCGCTCTGCGCGCGCATCACATAGAAGCTGCCGATATGCGCTCCGAGCAAGATCGCGCTCTGACGGGAATCCCGAAGCGCTCCGATGAGCTCGTGGCCGTCCCGTTCGATCTGAAAGAGCTTCGTCTTGCCGCGAAGCAGGAAGAGAGCGTCGAGAGACGTTTGCGCAAACCGGAGGATATGTCGGTAGTACGCCGCGAGACCACTCTTCAAACCCAAACGGGTTCGAAACGTGCGAATCGACGTTCGCGCTGCTCGCGAGAAAAGGGTGAAGTAGCCGGCGACGAAGAGGACGATGAAGCGCGCTGGCCAGCGACCGAACATCGTCGCGAAAATGACCAGCATCTTGATCATTCGGACCGATCCTCGTTCCGAATCGTTCCGCCACGCGGGCTCCTCTTCCGGGGTCACCTCGGCACTCACCTACCCGCTGTAGCCCGGATTGGCCGAACCGGCACGCTTGGGGTCCACGGTTTGCGATGGAGCGCCCGAAGATGCGAAACAGGCCAGGTCAAAAACCAGCACTATGACGCGCAATTTGCGCCATAAACGAGCACAAAGAACGCCACAAACAGCCAAAAACTGCGTCTTCCATTCTTGCATCCCGAGGAAATAGGCCAACACTCGCCCGCGCTTCACCCTCGCGCCCAACCCGTTCTCGAACAGCGTTTTTCGGCATTTTTCCCCGAGGAAGCACACGTTCCGACATTGACTTCCATGGGGCTCCCCTCTATCCCTTGCTGACCAATCGGCGGGACAAGAGTGGTCCTTGCTGCGCGGTAAGGAGAAATCATGAGCCCTATTGGGATGACATTGCTCTTCGTTGTTACGCTGACCTTCTTCTCGTGGTCCGTATCTCGACGGATGCGCCAGCTTCGAATCGGACAGCCCGACCCCCGTCTTGGGTGGTCTCCCTCCGAGATCATTGAGCGGACTGGCAACGTGCTCCGGCTCGCGCTCGGCCAAGAGAAAATGTGGAAGAAGAAGGGCTACGCGGCGGCCGGTATCGCGCATATCGGTATCTTCGCGGCCTTTAATATTCTCCTTCTCAACTCCCTGGTCCTCTACGGCCGCGGTTTTGACTACAACTGGTCCTTCTTCTGGGACTTGCTCTCCACCGACTACACGCTTGGCCGGCTCTACTCCTTCGCGAAGGAGAGCGCAGTGCTCTTTGCGATCGCCGGCTGCGTTGTCTTCTGGATGCTCCGCATCAACAAAAAGGGCAAGGATAGCGGCGACGGAGCCGATCGCACGGCTCGCATGACCCTCGGAAAGAAGCCCGGCATCTTCAACGAGCCGAACTTCATTCTTTTTGTGATCGCCTCAATGATGTTCGCGGACGTCCTCTACGTTGGTGCGCACGAAGCCCTGAGGGTTCAGGGCACCGGCGAGAGCGCGAGCTGGCACTGGTACGAGCCGATCGGCTCGGTCTTCGCGATGATGTTCCAGAACATGAGCTTCGACGCCCTCAAGGTGGTCGAACACAGCGGGTTCTGGTGGCACGCCGGCTGGACGTTGCTCTTCCTCAACATCCTTCCCTACTCGAAGCACTTCCACGTCCTTACCGTCATGCCGAAGGTGTACGCCGCGGACCCGCGCCCGGCGGCGCTCCCGAAGGTGGAAGACCTCGAAGGCAAGGTCGAACGGGAAGAATCCCTCGGCATCAACACCCTCTCGGACCTCACACACTCGCACATTCTCGACCTCTACACCTGCACCGAGTGCGGACGCTGCAGCGACAACTGCCCAGCCTTCCTGACGGACAAGGTTCTCTCGCCGAAGCACCTCACGCTCGCGCTCCGCGACCACCTCTACGCGAGCGAGGGCGATGCGTTTAAGAACAGCGGCGTCGTGTCTCCGAACAAGGTCTTCGAATCGCCCGAACTCCTCGATAACAAGGCCATCAAGACCTACCCGCCTGCGCCGATTCAGATCGATGGCGAGACGAAAACTGCGCAGTACCTGATTCAGGAAAAGCACGATATCGAGCTGGTCCCGAACGTGCTCAGCGAAGACGTGATCTGGAGCTGCACGACCTGCCGCGCCTGCGAAGAGCAGTGCCCGGTGACCATCTCCTACGTCGATAAGATCGTCGGCATGCGCCGTGAGCTCGTCATGATGAAGGCCGAGTTCCCGCACGAACTTCAGACCTCCTTCCGGGGTATGGAGACAAACGGCAACCCGTGGAATATGTCCGCGATGGACCGTGGCAACTGGGCCGATGGCCTCGGCATCCCGATGATGTCCGACGCGCCTGATGCCGATGTCCTCTACTGGGTTGGCTGCGCCGCCGCGTACGACGACCGTGCCAAGAAGGTCGCGCGCGCGCTCTCCATGCTTCTTCAGGAAGCGGGCGTGAACTTCGCGATTCTCGGGACCGAAGAGACCTGCACCGGTGACCCCGCCCGGCGCGCGGGCAACGAGTTCCTCTTCCAGATGCTCGCGGAGCAGAACGTCGAGACCCTCAACGGCTACGATGCCCACAAGCGCACGATCATCACGGCGTGCCCTCATTGCTTCAACACGCTGGCGAACGAATATCCCGATTTCGGCGGCAAGTTCGACGTTGTGCATCACTCGGATTTCCTCAACGGGTTGCTCGTTGCAGGAAAGCTCAAGCCAAGCCGCTCGGTGGACGCAAAGGTCGTCTACCACGACAGCTGCTACCTCGGCCGTTACAACCAGGTGTACGACTCGCCGCGACGTGTCCTCGAAGCCATCGACGGCGTCGAGCTCACGGAAGTCGAGTACTACAATAAGGAGCAGGGCCTCTGCTGTGGCGCCGGCGGCGCGCAGTACTGGAAGGAAGAAGAGGGGTACCAGAACAAGGACAAGAGCACGCATGTGAAGGTGAACAGCAAGCGTACGCTTCAGCTCCTCGACACCGGCGCGACGACCATCGCTTCGGGCTGCCCCTTCTGTCAGACGATGCTCACCGACGGCGTGAAAGAGCAGGAAAAGGAAGATTCCATCCAGCAGCTCGATATCGCCGAGCTTCTCGCGAAGGCGTGTAACCTCGACTATCGCCGAGTGGCGGACGCCGCCGAATAAGGCGTGCCCTTTCTCGACCAGAGCGCGGCCCTACCCGGCGGGTACGGCGCCGCGCTTCTTCAGACGCTCCTGGCTCTCGGGGGCGTTTGCCTTTTGGCGTGGCTTCTTCTCCGCTTCGGAGCGAGCCGAGGCTTTGGTCGAGGGAAACGCCTAAACATCATCGAACGCCTGCCGCTCAGCAATCGGCACTCGATCGTCTTGGTCGAAGTCGATGGTGAGGAGATTTTGCTCGGCGTCGGCGACGGCGGGCCGCCGGCAAAGATCCCGCGAAGCTCGTTTAAAGGTGCGCTTGCGAAGCACCAAGCGGTCGCGACTGAGCCACCTGCGCCCGGCGAAGAAGAGTAGCTGGCCATGAGCGGTCGACGAAAACTCGCGCTCTTCGGGATCGCGTTTTTCGGCCTCACGAACGCCTACCTTTTCCTGACGCCATTCGGCGGGCCTCATTGGGCCGAGGGCGCGCGTCTCGCCTTCTCCCCGATCTGCCACCAGGAAGCGGCGCGCTCGCCCTTCTTCGCGGGAGAGCAGCTGGCCGTCTGCCATCGATGCTCCGGGATCTACGCGGGGCTGCTGGCGGGCGCCTTGCTGGCGCTCTTTGGGCTTTTCCTCGATCCGGAAAATCGCAAACACTGGTGGTGGGCGCTCGCGCCGATGCCCGTGCACGTCGCGCTCAGGTACCTCTGGCCCGCGAGCGATATTGCGGAGCTTCGCGTCATCACCGGCCTGCTCTTTGGCGCCTGGGGTGCGAGCGTTCTCGCCCGAGTTTTGGGGGATGCTTTTGAGAGTCGCGAATCAACGTAGAAGTGGGCTTCGCCCAATGAGCGCACGCTGCGATTCGCTCAGCGTTTCTCCCTGGGGCGAATAGAACATCAGATTCTGAGAGGCATCCGGACACTCCTCCGGGCTGGCCTGACCATCGCCGTCGATATCGTCGCAAGAAGCGGTATCGGCGAAAGATTCGATCGCGCTCCCATCGGTCTCGCTGGTGTGAAACAGGCCAAAGATGTGCCCCAGCTCGTGCGCAAGTGTTCGGCCGAGGTCGGCCTCGATGGCCGAGTCGAGCCCCACGACTACGCCCGCGCCCACGCTTCCCGGACGGAGCGTGGTTCCGGGAATCGCACCCGCGCGCGCGATCGCAAACTCGATATTCCGCACGAGGAAAATGGGAACGCTCGGAGTCTCTGAGCCCGCATGAAGGCGAAAAAGAGAGATGAGCTTCGGGTAGCTCACTTGACCTTCGAGGATCTCTGCATCGATGAACCGAAAGGGCGCCCGCTCTTCCTCGGAGAACGCATGAACGCGAACGTCTCCAAGCGTAACTCCAGCGGGCGCCAACGCCGCGCGCACGCCATCAAGCGCCTCATCCAATTCTCCGGGAGCGGCGTCCGAATCCATCAGATAGAAATCAAGGTCGAGCCGTGAGCCACCCGAAGGCCCGATTCCAAAGATCTCGCCGCATGCCTCCGCATCGAAGCGGAGCCTGCTTTCCCCACCCGGAACGACATCTCCGGAAGGAAGCTGAAGTGTCAAAACCCGGCGTTCTAAAGCACCGACCGGCACGACTCGACCGAGAGGGTTTGGGCCAATATTTTCGACGAACGAGAACTCTGCTTCCCCTTCGAGCCCGCTCACGTTTGCCTTACAAGATTCGACGAGAAAGTAGCCGCTCTCAAGCGGAAGAGTTACCTCGCTCGATTCTTCAATGCGCTCAAACTCGGCGCTCGCAAGCAGGTCGGGCACGCAAAACGCGCCCTCAAGGAGTCCGCTCTCCGCTCTCGCGAAGGCAGGCTCGCACCGCTCTGCCGGGGCGCAGTCTTCTCGAGAAGCGCAGGGGGCGGCGCAGCGTTCGTTCGCGAGACACGCGCCTTCCGCGCAGACCATCTCGGCGCAGCTCCCCCCAAGCGCAGCGCCCGCACGACTGACGCAGCGGAATACGTCTTCGACCAGCGCGCACCGCTCTTCGCCAGCGCAACCATCGCATGCTTCGAGCGCTGAGATTTCTTCCTCACCACAAAGCGCATCGGGCTCTCCACACGCTGCAGAGATGGCAGCGGCAAAGAGCCCGAAGAGATGTGCGCGAATGCGCAATGGCGCTACTGCTGGGGCGCGATCGTCCAGGTGTCGGAGAAGGGACCGAAGCCCGCTGCAAGACGACCAAAGCCGGAGATATTCACCCACGCCGTACCTTCGACGGAGAACGGAATCTGGAACGTCGGGACCTGTCCCTGGCGCACGGAGGCAAGGGTGTCGTCGAGAAGTTCTTTCATCAGGTTCAGCATCTGTGTCGGCGCAAGGGCGAGACGAACCACCACCCGGACGCGCTCGTTCGGCGCAATCGTCTGAAGACGAAGGTCGTCGAAGGAGGCTTCTCCACGAGCGACGTCGATGAGGAATCCGGCTGCGGCCATCGCAAAATCGCTCGCGTCGCGGATCATCGGGCTGTTGGACTCGTCCTGACACGCGTTCGCGGATTCCTGGCAGCTGTTCGGGTCATCACAGAACGTTACGCAGGTGGCGCCAAGGCGCTGTCCCTGAGCTTGGTCTGGGAACGCCGTAAACGCGACGAGCGCGGATACGACCGGGAGCGGAACCTGGTTGGGGTTCGCAACCTCAAGTTCCAGATCGAACGCAAACTCGAGGTCCTGTGGCGTCGGAAGGGGCCCAAGCACGCGGCAGATGAGCTGCCCCTGAATCCCCGGTAGAAGCTCTTGGCAATAGTGCGCTGCGAGATGCTCCGCGGTGGGCATATGCGCGAGCGATACCTGCGCGACGCTCACGTCGGGCGCGATCGGGTCTGGCGCCACTTGCTGTCCCCCCGTGTTGACGTTCGGAAGACCAAGCAGGGAGCAAGAGCTCAACAAGAGTGCAGGCAAGAGAAGTGCGGAGCGAAGAAGCACGTGTTTCACGACAAAGTCCTTTAGGGGTTCCCCTGCCCTCGGGCAGGTCCGTTGATCTATTCCGAATGTCGACGCGGGGGATAGTCTTTTTTTTGAAAATCGCGGGCTCACGGCCCACCGCTTTGAGAGACCATTAGGGTTAGACGCCGTTCAACTCAAGACATTCGCCTAGTTTTTGCGACTTCTCCAGATTCCGAAACGAATGGCCGATCCATTTCAGCCAAAATTGATATGCTCCGCAGCACCTGAGGAGATCACGGATGAGCGACGCAGCAAATGAAGAGCGTTTTGAGGAGTCGGCACGGGCGGTTCGCGAGAACCCCGGAGATGCCCAAAGCTGGGACTTGCTTGACGAAATCGCGGCAGAATCGCAGCGACCCGAAGAAGTCGCAGCACTCTACCGTGAGGCGCTCCAAGGCGAGCTGAGCGGAAGCACGGCGACGAGCCTCAGCGAGCGTGCCGTCGCCTTCCACGAGGAGTGGTTTCGCGAGGACTCCCCGCTGCTCGTGGAGGTTCTCTCGCAAGTCCTCGATGTCGATCCGACCGCATCCGACTGGGCTTTCGAAAGGCTCACGGTCGTCTACACCGTGGGCGAAAAGTGGGACGACCTGCTCAAGCTCTACGACCGCGAAATCCAGAACACCGCCGATACGATCCGCAAAGCGAACCTCCTCGAAGAAGCTGCGCAGACAGCACGGGATTTTGCCTCGAAACCCGACGTCGCCATCGATTATATGCTGCAGCTCGTTCCTCTGCGACGCGGCGATAAGCAGCTCCACTCAAGCCTCGAACGCCTCCTCGACAAACAAGGTCGTTACCAAGACCTGGTCTCACTCTGGCGCTCACGTGTCGCAGATGAATCCGCCTCGACCGGCCGTGAACTGAAACTCCGCATCGCACAGACGCTGTTTGAAAAGCTTGAACGCCCGGGAGATTCGATCGCGGAACTTCGCGACCTACTCGCAGATCCGGAAGCGGATTCTGCAGGGCCGCTCGAGATGCTCGAGAAGGTCGCCGCGGATGAAAGCGTCGAAGATGAATCCCGTCACGAAGCGATTACTCTGCTCCGCGAAAAGTACGCCTCGGAAAACCGCACAACCGCCGTCATTCAGACGCTCGACACCGCGCTCGCACTCGCTGACTCGGCGGAGCAGATCGCGCTGCACCGTGACGCCGCTCGCCGCCTCGAGGAATCTGGAGAGCTCACGGAGGCGATGGAGCACTGGGGCTCCGTGCTTCGGCTTTCACCGAAAGATAGCGAAGCGCTCGACTGCCTTCGAGAAGTCAGCGTCGAGGCGGCCGATCCAAAACGCCTCGTCGATCTGCTCCTTGTCGCCGCAGACGCGGGGGAAGGTCCGGCAGATCGAGCTCATCTCCGCTGGGAAGCTGCAGAGTCGCTGGCGCGCGTCGGCGAAACGGAGAACGCGATCGCGCAGCTCGAAATCCTCGCTCGCTCGGAAGGAGTAGAGCCCCCCATCGCGCTTAGCGCAGCACAGCTACTGAGCGCGCAGCTCGAACAGACAGATCGACGCGCCGAACTTGCCAGCGCACTCGAGCGTCGCGCAGAGCTCGAAAAATCCGCCCCGAAACGCCGCGATGCCCTCGGCCGGGCAGCATCGCTATACGCAGAGCTCGAGAGCCTCGATGAAGCGCTTCGAGTCTGGGAAGTACGGCTCTCCGACGACCCACGAGACGGTGAAGCGCTCTCCACCATCATCCGGCTTCTCGAGGAAAACGAGCGCTGGGATGCCCTCGTACGCGCGCTCCGTCGGCGCGTCGACTCGGGCGTTACGGATTGGCAGAAGCGCTCCGATATGGTCCGCATCGCTGGGCTTCAGTCGGGACCCCTCGACATCCCGAACGACGCGATCGCGACGTGGAACGAGGTGGCCGCGATCTTTGGAGAGAACGCGGAGGTCGCCGCTTCGCTGACCGACCTCTATGAGCGCACCGAGCGCTTTGAGGATATGGCAAGCGTGCTCGAGCGAAGTGGAGAACGCGAAGATCTTCATCTCTCGGAAATTCGTGCACGGCTCGGCGCCGTGCTGAGTGAAAAGCTCGGACGTAGCGACGATGCGATCCGTTCCTTCCGCTCCGCGCTTATCGCCAACCCGGGCAACGAAGGCGCCCGCGCGGGCCTTGCCCTGATGTGCGACGAGCCGAGCGTGGCGAGCGAAGCGCTCGATATTCTCGCCGGTGCTTTCGAGCGCTGCGACGAATGGGAGCCTACCCTCGCGCTTCTCGAGCAGCGGCTCGCGGCGACTCCTCCCGGCCCCAAGCACGCTGCCTTCCTGGCAGACGCCGCGAAGATGCAAGAGGAGCTCGCAGAGTCTCCCGCTGCCGCGCTTCGCTCACTCTGCCGCGCGTTCCCGTTCGCCCCCGCAAACCACGGGATTGAGCGAGACCTGCTTCGGCTCTTCGACAGCAGCGAAGAGGACGACATCTGGCAGCAGGTCGCGGACGCATTCGGCGGCGCGGGTCGCGAGAGCGACGACCCCGTGCGGCGCGCGCACCTCTTTGGAACAGAGGCCGACCTTCGAAAGGACCGTGACCTCGAGGGCGCCCTTCTTGCCGCGCAAAACGCATTCGAGGCTCGCCCACTCCAAGAATCGACGGGCGACCGACTCTTACACTCCTCGCTCGCGAGCGAGAGCTACGAGCGCGCGGAGGAGCTTCTCAAGGAATCTCTATCCAACGAGCTTGCGCCGCTCTCACACTTGGCACGTCTCGCTTCGGTGCAACGCGCCTCTGGAAGCCCCGACCTGGCGGAGACTCTCGCTCGGATTTCCGACGCTCGGCCCACCGAACTCGATGCGCTGAAGGAAGGGGCAGAGATTGCGCTGTCGGCATCCGAAGACCGCATGAGCGCGAAGGCGCGAGAGCTTCTTGAGCTGCTCTACGGTCGCGCGAGCGCCATGTGGCGACGAGGCGCCAACGCGACCGGTCAGGTCAGCGCCGATCAGGCGACACGTTGGGCAGCCGAGCAGCTCACCAACGGCTATGACGAACTCGAGGAAACGGAGCGCTCCTCAAGACTCTACGAATCTCTCGCAACGCTTCCCCTTCCTGCGGCAGAGGCCGCTGAGTTCCGGTGGCAAGCCGCTCAGCGTGCAAGGGAAGATCGCCCATCGGACGCGATTCGCCTCCTTCAAGACGTTGTGGTCACACGCACCGACGACCTCGATGCGGCAAAACTCCTGGCCGATTTGCTGGAAGTGCAGGGGCGCCAGGGGGAACTCCTCGATGCCCGAAAGCGCGAACTTTCACTCACGTCGGATGCCGAACGACGCGTCGAACTCCGCATGCGGATCGCGAATATCGTGACCAAGGTCGAACTCGAAGGCGGGCGCGACGAAGTGCTCGCGCAGAACCTTGAGGAACACCCTGGCCACGAAGCGACGCTTCGTGAACTGGAGCGAATCCTCGTCGATCGTTCCAAACACGCGCAGCTGCAGGAGACCTTGGTTGACCAAGCTTCGAAGGTCGAAGGCGAGCGAGGAATTGAGCTTTTGCAGCGCGCCGCACATGTCGCGCTCGACCCAATGCACGACACGGATCGCGCGATCTCAGCGTATCGAAAAATCGTAGAGATCGACGCGCAGAATAAATCCGCGCTCCGATCGCTCGCCGATATTCACCGCCAGCGCGATGAAGCGTCGGCAACCGCACGCTGGCTTGAAAAGCTACTCGTCGCACTTGGTGAGCCCGCGGAACGGGCAACTCTCTCTCTGGAGCTTGCTCAGACCTTGGTCGACGCCGGACGTGACGAGAGAGCTTCCGAAGTTCTCGAATCCGCTCTCGAGGAAGCCCCTGCCCATTCAGAGCTCCGCGAAATGCTTTCCGAGCGCTATCGCGACGCAGGTAATCTCGAGGGACTCGCGACAGTTTTCGCAGCGGGTGCGGAACATACAAGCGACGAAGAGACCGTCATGCGCTACGTGCGCGACGCCGCAAGAATCTATCGCGACGAACTCGATCGACCGGATGACGCAATCCCCGTTTTGCGTCGCGGTATGGAGCTTGCTCCGAGCGACCATGAGATCAAGCTTCAACTTGGCCAGGGGCTTTTCCGCCAAGGCGAACTCGACGAGGCACGCTCGGTACTCGAAGCTTCCGTAGAAGACTTCGGACGCCGTCGCTCGCCCGCTCGTGCGATGGTTCACTATCAGCTCGGATTGGTCGCGCGCGCTCAGGGCGACCTTGACGCCGCACTCGGTCAGCTCGAACAAGCTTCGAAGATGGGGAAGGCGCAGCCGCGAATCCTCGAGATGCTGGGGCGTCTCGCGAAGGAAGCCGGTCACCTCGAGCGCGCTGAGAAAGCCTATCGGACGCTTCTCATGACGGTACGCAGGAATACGGGCGAGGAGGTCGACGTCAGCGCCGGCGAAGTCCTCTATGAGCTCCACACCATCGCGGAACGACGGGGAGATAGCGGCAAAGCCGAAGAACTTCTCGAATCAGCGCTCGAAGCCGCTTCTCAGAACGACGCGGAGGCGCTGCGCTTCCGAGACGGCTTGATCGAACGAGAGGCACCAGAGCTTGCGATTCGCGGCCTCGAGAGAAGAGCGAATGCCACGGATAGCGAAAGCTCACGTGGAACCATGCTGGTCGCGATCGGGGCAGTGCTCTCAAGCGAAGAGCGGTTCGACGAAGCGTTCGAACATCAACTGAACGCGCTGCGGGTCCATCCCGCCAGTCCTGAGACGCAGACGGCCGCGATTCAAGGCGCTCGCGCAGCTGGCAAGACCGGAGAGATTGTCACCGCTCTTGAGGAACTGGTTCAGAAACACAAACGCCACGAGGAGGCCGAACTTCAGGGTGCTCTCCTGGTACGGCTCGGAGAGGTAAACGAGGAAGACCTCGGCAACCTCGATGCAGCGATGGAACTCTACGGCCGTGCGGAAGTCACGCTCGAACGTCCGATCGCGGCGTGGCAAGCGCTTGCCCGGGTTGGTGCGGCGCGCAACGACCTTTCGGTCCAAAAGCGCGTACTCGGGAACCTGCTCAGTGACGACGCTCTTGCTTCGGGAGCACGGGCTAGCGCACTTCATCAATACGCCGATGTTCTGCTTCGCTCCGGCCAGCTAGACGAAGGCGCCGATATCGCGCGCAAAGCCTTTGATGCCGACCCCCGGCACGGGCACCTCATCGAAGCGCTCGATATCGCCACGGCGTCGGACCCGAATCACAGCGCTGCCATGAGTCTGTACGAAGAGGTTGCGCGAGATTCGGGTATGGACCCGCTGCTCCTGCCCTACCTCGAACGCCGCGCACAGCGCGACGATGCCACCATCGGAAACGTCCGAGAGGCCGCTGAAAAGGCGCAGGAGCTTGAACTCCACGACCGCGTCGAACCTCTCCTTGAGCGAGCTGTCGTACTCAGCGAAGCAAACGACGACCGCGACAACCTACGCTGGGCGCTTGGCGGGCTCGCCGATGCACGAATGGCGGCCGGTGACGCGGAGGTGGCGCTTCAGTGGATGGAACGAGCGCTTCAGACGGCGGATGACGAAAACGAACGTCGTGAGATGGAGCTTCGCCTCGCGTCCCTCGCCGGCGAACGCCCGGAGCAATACGCGATCGCCACTCGGATCTACGAACGCCTTCTCGAACAAGACCCACTCGATCCAGAGGTCTGGGAGCCTCTACTCGGTATCTATCTCGCGCAGCGTTCACTCGATCAGCTGGAATCGCTGTCCGCCGAACTGGTCTCAAGCCTGCTCGATCCAAGCGCTCGAAACAAAGCCCGGATGATGCTCGCCAAGGGACGGATGCTCGATGCCGAGCGCCAGTACGAAGCGGTGGAGATCCTGAAAGACGTTCTGATGGACGAGCCGGATCACACGGAGGCGGCGGATCTTCTCGCGCAGCTCTACGAGGCGAGTGGATACGACGAAGAGCTCGTCGACCTTCTCGAGACGCAACTCAACGTTGCCCGCGACAACCAGGACATCGAGAATATCGTCTCGCTAAGCCTTCGGCTCGGCGCGCTCTTTGGCCAGGTTCGGCGGGATGATGCGCTGGACGTATATCGTCGCGCGCTCGATTGGTCCGAACGTGACCGCGGGATCGTGCTCGCTTACCTCGACCTCCTCGGTCCCGAAGATGAGCTCAGTGAGATCGCCGATTTGCGCGAGCGCCTACTCCACAGTGAGGAAGGGGAAAGCGCCGGCCGACTCGCACGTCAGCTGATGACCGATAGGAACGCGCTCGAAGATGGCGCGGGTTATCTTCGCGCCCTCGCGCTTGGCTTCGAACGAAATCCGAGCGACGCGCCGCTCCGTGAACAACTCGAAGAACACTATCGCGGACACGAGCTATGGGAAGAGCTTAGCGGCTTCCTTCTGATCGACGCGAAACGCGTCGCGGAACAACCGGACGCCATGGTGGCCAAGATCCGCGAAGCGGCGCAGATCCAGCGCGAACGTCTCAACAATCCAAACGGAGCGGTCGAACTTCTTCGGGAAGCGCGAATGTCGAGCGGATCCATCGAACTCATGCACGAGCTCGTCGACGCGCTCGCCGGGGCTGGAGATATCGAGGGTGCATCGCACGAGGTATCGGAAGAACTGAACCGGTGCGAAACCCAAGATGACGTCTACGCACACCTCCTCGATATGCGTGCCCGACTTTCGCTCGCGCAGAACAATGTCGACGCCGCGATCGAAGATCTCGAAACAGCCTATCCGATTGCGCCGAGCATCGTCAGCGATGATCTCGCCGACGCTCTCGGACGGCGGGCAGATGCGCTGCGACACAGTGATCGCGATGCCTGTCGCGTAGCAACGTTGAGGCGGATCGAAGTCTTTGAAAAGGCAGGAAAGCGAGAAGAGGCGAGGGACTTGCTCGCAGCTTGGGTTCAGGAGGAGCCCGGGGATATCGAATCGCTGACGCGTCTCCGTGACGTCGACCAAGCTGCCGAGAACTGGGAGGGCGTGGTCGACGCGAGCGCGCGCCTCGCTGGGCTGCTAGAGGGCGACGCCCGAGTGGATGCAGCACTCCTTGTCGCAGACACAGCTCGCCGAATTGGTGACCCAGCGCGGGGCAAAGGCACGCTCGAGGATGTCTTCGCAGCCCTTCCGGAGGACACGCGGGTTCGCGCGCGACTTCGAGAGCTCTACGAAGAGATCGCGGCGCACCGTGACCTGGCGCAACTCCTGGCACATGAGGCCTCGCTCGCGGAGCCGGAAGCGGCGTTTGAGCTTTACCGAAAGGCAGGGTCGATCTTGGTCGATGAGCTCGGTGATGGAACCGCTGCGCTCCCCATGCTTCAAAAGGCCGTCGAAGCGAAACCGGACGACCATCAGACCACCGTCTTGCTCGTGGATGCGTACCTCGCCGCTCAGCGATTCCCGGATGCCGGGCAGCTGCTGGAACAGGCGATTGCCCAGCACACGCGGCGACGCTCCCCTGAGCTGAGCGAGCTGCAGCATCGAATGGCGCGCCTCGCCAACGCTGCAGGCGATCCAATGCTCGAAATGCAGTGGCTGAACGCCGCTCTTGAAGCGGATAAGAACAACAGCTTCGTGGCCGCGGAGCTGGCCCAACTTGCCCGCCAAGTGGGAGATCTCGATACCGCGCTCGCGGCGCTTCGCGCAGTCACCCTAAGCAAGAAGCCAGGACCCATGTCCCGCGCACAGGCCTTCCTCATGCAGGCCGAGATTGCCCATCAAAAGGGCGAAGCGCGCCGAGCCCTGCTCTGGGCGCGAAAAGCGAAGACCGAAGATCCGGAGCTGGCTGCCGTTGACGATTTCCTGCGCGCGATCGGCGAGGGCTAAGCCCAAACAACGCAAGTGAATGGGCCGGCGACTTCCAAGGAAATCGCCGGCCTCTTCCTTTGCGCGCGCCGAAGAGAATCGGAGCAAGCTCGCGTCAACGCAGGGTTCGCATCGCTCGACTGAGACAGCGGATAGTGGTACCGATTGCCATGCGATTTCTCTTCGTAATGGACCCCGTCGCG
>JAHDCI010000353.1 GCA_020629955.1 Myxococcota bacterium | reverse complement strand
GCCTGCTCGTAATGCGTCGTATGTCCGTCGACGTAGAAGTTCCGTTCGCGAACGGTCTCCGGGGGAAGCCCCGTCGCGCGCGCCACGCGGTCCATGATCTCTTCGATGACGACCATGCCCTGCGGCCCACCAAAGCCGCGAAAGGCCGTGTTCGAAGTGGTATTCGTGCGGCAGACGCGCCCCGTCACGCGCACATTCGGCAGGTGGTAGGCGTTATCGACGTGAAAGAGCGCGCGCGCGAGCACGGGCTTCGAGAGGTCGAGGCTCCAGCCGCCGTCTGAATAGAGGTCGATGTTCAGCGCGTGCAGCTTGCCCTGGCGATCGAACGCGACGTCGAACTTCCCAAGGAAGGGATGACGCTTGCCGGTCAGCGTCATATCGCGCTGACGGTCGAGGCGGAGACGAACCGGGCGGCCGGTCTTCTTCACGCCGATCGCCGCGACACACGCCCACGGCGTCGCCTGCGTTTCTTTTCCGCCAAAGCCGCCGCCCATGCGGAGCGACTGACACGTGACTTCGTGCTTCGAGAGGCCGAGTACGCGCGCGACGATGGCCTGCGTCTCCGTCGGGTGCTGCGTGGACGAGTGCACGATGTACTGCTGGTTCTCGTCGCGATAAACGAGCGCGACCTGCGACTCGAGATAGAAGTGCTCTTGGCCGCCGATGCGGACTTCCCCGGAAAGGCGGCGTTCACCTTCGGCGAGCGCAGCTTCAATATCAGCGCCCTCTTGCTGGAAACGTTCGATCTTCAAAAGCTCGGTGGAGAAGCTATCGGCCGCGATCGCTTCATCGATGGTTCGAATATGCGGAAGCGGCTCAATCTCGATCTTCGCCTTGAGCGCAGCGCGGCGCGCGAGCGGCTCGTCTTCGGCGAGCACCCAAGCGATCGCCTGGTTGTGATAGACGACCTCGCTCGGAAAGAGGATCTCGTCGAGGACAGCGGCGCCGACGTTTCCGACGCCAGGGACATCGTCGCCCGTGAGGATGGTGACAACCCCTTCGCTCTTTCGGACCTCTTCAAGGTCCATCGAGAGGATCTTGCCGCGGGCCACGCTCGAGCAGATCGGCCACGCATGAAGCACATTGGCAAACGTGTGGTGCAAGTCGTCTGTGTAGATGGCTTCGCCCGTCACATGAGCGCGAGCGCTCTCATGCGAGATCGAACGACCAACGAGGCGACGCTTTTCAGCGCGGGCGGTTTCGGGCTTCACATTCATGGGCGGGCCTCCGCGCTCTCGGCAGAGAAGAGTTCATGCTGCCACTTACGGAGCAACTGCTTCACCATCGCTGTGCGGTATTCTTTGCTGCCGCGATGGTCCGTCATGGGCGTGAACGCGCCTTCGAGAGCGTCGATGGCGGCGTCGAAACTCTTGGCTTCGAACGCCGCACCCTGCAGCGCGTTTTCCGCTGCCGTCGCGCGCGCAGGAATCGCCGCAACGCCGCCGTAGCCCAGGCGAGCCCGCTGAATGGTTCCGTCTTCGACCCACAGCGAGAAGCCCGCAGCGACGGTCGAGATATCGTCCATCACGCGCTTACTCACCTTGTAGAAACACGAGTGCGTCGGCGCATCGGCCGGGATGTTGATCGAAGCGATCAGCTCGCCAGCGGCCATCGCGGTCTTCTTATAATCGAGGAAAAACTCGGAAAGGGGCAGCGTTCGCTCGCCGCCCTTCGAGCGAAGCGTGAGGCTCGCATCAAGCGAAAGCAGCGCAGGCGGGGAATCCCCGATCGGCGATGCGTTGGCGATATTGCCGCCGATCGTTCCGCGGTTTCGAATGAGGCGGCTCGAGAAGAGCGGCCAAAGCTGGTCGAGCACGCGGAACTTCCCGTGCAGCTTGTTTTCGACATCCGAGAGCGAGGTCATCGAGCCGATCACGATCGCGCCATCTTCTTCGCGAATGCCTTCGAGCTCTTCGATCGCGGAGAGGGAGAGAATGGTGTCGTAGCGGAAGTCGCGGTGATTGATCTCAACGACGGCGTCCGTACCGCCGGCGAGGATCTTCGCCTTGGGATTCTGTTCGAGAATTGCGAGCGCCGCATCCAGCGTCGCCGGCCGCTGCATCTTCGCTCCTGCGCCTTGAAGCTCACTTTCCTCGAGCTTAAGGGCAGGCTGAGCGAGACGCTCTTGATGGCGGTCGCTTCGCGCTTTGCCGAGGGTCACCAGCGCATCGCGGATGGGACGATAGCCCGTGCAGCGACAGAGATTTCCCCCGATGGATTCAAGGTCGACCTCTTCGCCTCGGCCTTCGCGGTAATACTCGGAGAACATCGAGACAACGAAGCCGGGCGTGCAGAATCCACACTGAGAGCCAGCAAGCTCGACCATCTTCTCCTGCACCGGATGAAGCTCTTCGCCGTCCGCGAGACCTTCGACCGTCAAAAGCTCCGCACCATCGACCGCAGCCGCCAAAACAAGGCAGCTATTTACGGGCAGGTAGCGTGCGCCATTTTCGCTCTTCGCGACCATTGCCACCGCGCACGCACCGCACTCTCCTTCCGCGCACCCTTCTTTGGTGCCGGTGAGGCCTTTTCGGCGCAAAAAGTGAAGCAAAGGCTCATGGGGATCGAGCGACGTCTCCTCGATCCATTCTCCGTTAACACGAATACGAAACATCGAGGGACAGTAGAGCGT
>JAHDCI010000106.1 GCA_020629955.1 Myxococcota bacterium | reverse complement strand
TTTCTCGATCTAATCGCCGAGGAAGGGATGCACGCCTTTGTGCGACCGGGTCCGCATATCAACGCGGAGATGACTCGCTTTGGTCTCCCGGCTCGCCTCGTCTCCCGTCCGGAAGTTCAAGCGCGGACGCCGCGAGGCAATCCTGTTGTGCTCTTCTTCCCGCCGCAGATGTGGCCGGTGCCCAGTCATGCCTCGGGCGCCTATTTCGATGAGGTTGGCGCTTGGTATGAGGAGTGCGCGAAAGTGATCGCGCCGCGTCTCTATCCGCACGGGCCGATCGTCTTACTGCAGGTCGATAACGAAGTTGGTTTCTATTTTCGAAACGGCCCGCATTGCCAGGACTATCACCCGGACGCGATCGAGGCTTTTCAGGCGCATCTAAAGGCTCGCTACAAGACACTTAAGGCCCTCACGGAGGCCTGGGGGATCGAAGCGAGTCGCTGGCAGGAAGTGCGTCCGCCGGAGCGATACGACGGCGAACGCGCGCCTCGGGAAGAGATGGTCCGGCAACTCGATTGGGCTCGTTTCCACGAAGTTCTGCTCGCCGACGCGGTCGGCATCATGCGCTCCCGAATGGAAGATGCGGCGATGCGCAACGTGCCGATCGTGCACAATCTCTCGCTCGGCGATGCCGGTTTGCCAGTGAGCGTTCCCGGCGTGAGCGAAAAGGTCGATCTCTGCGGTTTCGACTACTATCACTCGCCTCGGGAGCATGAGACCATCAAGCGTCGAACGCTCTATCTTTCAGGAACTACCGGCGGTCGCGCGTATGCGCCCGAGCTCGGAGTTGGGGCGCCCCCATGGTTCGCGCCGCTCACGCACGAGGACAGTCTTTACACCGCCCTTTGCGCTTTTGCGTACGGCTTGCGTGGCTTTAACCTCTACATGGCCGTTGACCGAGATCGCTGGTTCGGTGCGCCGATCGACGTGCGCGGAGAAGCGCGCGAAACCGCAGAGGATTGGCGAAAGATCGTCACATCGCTCGCCGAGGCGGGATTTGAGTCGCTTCATCGCGAGTGCAAAGTCGCGATTCAGTGGCCCCGCGAGTACGCCCGGCTTTCGCGGGCGACGCACACTCTCGGAGCGGTCAGTCCCTCGACGCTAGAGACCATCACTGGCTCTCCCGTCGATCTCTGCCGAGAAGAGAACTTTGGGTTCTCCAAGGTCGTCCAAACCGAGTGGTGGCAGACCCTGAAGCACTTATCGGAAGCGCTCACCGCCGCGAACGTCCCCTACGAATATATCGACTCCGAAGCTTCCGAGGAACACTACGCGCGCTTCGATGTCGTCTTTGCACCAACCTTTGAGCTCGCATCCTTCGAGCGCCTAAAGCGCCTCAAGAAACTCGTCGATTCCGGTGTGCATATTGTGCTCGGACCCGACGCTCCCACGCATGACGTAGATGGTCAGGCGAAAGATACGCCACCGCTTCCCGCGCCCCGTAAACTTGATGGGCCGATGGCGCATGCGTTGGTACACGATTGGATCGAACGCTTCTCGCTCGCTCGTCCGTGTGCGGCGCTTCCTCCCATCGACACCGCGCTGCATGTCGATGAGAGCGGCGACCCAAAGGTTCTCTTCGTGATCAATCCAGAGGGCGCCACATTGGCCGATGTAAAGCTTCCTCAAGCGCTACGACTTGTCGATGTTCGCACGGGCGATTGCTTCGAGGGCGAAGAGCGTATCTTGGTGCCGATGGCCGCAAAGAGCATCCGTATGCTGGTCGTGAGGGGGGAAGCGTGATCTCGCCCGAACTTCATTTTGAAGGCTTCGATAGTCGCTCGTGGACAAACCTGATCTCCCTCTTTCTGCCCGATCAGGAAGTTCCAGAAGGCGTCTCCCGCGAAAACGTCGGCTCCGTGCTGGCGGTCGAGGCTCCCGACGGAAAGATCATCGCGGCCGCGCACAGTCGTCGGGGTCGCGTTCCAGAATTGCTCGGTCGGAATACATCCGAGCTCTCGCTTGAGGAGATGGCCTTCATCGCCGGAGCTTGGCGAGTCGTTGTGGTTCGGGAAGGGCTCATGGATGAGCTCGCCGAACGACTGGCGCTTTCGTGTGACCTTCGCGATAACTACCTCGCGCAGTGCCTCGGCCTCCTGCGTGTAATTCGCGAAAAGCTCGATTCGGAGCAGCTCCGCATGTGGCCGAATCCCCTGGGAAGTGTCCCGGTTCCGTCGGCGTACGCCACGGAGAAGGCGATGGATCTGATCCTTCCGGACGAACGCGCCGCGGTGATGGTGCTTTTTGACGAAGGTGTGTGGACGGCGGTTGCGCTTCGCCGTTCGATGGGCGCTGTCGACTTCATCGCGGGTCCCGATCTCATCAAGCGCTGGAGTGGCCCACTCGGTGGGGATTGGCGACGCGATCAGCGTGTCATTGTGAACGCCGTCTCGCGCGCGATGGCCCCGGTTCATATCGGGATCTTCGCCGATGCCAAGGTGCTGCACGCACTCCTGCGGGAGAAAGACCCTGGGAGATTCGCGAAGGCAGTCGCCGTTCGGGATATCGTCGTTTCGCCGCGACCGAGTTATCTCTGGGCCGCACTCGGTGCGGATGCGGCACGCGGGGTCGGAAGCCTCTCGGCGCGGGTCCTTGGTGGGTTTGATTTTGCCGAGGGGGTCCTACCGATTGCGCGAGAGCTCCGCGCTCGTTTTCTCGAAGCGACGACGGTTAGCGAAGCGCTCGGCTTCGATCCGATGGCGTTGCTCGGTGCCGTGCTTCGCCGCGAGGACGGAGACCAAAAATGATCGCGCAACGCCGTGGCCGCTGAGGACGATATTCGAGCGGCGAACTTGGCGTTTTATCGAGCCTTCGCCGCGAGAGATTTTGATTCCTTGAGCCGGCTCTGGGCGCAAGACAATCCGGTGAGCTGCGTGCACCCGGGGATGGCGCCGATCGACGGTCGTGAAGCCGTTCTCAGAAGCTGGAAAGGCTTGCTCGAGCATCCCCGCGGACCCGCGCTAACCTGTGCAGATGTCGTGATTCGCTGCGCGGGAGAGTTCGCTTGGGTGACCTGTCTTGAGGGCAAGCCTGGCGGTTCGGGAAAGCTTTTGGCGACCAATATCTACGTTCGTGAGAATGGCGAGTGGAGGATTTGTCATCACCACTCAGGTGCACTCGCTCCGGTCGCGACGGATGAGTCACAGGTTCTGCCGGATACTTCGAAAGGACCATGGTCGCTCAACTGACTTGCTTTCGGAGTGGTTTGACCGAAAGAAGAGGCCATGCGGGTTGAGACGATCGCGTCGTTAAATTCGATCGCACCGGACGCGTGGGATTCGCTGGTTTCGAAGAACGACCCCTTCTCCGAATACGCTTTTCTGTCCGCACTCGAACGTAGCGAGTCGGTGGGCGAGGAGGCAGGGGCGGTGCCGGTTCATCTCGTTGTGTACGAGGGAAATGCGTTGGTCGGAGCGCTGCCGCTTTACGCAAAGACACACAGCTACGGCGAGTATATTTTCGATTGGGGCTGGGCTTCTGCTGCGCACCGTCATGGCCTTCGTTACTACCCCAAGCTCGTTTCGATGATCCCCTTTACGCCGGCGACCACGCCTCGCGCTTTGATCCGCGAGGGGATCCCGAAAGAGCCGGTCATCGCCGCGCTTCGAGAAGGGCTCTTCGCCGTCGCCGAGGAAATCAACGCGTCTTCGATTCATCTGCTCTTTCTCTCGGAGGAAGAGAGCGCGCTCTTTTGTTCGGACGGCCGCTTTATGCCTCGTCACTCCCTTCAGTTTCATTGGACCGAAGCTGGGGATCGGAGCTTTGACGAGTACCTCGCGCGCATGCGTTCGGGACCGCGAAAAACGATTCGAAAGGAGCGCCGCCGGGCAAATGAGGCGGCCGAAGTCACGTTGCTTGAGGGCGAGCAAATCACCGATGAGGTGTGGGCGACGGTTCGGCGCTTTTACCTCGATACGTGCGCCAAGAAGGGGGCAATCCCTTACCTTTCCAAGCAGTTCTTTGATGAACCCTTGCCGCGCGCGCTCGTCTCTCTTGCGAAGATCGATGGTGAGCCGGTGGCTTCTGCGCTCAGCTTCGCGAAAGGGGAACGAATCTACGGCCGCTATTGGGGGTGTGCTCCCGATGCGCCGCCAATGCTGCATTTCGAGTGCTGCTACTACCGATTGATCGAGCGAGCGATTGAAACGGGCGTCAAGCGATTCGAGGCGGGAGCGCAAGGACATCATAAGATGAAGCGCGGTTTGCTCCCGACGACCATTCACAGCGCGCACTGGCTCGCCAACCCGGGCCTTCAGGAAGCCGTCGGCGACTTTCTGCCACGCGAGAGTCAGGCGGTTCAGAGCGAGATCGAGATGTTGATGCGCGAGAGTCCGTTCCGAGGAGATTCCTAACGAGTATCTCGCTCTTCAGCGTGAGGCCGACGCGTTTCAGGACGATCTCTTGAATCGAATCGCGTCGAACACGTCCTATCGATACCCTTGCCGTCTTCGAACATACCGAAGCGGCGTTTCCGAATCTCGCGGGAAGGCGCCCAAAAGCAGACAACCGGCCGATTGAATGGCTTAATCGCATTTCAAGAAGGCGCTTTGCCTCCAAAATGGTAGGGTCCTCCCGTACTCTCACTCCCAACATCCATGCTCCAGCGTTTATTCTCCTCCACCACCTCGCTATTCACCGCTCGACGCTTCGGCGCGATCTTGCTCAGCTCCGCCATCTTCGCGGGAAGTGCGATGGCGCAGGCGCTTGTGGTTGTAGAGGTTCGCGGGGCATCAACCGACGGCCGCGTGGAGCTGCGAGCCCGCGGGGGCGACGAGAACTCACCGACCTATTCTTGTCAGACGCAGAATGGTGAATGTGAGATCGATGCCGTGCCGGGAGGTCGGTACGTCGTTACGTTTACTCCAGCGGGGGGCGAAGCACTGCCGCCGCATAACGCGATGATTCCTCCCGAGGGACGTGTTGAGCTTCGGCTCTCCGGGACCGCTAGCGATTAGCGGCTGGAGCGTCGAGAAAAAGATTTGAGCCGCCGATGGGCGGCTTTTTTTTGCCCGATTGAGGTTGGAGCCTCGCGATTCGGCGCGATCCGCTTCGAAAAAAGAGACCGATTGGTCGCTAAAATATTTAATAAAAACAGCAGATTCGATCGAAATTTGATGACCGATCGGTCATTTAGTTTGCGCTCGGAGATTCTCCAAGCTAGGTCGCGATTCCCCAATGGAGGGATAAATGAAATACCTAGCGATCATTCTTAGTAGTCTATTCGGGCTTTCTTGCGTCTCTGCAGAACCTGACATCTCCGGCGCGAGCTCGGCTTCACGTTCCGACTTTACAGGCTGCGCCTATGAACCTCAGACCGTTTGGCCTCCAGAGGTGGGAGGCCTTTGTTGTCGGCCGAGCGAGCCCACCTTCACAAGTGTGGACGGCGAAGATTTTGCGTGTCTACCGATCGACCGCCTCTATCATGGCTGGCACCGCCGCGTGGATTGCGATCGTGACTTCCCCGGCGAAGGCCGGTGTGGATTCACAATCGGTTCCCATCGCTACGGTGTTGCTCGCTATACGACGAACGAAACGGAGCAAACGACAGACTGTGCTCCTCACGGCTACTATCAAGGGCGTGAATGGGATGGCCACTGGGACGTCTGCGCAAACGGTCGGTGGTTTGTCTCCGAAGAAACGGTGCCTTTCGAACCTGCGATTCCTCCGCTCAACACCGTCGAAGACCCCGATTGCGATGCGCTCATTGAGAACGTTCGAGCTTGGAATGGGAGCGCGTCTTTTTCCTTTGAGGCGAGCGCCGGACAGAACTTTGTGGTCTCGCGTCGCCATGCCGGCGTAGGCGACTTTGTGCCCGTCGCGACCGTGGAGGCATCTTACGGGCCGACCTTCTGGTACTCCGACGTTGTCGCATCGGGCGAGACCGGCTCTGGTGACCTGTTCGACTACTGTATCGATCACACGATCGGCATGCCCATACCGCCGACTGAACCCGCTGGGCCAAGCTGTGAGTTCACGGCGTTTAACGTTCAAACATGGAACGGCGTCGCGAGCTTCGAGATCGATGCTGACGCGGGGCAAACGTTGACGCTATGGCGCCGCCCTTCCGGAGAGGAAGCGTACGAAGAAGTTCGCTCGATCACGACGACCTACGGGCCCAGCTATTGGGTTCGAGACGAGCCGGAACCCGGTCTTGCGGGAGTCGGCGGCGCGTATGACTACTGTGTGCAGGCCGAGGCCTCTGCGGAGGTCCGATGCGATGTATTGCTCGAGGATATTCGCTCGTGGGATGGGCGAGTATCGGTTTCGTGGGAGGCGGAGCGTGGGGATGCGTTCGATGTTCGTCATCGGATTCGCTCGGCGTCTCGTTGGGAGGCTCCGAGCAGGATTGAAGCGAGCTATGGACCGACGTTCTGGCATTCGATCACCGTCGCCTCTGGAGAACGTGGCTCTGGCGGCAGCTACGATGTCTGCGTGACTGCCCGCTAGTCCCTGACCGGAGCCTCGCAAAACGCCCGTTTCTTTTTGACCTCAAGCGGTCATATATTCTTGCTGCGAAAGCGACGCAGCGCCGATGATGTCTGATTTAATCAATGAAATTAGCGTTTCTGGATTCGGTCTGCCGGAGAAAAAGGTGACTGAATGGTTTCGAAATACCTTGCGCGCGCGCCGGCGAGCGGCTAAGGAAAATGCGACCATGCTTGGAAGGAAGAAATATCTTCGGGATGCAGGAGCTTCCGGCTCGATTGTCCCCCGCTGTGCGAAGGGCGCTCCAACAGGTCTGCAACGTCATGGCTCTCGTGCGATGACAAAAGTCTCAGCCAAAACGCTGAGCGAAGGGACGCGTTCGCCGTTCGATTCTCGAACGGGCGACGCGGCATCATGGGAAGGTTCGAACTCAGTCCAAGCGAGCGAAAGACCAACCTTTTGGCCCTCCATTGAGTCGCACCGGGAGAGCGTGGCTCTGGAGGGTCACATGATTGCCACGTCGTAGCACTTTGCGCAGCGAACGTTCCAAAAGGGCGTGCCTCTGAAGAGGTGCGCCCTTTGTTTTGGAGTGGAGCAATGTTGACCGTTTGAGGTGGCCTCGCTCATACGCAGTTTCGGTCCAGTGTTGACCCGTCGTTGTACGCCGAACAATAGTGACCGATGGTGATTGGAATTTTCGGCGCATCTCGCCTGATGAAGGAAACTTCAATAGTTTTGTTGGGATGGAAGGCTTCGTAGTTGCAAATAAAGTGACCGAATGGTATCGTTTTCGGTTGCGCGAGACCTTTTCACTGTCTATGCACTCGTCGAAAGGACTATTGCCATGATCGTTCGCAGACTCTTGCTTACGTCACTTTTGACGCTCTCCTCACTCTCTGTTTCGGCTCAATCCATCGGCTGGAACCTTGCTCCGAATGAAGATTTCGGCACCTCGGTTCACTTCGTGGACGTGTTCAAGAACGTCAGCGCTTGGCGGACTCGAAACGCGGATGGAACAGGTGGTTTCGATACCCGTTTGGGTGAAGGAGTGTCCGTTGACGCATTGGGATGGCCCACGGAGGTCCCAGCTGTGATCGAAGGCAGCGCGCCCCAGATGGTTCACACACTCGTCGACCTCAACATCGCAGGTGACTACACGTTGATCTTCGACGGCTCGGGCACCATCCGGCTTCGCGGGGTTGCTGGCTGGGTCGAAATCGAGAGTGAAGGTGGCGAGACGGAGCGGACCATCGCGATGAGCGATACCGGGCGTCTCTTTATCGAGATCCTTCGTTCGGATGCAGACGATCCGATTCGAAACATCCGATTGATTCTTCCGGGGTTTGAGGAGGTCTACGAGACCTCTCCCTTCCACCCCAATTTTGTCACGGAGTTGGCAGCGTTTGAAGGCCCGATCCGGACGATGGACTGGGGCCGAACGAATGGGAACACGGTTGAAACGTGGGGCGATCGCACGCCGGAGAACTACTACACGCAGACTGTTGCGACGGGCGTTGCATACGAATACCAAGTCGAGCTCGCCAACGCGACCGGCCGTGATCTTTGGTTTTGCGTTCCCGCTTCCGCAGACGACGACTTCATCGAGTCGCTGGCGACGTTCCTTCGTGAACGCCTGAATCCGGGGCTTCAGCTTTGGCTTGAGTACTCAAATGAAACTTGGAACACCGCGTGGCAGTTTCCACAAACGCGCGTTGTGAACGATCGCGGTCTCGAGCGAGGGTTCTACACGACAGAAGAGCAACGGGCGCTCGCGGGAAACCCGTGGGTTTCGATTTGGAATACCGCCGGCTACCGTTATCACGTCTACCGAACCGCGCAGATCTGGGCGGCCTTCGAGGACAACTGGGGAAGCGAGGCGTTCTCGGCGCGCGTCCGGCGCGTCATGCCCGGTCAGGCGTACAACACATGGCTCAACGAGATTCGTCTCGCGGCGCTCCACAACAATGAGAGCTACCAGCCCATCGTCACGACGATGGATCCCGAAACAGGAGAGACAACGTATCGGCGTGAAGGCGACGCGGTCGAATTGAACCCGCGTGGCTATCGTGCGGAGTATCTCGCAGTCGCACCCTATTTTCTCGTGAACTACTCGGACGAAGACGCCCAGGCGGAAGGTGGAGTTCCGACGGTCGAAGAGATTCTCGCCGATGCTCGAGAGAGCGTAGAGAGCGAGGAGCCGAGCCGGCCTTCGATTCGTTCGGTCTCTGCCGCGCTTGCTGAAAACCAAGCGACGGCGCGAATGTTCGGAGTGGGGCTACTCGCCCACGAAGCGGGACAGAGCCTTCGGGCGGTCGGAGACGCAAACCGCGTTTGGCCAACACTCTCTGAACCCGCGCCGGGCGCTCCAAACTACGACGAGCTTCTCGAAGCCTACGAAGCCGAGCAGACGGCGATCGCCAATCGCCTATCTCTGATCGAGAATCTGCACGAGGCGAATCGACACGCTGAGATGTACGAGCTTTACCTCACTTATCTGAATCTCTTTTGCGAGTATGGCTTCGAGCACGTCAACCACTTCAACTTCGTGGAAGAGAGCACCTCTTTCGGAAGCTGGGGCGCGCGCGAGCATCATGATGAAGGTGTTGAAGACTCTCCCAAATACCGTGCGCTTTCGGAATGGAATGATGGTTTGCACGGATGCGATATGCCTCCGCTGGGACCGGATATGGACCGTGACGGAATTCCGAATATCTCCGACGCAGATGCCGATGGCGACGGCATCCCCAACGAAGTCGAATGTCCGATCTCCACAGATTGCGTCGATACCGACGACGATGGCGCACCGGACTACCTCGATATGGATAGCGATGGCGACGGGATCATGGACGCGATCGAAGCCACGGACGCGAACGCGGACGGGGTCGCGGATCTCATCGCGTCGGGTACCGACCAGGACCGAGACGGAATTGACGACGCGTTCGACGCTGACTGCGCTGCAGTAGGCGACTGCGGTGGAGTCATCGGCGCACCTCCCATGCTTCCGGATTTCGATGAAGACGATGCGCCGGACTATATCGACCGTGATGATGACGCGGACGGTATCTCCACGGCTCAAGAGCTTCGCGACGCCGAGGCCTATATGGGAAGCGCTGAGGATGCACACGATGTGGATGGAGATGGACAGCCGAACTATCTCGACGCGGATTCCGACGGAGACGGTTCGCTCGACCTGACCGAAGATGACCGTCCGGATGGAACCGGGGACCGAGATAGGAATGGCGTACTCGACTATCTCGATCCTACGACGGTCCCGGCAGATAGCGATGGCGACGGTGTCCCGGATGCGCTCGAGTGCCCAGGTCACACGATTCCAAACGCGGACTGCGTAGATACCGACATGGATGGAACGCCTGACTATCAGGACGTGGATGACGACGATGACGGACTCTTGACTGCCGTCGAGTTCGGTATCCGGGATACCGAGGGCGGAGCCGACTGGGACAACGATGGAGTGCCCAATCACCTCGACCTCGACTCCGATAACGATGGCATCTCGGATCTTGCCGAAAATGGTGGCGCGCGTTTCGACCGGGATGGCGACGCGATGATCGATTCGGGCCGCGACTCCGACGGCGACGGGCTTCACCCAGCGTTCGATGCCGACGATAGCGACCCCGAAAACACGGAGGTAATGCATCCACCCGTCAATACCGACGATGAAGGCAACCCGGATTTCCTGGACCTCGATTCGGACAACGACGGGCTCTTCGATGCCTTCGAGGCGCACGGAATGGATACGGACCGGGATGGTCTCATCGATGGTTTCACGGATTCTGACGAAGACGGTCTGGCCGACGCTGTTCTCAGCCGGCCCTTCGATACCGATATGGACGGGACGGCGAATTTTCAGGAAGTCGATAGTGACGCCGATGGGCTCAGTGATCTCCTCGAGTCCCGTGATGCCGATCGAGACGGAGTGCCGGACCAGATGCCGAGCGGAATGGACACCGATCGGGATGGAATCGATGATGCCTTCGAAGCGAGCGCGCCGACTCTTCTCGATACCGATGAAGACGCGATGGAAGACTGGCGAGACGCCGACGATGATGGAGACGGGGTGGGAACCCGCTTCGAAACACCGGAAGGCGACACGGACGCAGACGGGCTCTCGGATCATCTCGACACCGATGATGATGGCGATGGGGTGCTGACCATCTTCGAAGCGGCAGATCCGGATGGCGATAGCGATCCCTCCGACGCGCGCGATACCGATGACGATGCACTTCCGGATTATCTGGATGCAGACGACGATGGTGATGGAGTCGCGACAGAGTTCGAACGTCCGGATCCGAATGGCGATGGTAATCCTTCCGATGCGCGCGATACGGACCTCGATGAGGCACCGGACTATCTCGATGCGGACGACGATGGAGACGGCGTCGATACCATCCATGAGTCGGCTGATCCGAATGGCGACCTCAATCCCGAGGACGCGCTCGACTCGAACGAAGACGGAGCCCCCGACTACCTCGACCCCGTCCTCGAAGGCGGCGTCGGCGGCGAAGGCGGATCTTCCGGGGGTGCTTTCTGTTGCACCGCGGGACCCCACCAGCGAGGTGGGGCAGCGTTCCTAGGAATGCTGATGATCGGACTCTCTCTGAGACGACGGCGTTAGTACCTGATCATCTCGTGTGAAGGCCTTTTCCATCACGAACGTTCGGTCGGAGGAAACTTCGTTCGTCTGCCGAAGTTCGCGTAGGCGGCCGTGACGAAAGAGCATCCCTTCGCCCGACGGGAGGCCTAAAAGAGGTCACATCGACCCACAAATCGCAAAACGCGCCAGGCACCTTCCGGTCCCTGGCGCGTTCTGCGCTTGCAACGAAACGTGCAGGATTCAGGGTTTTGGAATATGAGCGAAGCTGTCTCGAAATCTGAACCCTCGTCGTCCGAGAAGCCGAAGCGTTCCGGTCCGGTTCGCCGCTGGTTAAAGCGCATTGGGCTTTTGCTAGTGGTATTGCTTTGCCTTGGGGTGGCGCTCGCCTGGGAAGGGATGGGGAAGTCTGCCAGCGGCCAGCGACGCGCGCGCATGGAAGCGTCACCTCAATGGGCCGATGGAGTGTTCGAGAATCCAGAACCGCTCTGGAACGACGAGTGGGGAATGCTCACCGAGAGCCCCGCAGATCATGGTTCTCCTTCGGAGCCGATCCCGACCGTTCAGACGGACCCTGCTCTTTTTCAGAGTCCGCCGGCAAGCGGCCTTCGCGTCACTTGGTTCGGACACTCGTCGGTATTGCTCGAGATCGGTGGGCAGCGCTTCCTTCTCGATCCCGTTTGGGGTCCGAGGACATCCCCCGTTGCCTGGGCGGGACCGAGCCGCTGGTACCAGCCGACCATTGCCATCGAAGCACTTCCTGAACTCGATGCGGTGATCATCAGTCACGACCATTACGACCACCTCGATATGCTCAGTATCAAGGAGCTCGAAGCGAGTCATCATCCGCGCTTTATCGCCCCCCTCGGCGTGGGTGCGCACCTCGCGTATTGGGGCGTTCCCGAGGAGCGCATTACCGAGGTCGACTGGTGGGAGGAACTCTCGTTCGAGCAGACGACAGTCGCCTGCGTACCCGCGCGCCACGCGTCTGGACGCCAGATCACGGACCAGAATGCGACGCTGTGGGCCGGTTACGCGTTTGTGAACGAGAACGGAAAGCGCGTCTACTTCTCGGGCGATACTGGACCCTTCTCCGATATGATCGAGCTTGGGCGCCGCTACGGTCCTTTTGACCTGACGATGATCGAAGTGGGTCAGTATGGGCAGTCTTGGCCGGATTGGCATATCGGACCGGAGCAGGCGGTGCGGGCGCATGGCTGGGTTCGGGGCAGCGTCCTGATGCCCATTCATTGGGGGCTCTTTGACCTCGCGCTGCACAGCTGGACAGCGCCGATCGAACGGACGCTCGCCGCCGCGGAAGAGCGCGGGGTATCCGTGCTTACGGTTCGCCCGGGCGCTTCGGCGGAACCAAGCGCGCAGGTCTCCGTCGACCGATTTTGGCCCGATGTGCCATGGCGCAACGCCGATCAATATCCGATCCGTTCTCGTGGCGTGGATGAGCTGCTTCGTTTGGATCGCGCGCGGCAAGCGCAATGAGCTTCGCGCGCCTGGAAGCGATGCCTACGCGCTACGAGTCGATGAGGTCGAGCCGGCTGTAGTCGATGACGCGTTCACCGTCTTCATCGACCATCAGAATATCGGCGTATTTGCCGCCGTCGTGAATCGTGCCGGTTCCGTAGATATGCCGCGCGTAGGTCTCTTGCATGAAGGTCTCGTCGACGCCGCGCAGCGAAATAATCACCACCGCGTCGCAGGCTTTCAGATCAGCGTGAGAGAGCCCGTAGAGTGGGCTCTCCTCATCAATGAAATGCACGACGGTCCACGCGAGCGCGAACATCGGCTGCGTGTTTCGCATCAGTTGAAGATCGGTGATGCGCCGGAAGGTCGAGCCGTCTTGGAGCGTCGTATTTCGGGCGAACGATAGCGTGATCTGCGCCTCTACGATCATCGAGCTGCGAGCGTTGGCCACGCGAACGATTAGGGCGCGTTTCCCGTCGAACGTGGAGAGCACCATCTTCTGCGCGAAGCGTACTTTCGAGCTTGGTCTGGCGAATTTTGAAAACGCGAGGCCAGTGATGACCGCCGTGAAGAGTAGCGAGACGAGCGTTTCAAGCACGACGAGCGCATTGCCAACGGGATCTGTCGGCGAGAGCACTCCGTACCCGATCGTTGAGAAGGTCTGCACGCTGAAGTTAAACGCCTGCCGAAAACCCTCGCCGCTAAACGAGCCCTCCGCCTGCCAGAAGGCCACCGCGAAACAGAGGTTGAGAAGGACATAGGTCACGACGCATGCTGCGAAGAAGCTTCGCCACGACATCCTCAAGATGGAGTGATAGCCGTCCTGAAACGCGCTCATCTGTGTTCGGCGATGACGGATTCGGAGCTGTCCTTTCTCGTCCACCATTCCCCGTGGGCTCTTCTCCCGATCTCCGCGTTCACTCATCGTTTGCTGTTGTGGCGCGTCCGCATCGGATGGTCGAGTGCTCTCGTTCCAAGACGTTGGGTCGCTGTGTCGTGCAACGACGCCCTCGCATGGGTCCTTCGGAAGAACGAGATAGTTGCCGAAAGGGCAAAAACGCGATTTCTTAGGCCTATGCTTCGAGTCCGTTCTTCCCGAATCATCGCGAACTCTTCCAGCGAAGAGTTTTCGGGTGAGATTGATATCGACGGCGCGAAGATTGTCGCGGTTCGAACGTCGACCTCATCCGCATCGGAAGCCTCGGAGCTTGTGGACCTTCTCGACTTAGGCGATCGCCTTGTCACGCCAGCGTTCGTCAACAGCCACACGCACTGCGCGCTCAGTTCGCTGCGCGGGCGAGTTGGCGACGCGACGGCGGGCAACGTGGTCGAAGATCTCTTTTATCGTTTTGAGTCGAAGCTGACCGCGAAGGATGTGCGCGCGTTCGCTCGCATGGGCGCGTGGGAGAATTTGCTGAACGGGGTAGGGCTGGTCTGGGATCACTACTTCTTTGGCGAAGCGCTCGCGGAGGGCATTCGGGATACGGGCCTGAGCGCCGTTGTTGCGCCGACTCTTCAGGATCTCGGCGGTCCGGGAGCGGGGCGCTATCCGTCGGAGCTTCAAGCGACCGAGACGCTCCACGGAAGCGCTGACCCTGGCCTCTTTGTCGCACTGGGCGCACACGCGCCCGATACCGTCTCGGACGATCTGTGGCAGAGAATTTTCGAAGCTTCAAAGCAGCTCGGGGTGCCTGTTCATTCCCATCTGGCCCAGTCTTTGGAAGAGGTGGAGCGTCTGAAGGAACGCTCGGGCAAGCTCCCGTACTCACATTTGCTCGACCTCGGCGCAGGGGAAGTGGAAGCTCTTTTTGCCCACGCGCTCTACGTTCGGGATGAAGAGCTTCAGCGTGCAAGCGAACGTCACCACCTGGTCTGGTGTCCTTATGCCGCACTGCTCTTTGGTTTCCCGGCTCGCCCGGACCACTGGGCTCGTGCAGGAGCCTCGTGGACGATCGCCACGGACTGCGCGGCGAGCAATGACTCGTTTAATGTCGCGAAGGAGCTTCGCCTCGCCGCCGGCGGACGCACGCTCGGAGTCAGCTTCGGAAGCGAATACCAACGTTTCCTTTCTGGCAACACGGACGCCAGCAGCGTGCAGTCGCACCGCGATGAAACGTATGCGGATATTCCCTTCGATTGTTCCGCGCGCGGATTGCTTCACCACGTCTGGGAAGGCGCCGGATCGCTTCATGCTGGGTTTCGCGCCGGCGAGATCGCCCCCGGAGCGCTTGCGAACCTTGCTGTCTGGGATACCCACTCTCCCGTCTTTTGGCCTGCGGAGAACCCTCTGCGGAGCATTGTCTTTGGAGATGTCTCAAGCGCACTGACGAGCGTCTTTGTTGCTGGGAAGCGAATTGGCGATGAGCGCCCGCTCTCGAGTTTTCTTGCGGGTCTCCCGGAGTATCGAGCGCATCGGGAAGAAGCGAGCGCACGTCTTGAAGAGGTTCTTGAACGGATCTCATAACCGCGCCGCAATGGGCCCTCGTTCGAGTGGTTTTCGATAGGTTGACCGCCTATCTCGACGCGCAACTGAGCTCACGAGCGCGGGAATCAGATCGATGGAAGGGATGATCTTTCGTAAGGGGCGCCGAGGCGAGGTTCGGAGAGCGAACGACATGCCGTCTCGCGATTGGAACCACGCGCTAGTTGGATGCCCGTTCATAGAGCCGGTCCGCGAGCTCAAGGAGCATCCGCGCGTTTTCGATTTCTTCGCGCCACTTCCCAGGAATGGCGTCGAAGCCCAGGCGTGCGCCTAAGACACTTCCCGTGATCGCGGCGATGCTGTCCGAATCACCGTCCGTGTTGACCGCTTCGAAAACGCCTGCCGCGAAATCGTCAGGATGCCGCCAAACGCAGTAGAGCGCGCTCGCGATCGCCTCCTCTGCCACCCAAGCCTCGCCAAGCCCCGGTTCGGAGAGTGCGATCGCGGGCGACGTATTGAGCCACTTGGGGACCTTGCGCAGACAAGCGTCGAAGTCGTGGCTCTTGCCGAAACAGTATTTCTCGATCGCCTGATAGATTGCAGGGCCGTCCGCACCATCGAGCGCAGATGCGACCATCAGGGCTCCGGCGGCAGCTCCCTCGAGGGCTGCAGGATGTCCGTGAGTAAGCAGGCTCGAGGCGCGCGCGATCTCAAGCAAGCGCTCGGTATCCTTCGCGTAGAGGAGGCCGATCGGAGCGACTCGCATCGCGCTTCCGCAGCCCTTGGACTGGGCCACTCCGGCTTCGCGCCACGGCGTACCGCTCGCGAGATTGGCGCACCCCGTCATGCATGTGCTCCCGGGGGCCCGATTGTTCTCGGGGCTCCGAGACCACTTTACAAAGCACTTTCCGATCGCCTGCATCTGATCATCGAGTGCCTCGCTCGATTCAAGAAGCCCCTCTGCGAGGGCGATACTCATCTGCGTATCGTCGGTATACGTTCCGGGTGGCTGATACTCGCCGACGATCCACGGTCGCGAGAAACGAGGGTCTGCCAGCGCGATGAAATCCGTGATCCCATTCGGACCGATCTCGTGAAGGATCTGCTCTCGGCTCCGAAACTCTGCGGGGTACCCGAGGGCATCGCCGATTGCGAGACCAAAAATCGCACCACGGAAAGCGTCTTTTCTATCGGTGAACATAAAGTGTATCATAGACACTATGTTGGCGATTGCAACTTCAGAGCGATTTCTTGCCTTCCAATCAACGTGACGGAAAAAGAAAAGCCTCGCGTTTGCGAGGCCTTCCTTCGGGTTCTTTCGAACTATTCGCGCGCCGGCGGTCCACCGATCGTGCTGGTTCGACCCGCAACGAAACGAAGGTTCTTAAATCCGGATTGGCCCACTGTGTAGAGGACTTCCGAGAGGGTGCGGAATGGCGTGCGATGGTCGGCAATGATCATCACTTCACCTTCCCATTCACCACGGTTCAGTGCCTGGTTCAGCTGCATCTGCTGCTGCCGAATGTCTTGCATCTGACGATGCAGCGGAATGATCTTAAAGCCCGAACCACCGTTCTGCTTGTCGGCGGCGTCAACAAGACCATCGCCACGAAGTTCGACGACCTGCTCACCATCGACAACGATCGAGGAACGCGAGATCTGAATCGCGACCGCGTCGCCCATCTCCTCCTGCGAGGTGGAGTAGGGGATCTGCATTTCTTCAGAGGCCGTCACTGCCGAAGCGGTGGAGCTCGCGAACTGCATAACCATGAACACGA
>JAHDCI010000105.1:12555-16780 GCA_020629955.1 Myxococcota bacterium | reverse complement strand
TCGGCGATTTCGAGGGCTTTGTGGCAGCGTTGCCGACACTGCGTCCGCTGCAGTCGTAGCTTCTACTTAAACTTTGGCTCGCGCTTTTCTTTCCAGGCATGATGCGCCTCGAGGAAATCGGGGTGCTGCATGCAGATCGCCTGCGCTTGTGCCTCGGCTTCGATCGCGGAGGTAAAATCCATATGTGCTTCCACGTCGAGCATTTTCTTCGTCATCGAGTTCGCGAAGGCAGGACCCTTCGCGAGCTTCGTCGCGAGCGCGTGTGCTTCTTCAAAGAGCGATTCGCGCGGCACCACACGGTTCGCTAGGCCGATGCGCTCAGCACGTTCGGCGTTGACCCATTCGCCAGTCATCAAGATCTCGGTGGCGCGGCCGTGGCCGACGATGCGGGGCAAGAGGTAGGCTGAGCCCATGTCGGCGCCGCAAAGGCCGACGCGATTAAACAGGAAGGCCATGCGCGCGTCGTCACTGAGGATGCGCATATCGCAAGCAGACGAGATGACCGCGCCGGCGCCACAGCAGACGCCATGAATCGCTGCGATGACTGGGGGACGCGTGGTTCGAATGGCGTGCACGAGCGCGCCCGTCATGCGAGTGAATTCGACGAGCCCCTGCATATCGCGAGAGAAGAGCTCCGCGATAATATCGTCCTGATCTCCGCCTGAGCAGAAGCCTCTATCGCCGGCGCCTCGAAGGACAACGACCCGGACCTCCGGATGGTTTTCCTTCAGTGCACGAAAGGTGTCGCGAAGCTCGCCGTAGACCTCGAAGGTGAGCGAGTTGATTCGCTCCGGGCGATTGAGTGTGAAGGTTGCGACGCCGAGGTCGTCGACTTCAATCTGAAAGCTAGATGCGCTGAGGGTCATGATTCGTTCCGAGGTGTTTGAGCAGGGCGAGAGGGTAGTACGGCGGTCGCTTCGATCTCTACCATCGCGCCTTCTTCAAGAAGGTCGGCGACCTGGACGAGCGCCATGGCCGGAAAATGTTTGCCCATCAGCTCTCGGTACGCGCTTCCAATCGCTTTCACGTTGTCGAGGTAGGCTTTTTTGTCGGTGACATAGATCGTGAGCCGGCCGATATGCGCAGGCTTGCCACCTGCCGCCGTGACCGTCGCGACGACGTTTCGCAAGGCCTGCTCAAACTGCGGGAGAAACTCGCGCGAGACGAGCTTCGCTTCTTTGTCCCAGCCGATCTGCCCAGCAACAAAGAGAAGCTCACCCATCGGATACGCGATCCCGTTTGAGTAGCCCTTTGGAGCGGCGAGTTCGTCACTATCGATAATGCGCATTCGCGAAACATAGCAGACCGCCGAATGACTCCCATTCCGAATCGCGAACTGCTTTTGGAATGAAGCGGGACTTCCCGGTGTCCCGTCTTTATGGCGTACAGACGTAGCGGCGTATTGGCGTCCGAACGTAGACGGAACAGCCGGAGTGCGGTGATCTCATAGATGTGCTCTAGTCCCCCCGTGAAGCGCTCTGAGCTCAGAAAGAACCCCTTGGGGCTTGCCTATGCAGGCGACGTGGGGATGCGCTACCTGCGCGGGAAAAAGCGCAGCACGATCTCGATGATCACCTTTATCGCGGTGGCAGGCGTGGCGCTGGGGGTCGCGGCGCTTCTCTCTGTGCTTTCGATCACCACGGGCTTTCAAGAGGAATTCCGGAACAAAGTCCTCGGCGTCAATGCGCACGTTCTCGTGATGAAATACGGTCGGGATTTCGATGAGTATCGCGACGTCATCGCGACGTCTGAAGAGATGCCCGAGGTCGCGGGCGCGGCACCCTTTCTGATCGTGCAGATGATGATCGCGAACGGGGATCGGCTCGCCAGCGTATTGATCAAGGGAGTCGATCCGGAGCGGATGCCGAACGTGCTAACGCTGCCCGAACAGATCGCCGAAGGCTCGCTTGAGGGGCTTCGTATGGACGACGCCGCGCCGCCTTCTCATCCACTTGATACCGGCGGCGGTAGCGACGACTGGCAGTGGCTCGACGATTACGTCCAGTCTGCCGAAGGTGGAGCGTCCGAGCCCGCCGCGACCGAGCCAGACGAGCTTGAACCGATCGACACCTTTGAAGCGCTGCCCGAGGTGGAAGTTGCCTCGCCGGAGGCCGTTGAAAATTTGCTCAATGGGGTCGAAGAGGCATGGGACGATGACGACTGGGGCGATGACGACTGGGACGACGCGGTAGATGCGGAAGCGGAGACTGAATCCGCGGAGGATACCGAGAGTCTCCCCGGGATTGTTGTCGGACGGACGTTAGCCGAAAGCCTCGAGATCGAGGTCGGTGGACGCGTCCGGCTCATCTCACCGCTCAGCGGCATCGATCTTTCGATGGTCTCGAGCGAAGTCCGTGCGCCGGAATCCCGCGACTACCGCGTCATCGCGATTTTTGAGGCGGGTTTCCAGGAATACGACTCGCGGCTCGTCTATACGGACCTCTACGAAGCGCAACGATTTGTCGCCCACGGCGACTCGGTGACTGGCGTTGAGATGCGAGTACACGATCTGGATACCAGCCGCGAGGTGGCCCGTTCGCTCGAGCGCAACTTGGGCGGCGGCTACAACACGATGGACTGGGCGGAGCTGAACCAGAACCTCTTCACGGCGTTGAAGATTCAGAAGATGGTGCTCGCGTTTGTTATCGCGACGATCATCTTCGTGGCCGCTTTTAACGTGATTGCGACGCTCATCATGATCGTGCTCGAAAAGAAGCGAGAGATCGCCATTCTGAAAGCCATGGGCGCGAGAGACGGAGCCGTACTCTGGATTTTCGCGCTCCAGGGAACGGTCATCGGTCTTATCGGCACTCTAATAGGCTTATTGGTCGGGGGGATTGTGGTGGCCGCCTTAAGCCAATACGGCTTCCCTCTCGACCCGAAGGTGTACCTCATCGATCACCTTCCGGTCGTCTTCGACCCCTTGGTCTTTGTACTGACTGCCATCATCGCGTTCTGCATTTGTGCGGTCGCGACGATTGCTCCGAGCCTCTGGGCAGCGCGGATGATCCCGGTCGACGGCTTGCGCCAAGAATAGCGCTCGACGCAAAAAAGCACCGGCTGGTCGCAAACGACCACTGTCCGGAACCTTTGGGGGCCGAAGAGGTCCTATGCTCTATGCATCAACATAGAGCTGAGGAACGTCCAAGAGTCATGGGCGATGATTGTTCCGCCCCACATTCCACGAAGGTGCTTCGATGAGCGCGCCACGACTGAGCGCGAAGCAGCGCGCGTACATCCGGCGAAAGACACGGGTTCAAGCCGCGGGCCCGGATGAACTCGACGACGAGCTAAACATCGTGCCCTTCCTCGACATTGTCGTGAATCTACTCCTCTTTCTTTTGGTGCTTCTTTCAACCGTCGGTCTCTACACGCAGATATCGACTCGCCTTCCGAGTGATGGCCCGGGCGCGAGGCCCGCACTGGGCTTGCATGTCTTTGTCGACGCCGACCATCTTCGCGTGACGGGGAACGCCACGATGCCGGCGGTTTGCGGTCAAGGTTCGGAGCGCGGAGCGGTTCTCATGCGAACATCAAACGGCCAAGATTGGACGGGTCTTCGAGAGTGCCTTGAAACGTTGAGTTCGCTCTTTCCAAACGAAGACCAGCTCGCGATTGGGGCCGCAGAGCGAGTGGAATACGGTGAACTTGTCGCCGCGATGGACGCCGTCCGAACCCGCGAAGATGGCAGGCCACTCTTTCGAGAAGTGCGGATCTCCGCCGGAATTCGTTGAGTCGCGGTCGACTATTGGGCGGCAGCGGTCTCGGCCAATCGGCGACGCGCCGCGGTTGGTTCGTCCGGGTCCAAACGCATCGCTTCCTGCCAAGCGGCGCGCGCCGCGGGGAGATTTCCCGCGAGCCGGTGAGCATCGCCGAGCACCAAGTGGAAGTTCGCGCGCCTCGGTCGCACACGCACGGCGCGCTCGGCCCAGGTGACCGCGGCTGGGCCATTCCGTTGCGCCAGGTACAAGGTGGCGAAACCGATCAGCACTTTTGAGTTGTTCGCTTCATAGCGATATGCGCGTTGAAGTTGAAGCTCGGCTTCGGCGAGGTCTCCGTTTCGTCGTGCTCGCGCCGCGGCGTTCGCGGCGGCATCGGAGAGTGTTGCGCGGCGTCGGGATGAGAGTCTCGCGAGTTCTTCGTCCGTGACGCCGTAGTCTCCCGTTGGCTCTTCGACGACTGGCTCTTCGACGACGGGCTCTTCGACGACGGGCTCTTCGACGAC
>JAHDCI010000105.1:7360-12455 GCA_020629955.1 Myxococcota bacterium | reverse complement strand
GGCTCTTCGACGACGGGCTCTTCGACAACGGACGCTTCCTCAAGGGCGCCAACGTTGGTGGGCTCTTCCGGCAACGTACCGAGTTCCTCGTGGTCCGGCATTTCCAGGGGAGCTTCGACCTGTTCCTGAGGGTCGACCGGTGGCGTTTCTTCGATTTGAGCGTTTTGCTCACGCCCGCGTCTCGCGAGATAGTCTTTGAGGACGCCCGGATATACGAAAAGGACGATGCCGGTAATCGCCAAGAGTAGAAGGAGTACGAGAGGCAGCGTTGAACGCTGCCTCTCCCGGTTCGGAACGAGCGTGTCTTCCTCCGCGGCTGCGCCGATTCTTATGCGGTCGGTTTCTTCTGTGAGCGCGGCTCGTGGCGAAGATCGCTTTGGCGGGTTCTTCTTTCGAGGCGCGTTCTCCTTCGGCGCGCTTGCGGCGTGCAGCAGCGTTTGGTCGACGACGAGCGAAGGTTCGTCGGCTTCCACCGCGGAGAGGTCCACCTCGACACTGACTTCTGCCGGAGGAGGCATCGTTACGGCCTCCCCGATATCCAATTCCTTCGGCGGCGGGTTCGAACGAACGTTCGCGTGGCTCCCCGTCATCGCGAGCGAGTCTCCCACCATCGTACTTTCTTCCTCACCAAAGGGGTTTTCCTCCGGAGGAAGGTCCGAAAGACCTGGGAGGTCTTCCACCGCGCTCTTTCGCTCTACGCCATCATCAAGTGCGTCGAGCGCGGCGAGGATCGAGCCTTCACTTGCCGCGGCAACGATCTTCGGCCGTGTCGGCTCTTCTGGCAGCGGGGCCGAAACACTCCGTTCCCCAAGCTTTCGAGGTGGGGTCGACCGGACCGTCACCTGCTGCCCTGCTTGATCGAGCGTTTGATCGAGCGGGTTCATAATATTGGCGGCGCGGGGGTGGGCTGCCTTCGTGATTCGGACTCGACCGCGGACCTGTCCAAGTACGACGCTCAGAGCCGCTAGACCTTCCTCCACGGCGCCGCGCGATGGATAGTAGAACGCGCCGACGACCAGCTCTTCTGCGACGTCGACCTCCGCGCGACCTTCGTGAAATCGAAGGTCAAGCTGCCGGGTTCCGCCCGCCTTAAGAAGTGCGCGAAGGAGCCGTGGGAGGCCGTAGTCTTCCAAGCGAAGGTAGACGCTATTTTCATTCTTCACGCGTTCGCTAAGTGCGCGGTCTCGCTTTAGGAGATGTTCGACCGCCGCTGCCAGGGCCGTCGGCTCATGTCCCTTCGTCTTCTGTGCTTCGAAGCACGACGAGGGCACGGTCACCAGGGCGGACCACCGAAGGCGAATGTCCTCACGGATTCCGGTGAGTGATTCGAAGCCCTCGTCTGTTTGAATCGCTTCGTCTTCGATAAGGATCAGCGAGGGTTCAAGCGCACGCGCGCGTTTCACGCCTTTCCGGTTCGGTTCAGCTACTCCGACCAATGAACCGTGGCGCCGCAACGTTCGCGCGAGCGGATCGGCGATCGTGCGATCCCGATGAAGGATCAACACCCGGAGGCCTCGGAATGCGGAAAGCTCGCCGCGTTCCTCTGGATGGAAAGCGCCGACGCGTTCGGTTTCGGTAAACGTAAACGCGAAAGGCTTGCCCGTTCGCGCTCGGACCCGGCTTAGCGTATCGGCGCGATCTCGATCGAGGACGACTCGGAGGACTTCGCCTTCGTCAGGCTCGATAACGAGTAGGCCGGTACGGTAGTCGTTGGACACGAGTTCCAGGAAACCCGCATCGGAAAAGCTCTCGACGTGACCGGTGACAGCGCCACTTCGAACGCCAAGATCCTGGAGGACGGCATCGGCTTGCTCCGCGACGCTATTGGCGGTCGCATCGTGCAATGTGGCGATGACTCCCTGCCAGCCTGCACTCGAAATTTCTTCGGCTTCGCCGACGAGGGCGAGCGGCAGCTTTCCGGTGACGGGATCTTCGATCAGGGTCTGTGCTTCGACCTCACCTCGCACGATGAGGAGGTCGGGGGCGCGAAGCAACGTCTGAAGGGGAGCCGACTCCGGTTCGATTCGTTCCGCGTCGATATGGAGAGAGTGCAGTGCGGCGATGAGCTGCATGCACCAATCCGCGTCGTTGCAGACAACGCCGACAAACGGGGAAATTCTGGCGCGACCCGCGGAGCCGAGCTTGTCTGCGGCGGCGAGCTCGGCACTGAGCGATCGGTTGACGGTCTGCTCGTCGCCGGAAAACGCGCCGGCCGAAGGTCCCTGGCTTGGTCGCTCGCTGAGAACCGGAAGGTCCGCGTCGACCTCCGGGTTCAGAGTCGGCTTTTGGCTCTGCGACTGCGGGGGTTTGGAGGCTTTCATCGGTGTGCCCTATTCACCGCCAACTCTCCGATATCGCCCGCTTCGCTCGATGAGGTGGGGCGTGAATGCATGGGTTGTGGGACGTGTAAAAAGCGCATAGGTCGTGAGCGTCGATTCGCTCCCTTATCCAGGGGAGGGAGCAAGAAGCGAATGTTCTCAAAATGCGGCGAAGATCGCCAGAAGCTGGTGATTTCATTCGATGTGCGGTGACGGCTTTGGTGTTCGTCTTCGGTCGACTTTGCGCGTATCGTGAGAAAATGAGGCGCGCAGCAGCAATTCGAGGTCTGAAAGGAGCGCGCTGTATTCGCTGCCGCACCCGAGTCGCGATCTGCATGTGTGAGGCGCTACCGAAGTTGAAGGTGGATTCGCCGCTTGCACTGGTGATGCATCCCCTCGAGCAGTGCAAAACCACGAACACGGGATATCTCGCCTACCGTACGCTCGCCCCGAGCCGGCTCATCGTCGGAAGGGATGCGGTTCCGGAGTTTGCTCCTGAGAGCACGATCGTCCTGCATCCGTCGGCGAGTCGTCCGATTCGGCCGAGCGACCGCGGCAAGACCTTGGTGGCTCTTGATGGCACCTGGAAGCAAGCAGGACGGATGGCGCGGCGCTGGCGGGGGCTCGCCCATCTTCCGAAGGTCGCGCTTCCCGAGCGCAGTCGTCAGAGTGCGCTCCGGAACGCTTCGGATCGCGGGCAGGTTTCGACCCTACAAGCCCTCGCGATCGCGTACGGAATCCTTGAAGGTCCGAAGGTTGAGGCTGCTCTTTCTGAGGTGCTTAGGGAATTTGCGAGTCGCGCTTCCCGGCTCCGCGGGAAAAAAGAGTCGCTGCTGACGAATTCCGACAAATGGACCCAAGAGTGGGCCCTCGATGGGGGTCTATAGCGACGTGGCCAAGGGATACCCGGGATCGGTTTTCGAGAAATCTGCGTCCGCGCGGTCGCGCATGAAGCTGAGTCTGTACCTAGGATTGGCATCTCTGGCACTGCTCGCCCGAAGTGGCTCCCTTGGGGGACAAGCACGTTTTGACGAGAGCATTCTTTCCGATGCGACGGAGAGTTTCTTACCGAGCGTCTCAGCCGGGTTGCGATTTCAAAGCGATCGATCGCCGCTCGGCTGGGGCGGGCTTGACCTTTCTGCGCTGCCGGAGGTCGATGAGATCTCGGTCGACCTGGTCTTGGGGACGCCCGCCGAGCGATCTCAGTGGACCTGCGGAGTTGCAGAGATCGACGCGGACGGTCGCCGCGAGCGGCTCGCTATTCGCTACGCAGGAGTGCCGATGGAAGACGGCGTATACGACGCGGTCAGCACCCGTGTCAGCATCGAAACCGTTCGGCGCATGCACGCCGCGGAACGTGTGGAAATACGGGTCTGCGGAACGGAGCTCGACCTATCGAGCGCACCTCGTGATGCCCTCGAAGAGTTCGTGCGCCGCTTCGACGATATCGCGAACTACGATGGCCCGAGCGCGCCGATGCCGCGACCGGAGTTGGGAAAAGAGCACGAGTGGGAGGTCTCTTCTCCGGAAGAGCCAGATCTACCACCTACTGCGGCGTGACCGAGTAACCGGCGATCTCGTTCTGTTTCCTCTATTCACTCCAAGAGGTCGCCATCTCGATGAAGCGCGCTGATTCCGGTGCCGGGATCGGACCTTCGCTCTCGCGAAGCGTTCGCTCGATCTCTTCCATGATCGACGCGAGAGAAGGGATCGCATACGACGACGCGGTCCCCTTCAACTGGTGCGATGAGCGAATCGCGCGCTCTCGGTCACCCGCCTTCAACGCTTGTACGACTTTGTCGATCCGTTGCGGGATCGTGGATCTGAACTTCTCCCGCAAGGCCTGGAGGTGGGCTTCGAAGTCACTCACCGGCAGCGCCCGATCGACGAATCACGCTTTACGCACGAGGCTCTCATCCAAAGAGCGTCGCTCGATATTCGGGACGTTGCAATCTTGCGCGGGAAATCCGACCGGGAGGAGAAGGTAGGGGCGTTCGTTCTCGGGGCGTTCGAGTACTTTCGCGAGAAAGCCCATCGGGCTTGGTGTGTGCGTGAGCGTCGCGAGGCCCACGTGGTGGAGTCCTGCGATCAACATACCTGCTGCGAGACCCACCGATTCGCTGACATAGTAGTGACGATCGTCTTTGGTTTCGCCGTGTCGCCGAGCGAAGATCACGATGAGCGCGGGGGCCTCTTCGAGAAACGCTTTTTCCGGACCCGTCTCAAAGTGCGAAAGATCGGCGAGCCACTTTTCCCCGGCGCGCCCTCCGTAGAACGCTCGCTCTTCCTCCTCGGCCGCTTCGCGAATCTTCTTTTTGGTCTCGGGGTCGGTGACGAGCACGAAGGTCCAAGGCTGCTTGTTCGCTCCGGAAGGCGCCTGGCAAGCGGCTTCGATACAAGATTCGACGACGTCGAGAGGGATCGGGTCGGAAGAGAAATGTCGAACGCTGCGCCGAGTTCGATGCTCTTCGAGAAGTTCGGAGGCACGGTGGCGCATATCCACATCCGGACGTCGTTCAAACTGAAGCGGGATCATTTTCTTTTTCGAGTTCTTGTTCATGACGAGCGCGATATGTCGTGGGTCGTGGAGGGAGGATTCCTCGAGAACGTACGAACATCAGGCGTGGTCAGAGGGGAAGGGGTGGAGAGATTGCGCGTTCCGCGCCTTCCTATTCTTTCCACTGTGGGACGGAGTTCAAGGCCCGTGAGAGAAGAGCGAAGGGGTATTCGCAATATCTGCACGAGTGGGTTTTCCAGAAAGGGCAAAGAGCCCCGGA
>JAHDCI010000105.1:0-7260 GCA_020629955.1 Myxococcota bacterium | reverse complement strand
CTAGTTCGGAAGCTTCGCGTCGAAGAAGGCGCGTAGCTTGATGAGGTTTTTCTCTTCGCGCGAGAACCCAGGAGACTCATAGCTCTTCGCGAAACCCCGAAGGTCGGAGAGGAATGCGCTGCGTACGTCCTCTTCCCCGAGGATATCGCGGACCGATCGTCCCCGGGCAGCTCCGTTGCGGAGTCCGACGACGTAGGTTTCGAGACGATCGTAGAAGTCGCCGCCGAGAAATTCCGAGACCAAATCCGCCTCGTCTGCGAGGCGGCGCACGATATCGAACTTCTCCCCGTCGAGCTCTCCTTCGCTGAGCGCGAGCTTCGAGCCGACTCGGAGCACAAAGGCGTCGTCAAGGTAACCGATATCGTCGATGCCGTCCGGGATCAGATCGAGGGACTTAAAGAGATAGTTCAGGCTGCCAACCACGGCCTCCTGCGCGTCTTCGATCAGGGCACTCTCGCCAATCACGTCGCCCAAGTCTTGTGCGTCGTTTCCGAGGTCGCGCAGCCACTGGGGGAAAAGGTCGAGGTACTTTGCGTTCAGTTCTTCGGTGCTCATCGCGCTGGATACTATTCGGCGTCGCGCGCGGTTTCAATGGTGATCGGAACCCAGCGGAGACTCGTGCGGGTTCCAAATGTCGCTCTCGTTTTGTCCAGCGTACGTTCTGAGGTTGACCTCGACCCTCGTCCTTTGCGAATCATGGGCAATGACGCGCTTCGACGCAGACTACTACCGGCGGCACTACGAAGACCCCAAAACGAGGGTCGCGGATCAGAAAACGATCGCGCGTCTCGGAGGCTTCGTGTGCGCGTACCTTCGATATCTACAGGTCCCGGTAGATACCGTCCTCGATCTTGGCTGCGGCGTTGGGCTGTGGAAAGGCGTTGTCGAACGCTATTTTCCAGAAGTTTCCTATCACGGTGTCGAGATCAGCGACGCGGCGTGCGAGCGGTACGGATGGGAAAAAGGAAGTGTCGTTGACTACGTGCCGATGGAACCCGCGGATTTCGTGATCTGTCAGGGCGTACTGCAGTATCTGGAGGATGCCGAAGCGGAGCGCGCCATGGCGAACCTCGTTGAGGTAACGGAACAAGTCCTCTTTCTTGAAGCGCTTACGAAAAGTGATTGGGAGGAGAACGTCTCCCAGGAGCTTACAGATGGTGCCGTGCATCTGCGAAGTGGCGATTGGTACCGAAAACGTCTTCATCCAGCGTTTATTGCCTGCGGCGGAGGCGTATTCGTAAAACGCGACGCGGATATTGTGCTCTACGAACTCGAGCGTGCCTAGCCCGGATCCGTCACCAGGACTCGCGCCCTCGCACAATCCTTCACAATCGTGAGGAAAGTTCTCTTCGCTCCAATACGGACTGGATCGGTCGCTCTGACAACTTCCCTTACTATTGCGAAATCTTGCACGATCATCACGTTCCCAGTGACGGATCCGGGCGAGGGCTCCCGGCGACGCACAGACAAGGGGCGAGCGCCAAGAAAATGACCGCGGATTCGTCACGAGCTTGACGTAGAACGCGCGCGATCGTTCAATGGGCCTCCGTTAGGGTTTCGGGCGCGTGTGTGCGCCCTCTTGGAACGATCAGGAAAGATGTTCGCACTCGTTATTACTGAAAAGGGCGGCTCCCAGCGCCGCATGGAATTCGACAAATCTGAGGTGACGATCGGTCGGGTCCAAGGCAACGATGTCATCCTTCCGCGAGGCAACGTTTCAAAGCGCCACTCTCGAATCGTGTTGAAGGACCAGCGCTTTATCGTGGTGGACCTCAAGAGCACGAACGGAACGTACGTCAACGGCCGGAAGATCACTTCGCCGCTCGTCGTAAAGCCTGGCGACAAAGTCTATATCGGCGACTTCATTTTGACCGTGGAGGAGCAAGCTGCAGCAGGCGGCGGAGAAGCGTTTGATAGTGCTGGTGGTCCGCCCCCGCTCCGCTCGAATCCTCCGCCGGCTCCTGCCGCGCCGGCTCCTGCCGCGCCAGCTCCCGCGGCGCCAGCTCCCGCGGCGCCAGCTCCAGCGCCCGTCGCTCCCGCGCCGGTTCCCGCGGCTCCCGCGCCGGCTCCCGCCGCTCCCGCGCCTGCCCCTGCGGCGGTTGCGCCCGCTCCCGTTCCTTCGCCGGGGGCTCCTCGGCCCGCGCCGAGCCCGGCCTATAGCCCACCTCAGCCGTCCGCTCCCGCGCCTTCACCGAGCCTCGGCGCCCGTTCTCAGCAGCCTGCAACGCCGAAGTTTGCACCCAACGCTCCCGCCGCGGCGGCGCCGATGGCGTCGGCGCCGGCAACGAGCGCCGTTCCTGGACTCAGCGCGTTGATCGGTAACGTCTTCGCGAAATCTTCGACTCTCGCTCAAGGATCGGGCTCGGATGCTGGCGTTCGTCAACTCGCGCAAAGCTTGGTCGATGCCGCGATTAGCGAGCTCGCATCGATCGGTGCGGTGAAGGCCGGAGATTCCGCGCTACGCGATGCGGCGATCGAAGAGGCTGCTGGTTTTGGACCACTTGGCGCCCTGATGAACGACTCTTCGGTCGTTGATATCATCGTCGACGGTCCGTCGAAGGTGTGGGTCGATCGGGGCACCGGTCTCCAGGACGCCGGCGTGGCATTTTCGTCCGCTGTCGCGGTCGCATCGGTTGGACGTCGTCTCGTTGGCGGCGGCGAAGGTCCGGTGCTCGCCGGTCGCGCTCCAAACGGAGCGGTTGTCACCGTGATTCTTCCCCCGCTCGCATCGTCGACACTGATTGAAATCCGGCGAAGTCGGCCAGCCGCCGGCCTCCTGGGACCCGCTGGCGCGGTGATTCAACGCGCGCTCAGCACCGGGCTCAATGTCGCCGTCGTGGGTTCGTCTTCGAGCGTGGTACAGGCTTGCGCAGACAATCTCTCTGGGCGAATCGTTGCGGTGGGTGTCTCGGCTCCCCTCAGCTCGGATACGGTCACCTATCTTTCCGGAGATGTTTCGTCGGCCGCCAAGACCGCGCTTCGTCTGCGCGCGGACCATCTGGTGATCGATTCGGTCGCCGAAGTGGATGGCGTCGCGGCTCTTTCTGCAATCTCGGGCGGCGGTGGTTCGATTGTTGGCCTCCGCGCGAGCGGGTCCGACGCCTCCGGCGCGCTCACTCGTTTTGCAGGATCGAGCGCGCTCGCGGCGGCGGCGGTAAAGGTCCTGGTGAGCGTCGGCGCCGACGGAAAGATCGCGAGCATCGCTGAAGTCACGGGCGAGATGGCCGGCAAACTTCAGACTCAGCCGCTCTTTAACGGAACCAACGGCAACTTGAGCCCCGCTGGAAGCCCGTCTTTCTAGCGCTTTCTCCATTGCCAAAGCGAAGCCCGAAGCCGCGTCCGCGTCTTCGGGCTTTTTGCTGCGCTCGCTCGCCGAATACTTCGAAGGGCACCTTCGTGCGGAGATCAGATCGGTCGAAGGGAAGATCTTTTGTCAGGAACGCTGAGGCGAGCTTCGGAGAGCGGACGACATCCCGAGTATATCGAAGGAAGAGTGAGGCTCGGATCGGCGTTCCTGGCGAAAGATCTTCTCTTCGACCGATCTGATCCCCGCACTAGGCGCTTCGAACTGTCCATAAACTGCGGAGCGCGATATGGTGCGCGGTGATGACACCTGAAACGAAGCCCGCCGGAGTGTTGCTCGGTGACCAGGGCGCTTATTGCTGCGTCTGTCATATTCATGTTCCTTCGCAGGACGTTCGCTCCCTCGGGGGTAGGTCCTTTTGCGAACGGCACTACCACCTTGCGCTCGATGCGACCGAGCCCTCGTTTTGGAGGATGGGCATCATCGAGTCGCTGTTGCTCGCGGGCTTTGTTGGCCTTTGCGCGTTCTTGTTTCGAGATGGTCAAATCGAGGCGACTCTTCCCATCGCGGTCATCATGAGCGTGATCCCCGCTCTCCTCTTTTCGATTTATATCTACCGCCAAGATCGCGTTGAACCGGAGCCGATCACAATGGTGGCCGGAGTGTTCTTTCTCGGTGCACTGATGGGCGCGGGGATTGTGGATCCCCTGACGATCTCCATCGCCGGTAGCGACTTATGGTCCGACCCGCCTTCGGGTTCGAGCTTCTTTCTCACCGTTGGCACGACCGGCATCTTGACGGCGCTGAGCACGTACCTGGTCGTTCGCTACACCGTTTACCTGACCGACGAATTCGATGAACCGGTCGACGGGGTCATCTACGGTGCCGCCGCCTCGCTCGGTTTGGCGACGGCGATGAACGTTGATTTTGTAACCTCGCACCGGGATATCGTACCGGTTGCTGTCGCGAGCACGATTTCAGCGATGACACTTGCGCATGTGGCGCTTGGCGTCGCGGTCGGTCTCGGGCTTGGGCATGCCCGCTTTGTGGCGAGACGCGCGCAACTTTGGCTGTTCGGCGCTTGTTTCTTTGGGGCCATTTTCCACGGCACCATTCATGAGTTGCTCGTTCTCGCGGGGGCGACTCGCGGGAACTTCCGCCCATTTACAACCTTCGTCATCGTGTTGGTTCTGGGTCTTATCGTGCTGATCAGTGCGCACTACGCAACGATGCGATTCGCGAGAGCCTTACTCGAGGGCGAGGGGCTTGAAGACGCCGTGAAGGGAGAGAGCTAATGTCGACCCGTATCCTTGAAATCGATCGCGAGCTTCCTGGTTTCGACTGGGGGCCGTGGCTTGCCACCGCGATCTTGGGAGCGGCTGCGATCTTTCTGGGCAAGGGAGATATTTTGCCCTCACGTCATGTCCGCGGTCTCGATGGAGCCTTCACATTCCATGTCCCGACCGGCTGGGAGGTGGATGAACACGAGGGTGAGTTCGTGGCACGGCCGTACGCCCCGGGGCGGCACGTTCCCATGGTTCGAGTGCGAGAGTTACGGGTCGGAAGCTCCGAAGGCTTTTTGGACGCGACCTCGGAACGGCTCCAAGGGGAGCGAGAGCGCCTCGGCTATGGATATCGAGTTCTGCACCGCGAGACCCGTGAAGCGCTTGGAGTTCACGAGAGCCGATGGATTTGGTACGGCATGGCGGTCGACCCGCCCGTGAGCGCTCCCGGGGATGGCGCGATTCCCACCTCCATCGTTGGCGTTGACGTGGTGGTGGAGGGCGCGGACGGTCGCGCCTGGCATGTCTCTGCATCGGAGCCCGCACTTTCTGCGCTCGCTGAGGCTGAAATTCTTGAGATTGTGCAAAATATCCGCTTCACTGGAAGAAGTCGGTGACGGAATCTCCGTCTCGACGGACGGAGATTCATCGTGGGGTACCGAAATCGCAGAGAAAAAGGCAGATTCGCACTCCTCATCGCGTGCGCTCTTAGCCTAACCTTATTCTCCGGAGCACAAGCACAAGGCCTCTCCGCGGAGGTGAGTGACCGCTGCGTTCGCGCCACGGTCCGCGTTGAGATGGATTTGGAAAACGGCTCGGGCACAAGCTCGGGATCGGGATCGCTCATCGACCCACGGGGATACGTCCTTACGAATTTCCACGTCGTCGGTCACCACGGCCCAGACACCGGGCCTCCTGGCACGCTGCTCAACCGCCGAAATCGCGTCCGAATCGGTATGGTGCGGGATGCTCGGAGTCCCTCGGACGCTGGATGGGTTGGTGCGGTCGTCCGGGCGGATGTACGCCTCGACCTTGCGCTCATCCGGATTATCTCTGACGCGCAGGGCAATCCGGTAGGTGAGCGACGGTTTCCGACGGTACCCATGTCCGGAACGGATTCACTTCGTCCAGGTTCGCGCGTTTGGGCCTTTGGGTTTCCGTTGAATGTTCGCACGATCAACGTCACCGAAGGTTCGATCGCTGGCTTTCAGATGAACGGGCAACGCCAGGTTGCTTGGTTACGCAGTGACGCCGAGTTCAATCCGGGCAACAGCGGCGGAATGCTGGTCGACCAGCGCGGTCATTTGATCGGTGTCCCCACGCGTGTCTTTCACGGACGGGGCCGAACCCTTGAGCCCGTGGAGCTCGCACGCCCTGTGGAGCGGATGCCCACCGAATGGACCCAAGCCTTGCGCAGTGGACATCTCGACCGGTTCCGGATTCAGGGGGTTCAGACTCTTTCACCGGGCAGCTCGTTTCAGGCACAAGCGACGGGGGATCAGGGTGCGGTTGGCACCCCTGATCGTCACTTTTATCGCGTCGATGCCGCGACGCGCGGCGGCGTGATTCGAACGCAGCCGCCACTGCCCATTGGTGTTCTCGCCCGCGATCGAGTGGTCGCCGAAGGTCGCGGAAACGTTCGCTTGCCGAACCTCGACCCGGCATTGCTGACGGTCGTTGTGTTGATCGAGGCTTCCGATGCCACCGTCCCATACGCCATCTCGCTGCAGTCCGCTCCGCAAGGTGCGGTGGCGGCGGGGCCGGGCCCAAATACGATCCCGAACGCGCGAGTGGCGAATCCGCCTGCCGGCGTGCGGCGGGCGCCGGTCATCACGCCGAACCCACGTCTCTTTCGGCAAGGGCAGGGCGCCGCGCAACATGGTGCGGCGGCCGTGGGTCGGGTGATCGACGCACCGACGGGGCGTCCTGTTTTCGATGCGTCCGTGCTGGTGGGGTTGCCGGGGACCGACCTCGCCGCTGCGATCCAGGCGGTTCTCGCCGGACGTCTTCATGAGGAGCAGCTCGCGCGGATGCTCGTTGCGTTTGCGACCACGAACGCGGCTGGCCAATACCAGCTCCAAGGGCTGCCACCCGGAAACTATCCCGGGCTTGTCTTGAGCCAGGGGCACCAGCTCGCACCCCTCCAGCTTCATATTCAAGGCGGGCGTCTCTCCCTCTCCGACGTTGTCCTTCAGAGGGTACGTTGATGCATTGCTCCAATGAGTTGGGGAAGGACGCCGGCCGTCTGCATACCCTCAGACTCTTCGAGTTGAATACGGCCCTCTTTCACTCGAGCGCCGAGGAAAATCTCCTTTCGTGCGAATGTTCTGGTGAGCTGGGGCAACTCTTATGGTGATGGGATGGCTCGGTAAAATTTGGCCCCGCAAGGTTCGGGACTTTCCTGCGATGTTTCGCGTCACTCTCGTGGACGGGAAGCCCGCCACCATGATTCACGCGACCGCGATTGCTCCAAAGTCAGGCACCACGATTCGCCGCGACATGCGCGCCACACATGGGCTTTGCATTTTCCCATGGCCGGTCGGAATCCCGGTTCTTCAGATCCGGCTCGAATCCGAAGATGGATTCGCGGATGTTGAAGTTCGCGCAGACCGCTCGCAGCCAGAGTGGGTAATGGACATTCAGCTCGAGCCAATGGCGACTTCTTCGATCTAG
>JAHDCI010000352.1 GCA_020629955.1 Myxococcota bacterium | reverse complement strand
CTCTCCTTCCTCACCCTGCCGGCGCGGCAGGCCTACTCTTCCGCCGGTTCGTTTATTCGCTATCTACTCGAGACCGAAGGCGCCGAAGTCGTTCGCGAGGCGCATCGAACAGGCGATATCGAAGAAGCGACAGGGAAAAGCCTGAGCGAACTAGAATCCTCGTGGCGGTCTCATATCACAGCGCAGCCGCTGCCCGAGGGTGCGGTCGAGCTCGCCGCTCTTCGCTTTTCAGGTTCGAGTATTTTTTCGACGACCTGCCCGCATCGACTCGCGCGCCTTCATGGAGAGCTTTCTTCGGACCTCGCTGCACGCGATACTCGCGCGGCCGAGGAAACTTGCCGAGAGCTTCTCGATATCGAGGAAAACGACCTGCATGCGCTGGTGACCTTGCCTGGTCTCCGTGCTCGAGCGGGAGATTTCGACGGGGCCGAAGAAGCGCTCGCAAACCTAGAAGGCGCTCCGCCAACACTTCTCACTCGCGCGAAGGAGAGCATCGCGGATGCGCGCTGGCGACGCGGTGATCGTCAAGCCGCGCTTGAGACCTATCTGGGGCTGCTCGAGGAACCTCAAACCGAAGGTGAGGCACGTCAGCGCGAAGTGAAGGTCGAAGGGATTCGGCGAGGCGGCGCCCAAGGACGAGCGATCCGGGCGCTGCTTGTTGCGGGCAGTGAACCTCTCGATGCGACCACGATCATGCACCTCGCCGAGGAGATCGACGATGCTGCGGAGGATGGTCTCGGAGCCTATCTCGTCGCACGTCAGCTTATCGCGCAGGAGCGCTTCGACCTCGCGACCGAGCCACTCGAACGCGCGCGAAGGCAGGGCCTCCCGACCCAGCGGATCCGTGATGAGGCGCTCAGGTTAAACGGAGTGATTCGCTTTGCTCGCGGGGATCTACCGCTTGCGCGCGAGCTCTTCGAAGAAGCGCAGACCCGGCCGAGGATTCGTCACGATGCCGAAGACTGGCTCGCGCGAATCGCATACGTAGAGAGACAAACGCAATAAGCGCTGAACAACAAAAAACGCCGGCGATGAGGCCGGCGTTTCTCTGAACGCACTCTTGAAGTCGCTCTTTTAACCGCTCAACGTCAGAGCGTCGTGACGGGTTGCTCCAGGTGGTCGAAAACCAAGGGGAGCACTTCATCGATCTTCGAGACAAGACGTAGGTCGAGCTGCTCTCGAACATGCTCCGGCACCTGCTCAAGGTCGGCTTCATTCCTCTTTGGCAAGATCACCCGCTTGAGGCCCGCGCGATGCGCTGCGAGACACTTCTCCTTGATACCGCCCACGCCCAGAATGTTTCCGCGCAGCGTGATCTCGCCGGTCATCGCAACATCTGCGCGAACGCGTAGCCGGGTGAGCATCGACGCAATCGCGACGGTGATCGGGATCCCCGCGCTCGGACCATCCTTCGGCATCGCGCCGGGGAGATGAACGTGAACGTCGATCTTCGTAAGGAAGTCGGCCGGCAAACCAAACGTATCCGCGTTGGCGCGAACATACGTAAAGGCCGCCGCAACGCTCTCCTGCATTACGCCGCCAAGCTGTCCGGTGACCTTGGTCATGCCCTGCCCGGGCATCTGGCGCGCTTCGATATACATCACGTCGCCGCCTGCAGGGGTCCAGGCGAGCCCAGCAGACACACCCGCCTGCGCGGTCCGGTCGAGCGGGTCACGCCGGTATCGGGGTGGTCCGAGGATCTCTTGGATGTCGTCCGCGCCAGCTTCGAGGTGCACATCTTCGCCATTCGCGAGACGTACCGCCACCGAGCGGCAGACCGCGCTGACCTGCTGCTCAAGGCGGCGCACGCCCGCTTCACGCGTGTAATCGTCAACCAGCGTCTGAACGCCTTCGTCCGTGATATCGAGGCGCTCTGGCGATAGGCCGTGCCCTTCGAGCTGACGGGGAATCAAGAAGGAGCGCGCAATATGAAACTTTTCTTCGCGCGTGTAGCCGGCGATCTCGATGACTTCCATTCGGTCGAGAAGCGGCCGCGGAATCGTATCCTTCCGGTTTGCCGTCGCGATGAACATGACCTGACTCAGGTCGAACGGAACCTCGAGGTAGTGGTCTGCGAAGGTACTGTTCTGCGCCGGGTCGAGAACCTCGAGCAGCGCGCTTGCGGGGTCGCCGCGGCCATCCTTCGCGAGCTTGTCGATCTCGTCGAGCAAGATCACCGGATTCCGGCTGCCGGCGTTCTTCATTGCCGCGATAATGCGGCCTGGGAACGAGCCCACGTACGTGCGGCGGTGACCGCGGACTTCCGCCTCATCGCGAACGCCGCCAAGCGCGACGCGTTCGAAGTGGCGGCCCGTCGCACGCGAAATGCTGCGGGCGAGCGAGGTCTTACCGACGCCGGGCGGACCAACGAAGCAGAGGATCGGACCGCGAACGTCGTGACGAAGACGGCGAACCGCGATGTACTCAAGAATACGGCGCTTGGGATCGGCGAGGCCATGATGGTCCTCGTCGAGCACCCTCCGCGCTTCACCGACATCAAGGCGGTCTGGGGTGAGCTTGGTCCACGGCAGGTCGGTCAACCACTCCACGTAGTTTCGCGTGACGTGATACTCGGAGCTCGCCGAGTTCATCGAACGCATCCGCGAGAGCTGCTTTCGCGCTGCCCGTTCTGCTTCGGTCGGCATATCGGCCTCCGCGATTTTGTCGCGAAGCTCCTCGACCTCAT
>JAHDCI010000351.1 GCA_020629955.1 Myxococcota bacterium | reverse complement strand
GATGCCACGATCGTGATCCCGCGCTTTCGCTCTTCCGGGGCGTTATCGATTTGGTCGAATGCCTTCGCGTTTCCGCCGAAGAGAGCCGCGGACACCTTTGTCAGTGCAGCCGTCAGTGTGGTCTTGCCGTGGTCGACATGGCCGATGGTCCCGACGTTGAAATGGGGCTTGAAGTTGTTCTTTTTCATTGGAGAGACTCCTCGCGACGAAGCCCCTCTGAACACACCAAAGCCCTATGCCGCAATGTGCCGCCGAAGGGCCCATCGCTCGAGTTGGGGGTTTTGAGAATCAGCTCTGCCCGGACGAACGTGGACCGTCTTGCGAGTCTGTCGAGACTCGCGAGCGATCTGTCATGACGTTCAGAGCTGGCATTCCCGCAGGTTGAGCACACATCGAGGCGTGTCAACCGAGAGAATCGAAGAACGTCAATAAAACAAATAATATCAACATCTTAACAGCGAAGCTTGTGTTTGCTCATTCGCGGCTTGAGTTATGCCGATTGGCTTATTCCAGGCTTCGAATGGCTTTGGGTGAATCCGCTGGCGAATCGGCGGCGGAAGAAGTACACCAGTCTTCGTGCGTCTACCCCGCCAAAATCGAGTCCGAGTGTCTCTCAAGGCCATCTTCGGCATGTCCCTCTTGGTTCTTCTCTCCGCTTGCCCACGTGGTGGCGGAACGACCCCAGATACGGAGCGGGCACATCGGGAAGTACAGCTCGCCGACGCGCTCTACCGCGAAGGAAACGTTCCTGGCGCGATCTCTCGAATCCGCGCCGCGCTCGAGCTCGATGAAGAGTTTCCAGAGGCACACCTTCTGATGGCGATCGTGCAATTCCATTCGAGAAACAATGTGCCCGTCGCAGAAGAGCATGCGCGTCGTGGGGTCGAGCTACTCATCGATCACGAGCGCTATGGCGCGACCTTGGCGGAAGCTCGCAACATTCTTGGAACGGTCCTCATCGCCGCCGAAAAATACGACGAGGCAATTCCTGTCCTTCGAGAATCCGCGATCGACGATATGAATACCTCCGCACATCTTGCGTGGGCAAACGTCGGCACGGCTTATCTTCGGAGCGAGCGCCCCGCCGAGGCGATCGAGCCTCTTCAAGACGCCGTGCGGATTCAGCCGCGCTTTTGCGTTGGCTACTCTCTTCTGGGCGAAGCGTACGCACGGACGGGTGCGATGGAAGACGCGGAGGATGCTCTGGTGCGTGCCCTCGAAGCCGACGAAAGTTGTGCAGACAGTCCTCAAATGCAGAGCGCCTGGCGCCTCCGAGGAGAAGTTCGAGCGAACCTCGGTCGCCCCCGCGAGGCGGTGGCGGACCTCGAGCGATGCATCGCCCTCGGTCCCGATACAGAGGACGGCGAGGCTTGCCAACGGATTCTGGATCAGCCGGCCCCAGAAACCGAGAGCCCGCGTTCTGAACCAACCTCTGACGCTCCCTCAGACTTCGAAAACGAAACCTTCGCAGACGAGGGCGCCAGCAAAAGCGGTGACGCGTGAACGCTCCGATCGAGAGCATTGACGAGACAACGTTCGAAAGTCTCGGCGCGCATCTTCAGCGAGAGCGCGCACTCCGCGGGATGTCGATCGAGGAGATGTCCTCGACGACGCGTATTCCTCTTGCGAGCCTTCGAGCCCTTGAAGGCGACCGCTTGGATGAACTGCCGGGAGACGTGTTCACCAAAGGATTCCTTCGCGCGTATGCCAAAGCACTTGATATCGATGAGGATCGAGTGCTCTCGCTTTACGAACGCGACCGCGTTGCGACACCGAACCCACTCGAGCTCGTCTCCGTTCAAAAGGGTGGAAAGGGCGCGCGCCGCTTTGGGGTGATGATCGCAATCGTCACGCTGATCATCCTATTCACTCTTGCGATTTCGATCGCCTTCCGGCCGCGGCAGCACCGCGGTCCAGCCGATCTTTCTTCTCTCGAAACGAACTCCGCAGACCTCCTCGGGTAGCCATGCCGGCGATCCTCGAGACCAAGGCGCTTCTGCTCCGTTCGGTCGACTATCGGGATTCCGACCGGATCGTCACCCTACTCACTCCGGAGCAAGGGACCTTCGGCGCGATTGCACGAGGGGCGAGAAAGAGCCGAAAACGCTTCGGGGGAGCCTTGCAGCCATTTCAAGAGCTCAACGTTTCCTACACCGCATCGAAATCAGGTGGGCTCAACACGCTTCGAGAGGCCAAAATCGCGCGTCCGTTTATGGCGCTGATGGGATCCCTCCCCGCCATTGAGCTTGGCGGGCGGATGATGGAATTTCTACGGAGCGTCACCGCGGACGCAGAACCCGAGCCCATGGCCTATGCGGTCGTCTGCGAAGCGCTTGAAGCCCTTGGCGAAACGAGAGTCCAGTCGCAGTCCTCGGCCTTTGAGCTCGCCTTCTTTACCCGTATCGCGACGCTTCTCGGTGTCGCCCCCCAGCTCGAGCATTGCGCCGAAACGGGCATCGAGTGCCCCGACCACGCCCCTGCCCTCTTCGACCCAAGGCGCGGCTCGATTGTTTCACGCCAAGCCGGAGGAGGCCCACTCTTGCTCTCGGCGGAGGCACGAAACTTCCTCCGCCGTTCTTGCGAAGCGGGCTGGCTCGATGCTTTGACGCTTGAGCCCGCCGACCATCAAAAAGCCGCTCGCGCACTTCGCGCCCATCTGGTCGCCCGCGAGCTGCTCTCAAGAGAGTCTCC
>JAHDCI010000104.1 GCA_020629955.1 Myxococcota bacterium | reverse complement strand
GGCGCTACGGGCGCTTTACACGATCGCCCATTCCGCGGCCGCCGAGGGTCTGGGCGATGAGCGAGACGTAGTCGAGCAGTTCGAATTCGCGGACCATCTTCGCGTCGAGGCGCGAGAGTTTTTCGGGCGTCGACATATCGACTTCGTTGACCTGACCGAGCCCGGTAATCCCCGGGCGTACATCGTAGACGCCGCGCTTGCTCCGCTCCTGTCGAAGCTCAAGCTGATTAAAGAGCCCCGGACGCGGACCGACGAGGCTCATATCGCCGCGGAGCACGTTGATCAGCTGCGGGAGCTCGTCGAGCTTGGTCTTTCGCAGGATCGCCCCGAGGCGCGTGACCTTCGCCGCGGAAACGAGATTGGTCGCGACCGACTTGGTGTCGACGTCCATCGTCCGGAACTTCACGAGCGTAAACGGTTTCTGATCCTTGCCGACGCGCTCTTGGAAGAAGAGCGGCGAGCCGGTGTCGAAATAGCCGAGCCCCAGAACGACAAGCATGACGGGCCACGCGGCAGCAAGGCCCGCCGAAGCGAGCGCGATATCGAGCGCGCGGATCGCGGGAGAGCCCATTCGGAAGGATCCGGTCGCGAAATGCGGCGCGAACTCACGCAGTTCGGGCTCGCTGCCCTCCCCAACAAAGCGCGCGCCTTCAAGCTCAAAATCACCGAATAGCTCCCCGATATAGCGATCGCTAACGAGCGAAATCAGCCCCTTGGTAAGCGCTTCGGGCAGCGAAACGAACTTCGCCGAGGTGCCAAGACCGTCCGCGATGAACGCCGCGATCTCGCCCGTCGAAAGCGGCGCCCCGTCGGCAAAGACAAAGCGTTCCTCGTCTTCGACAAGCGTCGCGAGAATCCCCTTCGCCAAGTTTCGGACGGACAGGAGCGAGCGCCGATTCTCACTTTCCGCAAAAGGAAGGGGCGCGCCGCTCCGAGTAAGCGCTGCGAAGGCTCCAAAAAGGCCGCCCGAACCCGGGCCGTAGAGCGGCGCCGCGTGAATGAAACGAAGCGCCAGGTCCGCTTCGTCCGCGCGCGTGCACGCCCACTCGTAGGCTCCATCGACCCCTTGGGCACCGGCTGCGATCGAAGGCGCGAAGACCACGATCAACTCTCCTAGAGAATCTTCTCCTTCGAGCGCGGCGTTGAGTGGCGCCTGCCACAGCTCCGGTACAGAGGCGCCAGGTCCGCTCAGTACCAATACGAGGCTTTCTGCCTCCTGATCGAGGAGCGCGCCCTCTGCTTCGAGCTCCTTCCGGAGAGAACGTTCGATCGATTCTTCGATCCCGGCGATCGCGAGGCGGGGCGTAAAGTCGAGGTTGGCCATGAACACGTTCGTATCGTGAGAAGCGACAACGTTCAAACCGTGAGCTCTTCGGCGGGTCTACTCCGCAGACTCGCCGAGTGCGTCACCGAGCAAGCGGAGCGCCCCTGGGTGAAAACGCATGACCCATTGAACGCCGTCAGTCGAAGGTTCAAGCGCGAGAGTCAGTGCCCGCGACGGTCTCGGAGTGTTGCCCGAATCATCACCGGGCATCGACTCCCCAGGCAGCGCACTTGATAGTCGCGTTAGCGCCGCGAAATCAAGAGCGACAAGAGACGACGCGCGGCGCGGCAAAAGCTCCGAGAGTGCCCCTTGAGGCGCGCGCCGCGAGAACGACCAAGGTGGGGATTCGCCCTCTGGCCGAAGGACCAGTCGGCCCAAACCATCTTCGTGGCGCTCCTGCAAAGCGGTAAGCACTCCTCCACAGAGCGTGACCTCTTCGCCGAAGGTGTCCCCCGCAGAAGGGGTCACCTGACAACCTGCCCCCTCGGCGAGTCCGCGTAACAACGAAGAGCTTCCGAGCGATTGCATGGCGCCTTGGGGAAGTGCCCCGCGCTGCTCCGCCATGAGATACGGGCCCTGCCCGTTCGCTCCCAAGCTCAAGAGCTGATCCTCGGTCCATGGCTCCGCGATCGCCGCCGAGCTCTCTCCGGAAAGCGCCTCACTAAACTCCGCGAGCGCTGGAGACGGACTTGCCCGAAAAAAGGCGAAGGCCACCTGAGGAGGAAACGCAGGAAGTTCGCTGGCCGAAACGGCCTCCATCCGAAGGCGACTGCTTTCCGCCATCATGAGATGCAGTGACAGCTCCTGCACGCCCTCTGCACCAGGCGAGAGCTCGAGGACTGCATCTTCCGCTTCTCCAAGTTTATCGAGCGCTCCAGACGCAAGCGATTCCAACGCGCGAAGCGCTCTCTCCGGGTCGAGCCAGGGTTGGTCATCGTGACGACCACGTTCTGCCGAGATTTGATCTTCTCCGTCGCGCACCCACTCTTCGAGCGTCTCTCGGAACATGGGCACCGCGAGAGAGGCCCACGCGCGATTCTCGAAGCGTGCCCGAAGCGCGGGACGTTGTCCTTCGAAGACCTCCGCTGCGCGGCTGCTGTTTCCCCGTGAGCGAAGCAGATATCCCGCGCACTGCTCAAGGGTCGTCTCGTCGGTCGCCAGGATGAGTTCGCGCCCGCGTACGACTCCGTGCTCGCCATAGGGTGAGAGCCCCCATCGCTCAGCGGAACTTGCCGCAAACGTAGAGAGCGCCTGAGGCAGCGCGACGGCGACGGCGAAATGACTTGGAGGTTCTCCGGAGGGTCCGGAATCGCCGATGGCGAGCACGTCGATCCGAGACGCTCGAGGCACCAAGCTCGCAAGCTCCCCCTCGATCGCCTCGCCGCTGAAGAACTCGATAAGCGTTGTCGCGGAAAGTCCGGGAACGAAGTCGAAGGTCGCAAGCGCGGTCTCGACATCGTGGATCTCAAGCTCGAACAAGACCGCATCCGGCCGGTCGGAACTCAAGTTTTCCTCCGCAGACTCAGACTCGGATCGCCCCCTATCGCCGCAAGGAGCGCACGCGAATAGGAGCGACGCGAGAAGCAAGAGTGAGGGGCGAGGCGCGATCATGGATTCTCTCTTACCACCTTCGACGTCGCCCTGCTCACATGCTCCGAAGCCGCTTCCTACTCGCGCGCCTGAAGCCGAAGATCCTCACCTGGAGAAACACTCATCTCGGCGGGACGGGCCGCGTCGTAAGCGATCGCCGCAAACCCGCGTACGTCGCCGTGCGCGCTCAACCAGATCGGAAGAGCAACCGAGATCTCCTGTTCCGCCCGAAGCGGTCGAAGTCGAAGTCGAAGAAGCCCGGGCTCTCGCTCTTCGACGTCCGCGACCATCGACTCGGCTCGAACGCGCCGTAGGAAGGGTTCATCGACGAGCGCGACCGAGGGCAAACGAAGCTCAACGATTGGACTCTCAACATCCGCGTTCGCGTTCACCTGAAGCGCAAGCGCAGCACGAGCGGGAGCGCTCTGCGCGTTTCCGACAATCTCGACGCGAAGAGGCGCTTGTTCGCGAGCCTCATAAGGCACCGCAAATACACTCTCTGCGCGCGCAAGATACGGGCTTTCGCCCGATAGGAATCGCAACTCGCCACGTCCTTCCGGAAGTGCGAGCACGCCAATGCCTCCGCGAAGCTCAATCGTCCGACGTTCGCCGTCCACTTCTACCTCCACCGTGCCCGTTGCAGACTCGACATGTTGGCGTGCGCGATACGCTTGAAGCGAGAGCCACCAGAATGTAGCGAGGGAGCTTCGAGAGATATCGTGAACGCGCCGCGATAGGTGGGCGATGAGCGGAGCCGCCTCCGCTTCGCGACCTGCAAACGAAAGCGCCAGTGCGGCCGCGCTGGTCGCAGCGATCCTCTCGCCTGGCTCTTCGGTCGCAATCGCCTGACCACCTTCGGCCTCTTCGCGCGCTTCGAGGATTCGCTCGAGCATCGCCCGACCGTGACCATCACGCGGATCAAGGCAGAGCGTCGCGGCGGACGCGGCGGCAAGCAACCCGGGACGTCCAGGGCTCCGCAAGAGCTCCGCACGCAGCGCTGTCTGCCATTCGCGGAGGAGGCGAGAGACTCCATCACTTGCCGGAGGAGGCGCGATCTCGGGAGCGATTCGAAGGAGTGGATGCACCATCTGTGTTCCGGATTCACCAACGCCACTGCTCGCAAGCGCCAGCACCTGTGCCGCGCGGAGGAGAACGTTTTCATCTGAAAGTGCGCCGCGGCTGCTTCCCTGAAGACGTGCCAACGCCTCTCCTCGAAGTCGCAGCGCCTCGCGATCGCTTCGCCCGCGCGCGTCCACCAGAGTGCTCAGCGGCGCCAGCGAAGCGGCGTCTCGTAGGCCAAGGATGTCGCCGGATTCGGCAGCGCTTCGCTCTCCACCGCTCATTTCGCGGAGCAGGCGAACGCGGCTGCGAGAATCGAGATCCTGGCCGCCCATAATCTGGGCCCACGCGCTGAGCACGATCCCAAGCTCTCCCCCTTGGAACTCTGGGTCTCGCGCAACGCCCTGTGGACGCATCACGATCACTCGACCGACGGCATCACGCGCACCGGCGGGAACCGTCATTGACATCCGCACCGCATTCTCGCCAACCAGCGCGGAGGCTCGACGGCGGATCGGATGCATTCCTCGAAGGAGCGCAATCTCATCTTCGGCGATCGGCCTCCCTTCGACCTCGACGCGAAGCGCGAGCGGTCCCGGACGATCGCCCGGACCGCTTCCAAGCGCGACATCGACGCGGCGATATTCACCGGCGGGCAGCGAGAGCGGGTAACGCTCTTCCCGCTCTCCGACCCGCGCCACGACCTCCACCTCTCGATCCCGATCCGAGGTATTCGTCACGAAGAGTGGTGCTTGAATCCCCTCGCCGACATAGAGCCTCTCCGGGAGCGATATCGATGTGAGAAGATCGCCCCCGCCGCGAACGAAGACAGAGCTTTCCGACCATTGACCGCCCCGTAGACGCATCGCGCGAACACGGTAGCTCCGTGGAGATCCATCGATGCGCACATCTCCGGATGCGCTCGCGACGATCGGTGCGGCGGGGGAGGTCAGTCGCTCCACCCGGTCGAGATCTGCCGGCGGCGCGAGGAGCGCGGGCAAGCTTCCGAGCGATGTCCGAGAGCGACTCCCTCGTCGCGGGATCGAGAGCGGTCGCTGTCCGAAGTGCTGCGCGATAAGACCGGCCTCCGCACGCGAGAGCGAGACCCCCCGAAGACGCGCAACAAGCGAATCCTCGCCAACCGCTTCGGCGTAGAGGGAGCCCTCCGGCAGCACCCGTGCGGTCGGATCAAAGAGGTCATCCCGTGTTCCGTAGCGTCCGTCGGGACCCGCGGAAACCAGCTCGTATCCGTCGACTGGCTGAAGCTGCTGAAAGCGTGCGCGGCGCGTTGCAATGAGACGGAACGGTCGTCCCCAAGCATCAACGACATCCCTTGGCATAACGGCACCCTCATTCGTGAGCACCTCGAGCCAGAGCGTCGGATCTCCCGGCCGGGCCCAGATGAGGTCGAGACCGCGATTGTGTACAAAATCACGGAGCTGAAGCATCAGGGCGAAGAGACGTTGGCGGCTAATACGCGCGGCGACATGGTCAAAATCGAAGGCGCTATCAAGCGATTCAAGACGGTCGATCGTGATGGCTTCACCACCTAGACCTGTCGCTCCTTCTCCGCCGAGCGATTCTTCATCCAGCGAAGCGAGCAACTCTCGATTAAACTGGCGGCGGCCTCGAATTGTCGAAGCGACCGAATCGAGCTCCGGAAGTTCAACTCCCGCGACGCGCTGCTCGACCGCCCGGAAGAGGAGCGCGAGCCGCCCCTCGACAAACCGGGCACGCTGTCGCCACGGATCCCGCAAGAGCGGTCCCGCTTCGCCGGGTTCCGGGAGAGGCACGAGTTCACCGGAATCAAGCCGTACGGAGGCGGTGATGTCTTCGGGAGCGGCCGACGCCATCATCATCCCGCGAAGCGAGGCGGTCAACCTTCCACCGCGACGTTCGGAACCGTAGAGTTCAGCAGCGCTTCGTTGCGCGAGCGGCTCGGCGGAGACCACGACGAAATCCGCATTGCTCTGCACCCGGAGCGATTCTTCGCCGGCGGCTTCCGCCCTCAACTGGGGCGCAGGCTCCACGTCACCGCGCCAGACAAACGAGCTCGCTCCCTGGACGCGAGTCCCTTGTACCAACGCACGGGTTCGAATCCGAATGGCGCCGCTCTCCGAACTCGGGATCTGAAGGGTTGCGCTTGGACCGGATGAAATCGTCCGCGCAAGGATTTCGTTCCCGCGCAATGCGAGGACTTCCACAGGCGCGCGGCGAACATCTCGCCGGCGACGAAGCGCGACCTCAATTGTATCCGTGACGACAAGCTCGGCCGGCGTGGGGATCACGCTGGCAGCACTGGAAATCGGCACGCAGTAGTTTCCGAGCTCACTGTCGCCCGAATGAACTTGCAATCTTGTCGCCGCGATCCCGCAAGGATCGTTTTCCGTACTGCGAAGCGATTCGATATCGACGACGGCCACGCCCGCCTCATCCGTTCGGGCGCGAAGCGCGTCCCCGAGGCGAGCCCCTTCGAGCCGAACTTCCTGACCATCGAGCGCGAGTCCGTCTGAGCCCGTAAGCCGAAGAAAGACCCGGCCCCCGAGTTCCTCGTGAAGAAAACCGGCGTCGATGGCGAGTTGAGCGAAGCGCTCTTGGGCGGCGACGCGGATCAACGTGTTGGTCCGACCCGAACCGCCTGGGCTGTGGTGAGCGTGTACGGTGAGGTTTAGGTCGCGGATGCCGCTCTGCAGATTGGGCACTTCGTAAACGAGCTGCGCCCTCCCCTGTGCGTCGGTCCGTGTCCACTGATTGCGATTCCCGTTTCGAGAGACGGGTTCTATCGGCTCTTCGGTGATGCCGTTAAACGAGACCAGTGCGCGCGTCGCTGGGCGGCCGTCGGCTCGGCGTACGACAATGTCGATAGGAACTCTCTGTCCGGGACGAGCGAGTTGAGTGCGCGGACGCGCGTAGGTCAGAAGTGCGTCGTGCTGGGGCGCGCGAAGAGCGAGCGTCGCCTGCGCCTGCTGGGTGTGTCCTTCGTCGTCCTGAGCTCTGGCGACGACTTGCAGGTTCCCGCGCGCGAACTCGCGCTCCGGGAACGCAAAGGAATAGAGTCCTTCCGCGTTGGTCTGTACGGTCGCCTCGTCGAGGATTCCTTCCGGTCCACGAAGTTGAAGTGAAACTTCGTGGTTGGCGACTGGGGTCTCCCCTTCAAAGAGCCCACCGAAAACCGGCACGCTCGCTTCCGAAGTCGTCCAGCTCGGTGCCCGGATGATCAATCGGCGATTCGCCACGACCTCGATCGGGAGCTGGTAGCGTCGCTGAACGCCGGGAACACGCACCACGATCGAAAGGCCGCCGCCGCCGAGGGCGTCTTCTGGCATCTCCATCTCGACAATTCCAAAGCCCCGAGCGTCGGTTTGAAACTGGACTCGCTCATCTGCGTGAAACGAAGAAGCCGCGAAGATGTTGGCGCCGGCGACCGGTCGTAGACCATCGACGCCGACGACTTCAAAACTCCGAACCGAGAGTCGAAGCGTTTCGCCCGCGACGACCTGGCGCGAGCCTTCAATATGAAGTTCGACGCCGGTGATATCGCCCCGGCGGACGGGCCGGCGGGTCGCCCCCTGTGCCTCGGCGAGCGAGGACGCAGCGAGCAAAAGGCAGATAAGAAGAGAGAGAAAATTGCGGGTCATCGGAATCGAGTTCATGCGAGCACCTCCAAAATCTCAATCGTCCGCACCGCGACTGGGGAGAGCCGATCGAGCGGGATGGGCGGAGGCGCATCGGGCGGAGCGTCCACGGGCAGATCTTGCTCAAGCTCTGCGGGTTCTGGTTCAGGACCTTCGTCGGGGAGTTCAAGCCGCTGAGGTTCGAGAATGGACGTTCCCCCACCCGCCGTGCCGATACGGTCCGAAACGACAACGCCCAGACCGATCGGTTGTCCTCCAACAGACCAGCGAAGGCGCATCGGGATCATGACTCGCGCGCCCGGCATGAGCGTTCGAAGCCGCATCTTCAGCGTTCGCCCCTCAATGGTAGGTTCGCCGTCGATGGCGAGCCGCAGCGCGGCCCGAGCTTCTTCGTCGAGTTCGGTCCCGGATGGAAGATCAACGGTGAGTTCCGGCGAGACAAACGCGCGCGGGCTTTGATTGTGAACCACGAGTGCAAGGCCGGCGCGGGTGTCACGAGCGCCCGCCTCCCCAATCCATTCGAGACGAACCTGAGCAGGTCGCGAAGGAGGCTCCGTCCACGGCAGTCCGTAGCGCCGCACGACCGCGACAAGCGCATATCCCGGCGCTCCACCTGCCTGAGATACGCGAATATCGACGCGACTCGCAGCGCCGCTGACGGGCGGAAGCGCGGCGACCTGAGCGCCGTCCTGAGATTCGAGCGTGAGCTCCTCCGCGCCCTCGCCATGATACGAAAGCGTGACCTCGGATTCGCCAGGCGCCATCCGGCGGAGCGCAAACGCGGCATCCGCGAGGGCGCGAGGTTGCCACCCGGGATGTCCCATCAAGCTCGCGAGATGGCGAATATAACGGAGCGCGGTTCGACCTTGACGAAGCTCTGCATAGATACTCGCGATGATCGCGCTCGGATGCAGTCTTCCGGCAACCTGACCCGCCTGCGAGGGCGAGTCGATAAAGGCCTCGTCCTCCAGTTCGATTCGAGTCTCGAGTGCGCGCCGAAGCAGCTCTTGGCCCGTGCCCACGTCGCCCACACGGAGGAGAGTGCGCGCTGCCGAAAGTCGGCCGACAACCTCTTCTTCCGGAAGCAGCACCGCGGAATCTGCCAGCAGACGCTGCATCCGCGTACGCAGTTCTTCGAGCGCGTCTTGATACGGCCCGGACGTGTTTTCAATTGTCGCAAGCGCAAAGAGGGCATCGCTAAGCGCCGCCGCACGAGAGGCATCGCCGGTGCTCCCTTCGGGCGCGAGGCGTGCGAGATTGGCGAGCGCCCCCTCTGCGGCCGCTTGTCCTTCCGGGGCGTCCCACATGATTGCGAGCGCCTGTGCGACCTGAATGGAAGGTCGGCGGCGCGCTTGCGCAAGGGTGGCGCGCGCGCGGGCAAGGCTCTCTTCCGAAGGCGTGCCTCCCGTCACGTGCGCAATCAACGCGCCGTAGAGCCCCATGGAGCCAAGGTCTCCAAAGATGCTTCCGCCCGAGACCACCCGAAGCTGCCCAGGTCCGCGCGCGCTCGCTGTGGCGGGCACTTCAAATCCCAGGCTCGCTTCCCCTTCGACAAACTCGTACCGCGTCTCCACCACGGTCCGAGCGTTCTCCCATACGTGAACAGGTCGGCGTACCGCGTCGAGGGTCTCATCGCTTCCATCGCGAACAATGCGGACGATAAGATGCCCTTCACCTTCGCTTTGGAAGTGAACGGGGATGGTGCGCTCCACAGATGAGCGTGGCGGAACCTCGACCACTTCGTCGAGGTTTCCGAGCGCTTCGATCTCATCGGCGCCGATCTGCACGCGGACCCGCAGAGAGTTCTCTCCGTGGTTTGCGATTCGAACCGGCAACGAAAGTTCGTCACCAACACTTGCAAAGGGCGGCACGGGGGCGTCGACACTCGCCTCACGGTCGACAGCAAACTCAACCTTGGCGCCGGTCATCCACCCGCGGTCGGTCCAAACCACGGCTTCGACGCGATAGGTCGTGAGCGCATCCGCGAGCTCAAAATCGACGGGCGTCACCCTGCCATCGAGTTCCAAAATCGGCGAGAAGAAAAGTGTGGCTGGGAAATCCTCGCGGAGGAGATTGCCGAGCTGCCCGAAACTCGCAGCGTTCGCCATCGGTGCCGGCGCAGCACGAGTTCGACGGGACATGCTTCCGGCGCCACGACCGTAGCCCCCGCCGCCTCCGCGGCCACTCCCAGTCATGCCGAGGCCGCCCATTCCGTAGCTCGCTCCCATATCATCATCCATCGCCATCTCTTCGGGTTCGGCCATGGCATCCCCGTCGAAACCTTCGCTCGCGAGAACAGAAACAACGGCTCGCTCCGCGGCATCGCGTGCGGCGAGCGAGATGATCTCAAAAGCCTCCCGCATTTCTTGAAGCGCCTGCGGCCCCGGGGCGAGCGTGCTCAACGCGAGCATGAGTCGATTCTCGCCCGAGGCGATCGCGTAAAGAGAATCTTCCGGAAGAATTCGCGCGAAGGGATCGCGGATATCGTCTCCTGTACCCGCGCGCCCATCCGGTCCGGCGCTGAGGAGCTCATAGCCAGCGAGCTCAGGTCCAAACGCAAAGCGCGGGTTGGAAGACCTGCGAAGCACGTAAGCGTTACCCCAAGGATCGAGCATCTCCGGGGCAGAGCGAATGCCTTCACGAACCAATACTTCGAGCCAGACCTCGGGCCGCTCGGACGCGATGAGACGCGCGGCGTCTTCCCGATTGGGATCCCCGAGTTGAACAAGATCTCCCATCCGCTGAACGAGACGAGCTCGGGCTATCCTGCGCGCAACGTTGTTGAACGTAAACGATGGATCGATGGCCTGAAGCATCGCAAGTGTCGCTGGGCTTCCGCCGAGCGTGTCGAACTGGACGTTCCGCCTTCCGCTGCGGAGCGTGTCAAAAAGCGCTGGGTCGAAGTCGATACGGCCGCCTCGTCGAACCAAAAGCCCTCGCTCGGCCTCCGGGTTCCCGAGCACCGAGCCAACCCGCTGCTCGATCTGCACCATGAGCTGCGCCGCTCGCTGACGAACCGCCGCGCTTCGAAGCGCCATGGGGTCGCGAAGCACTCCGCGTTGCGAGCCAGACCGGTGACCGTTCGGATTCCAATAGGGACGCACGAGCGGGGCCGCGGTCGCTGGCAACGAATCTTGCGTGGCGCGCCCGAGCAAAGCGGCCTTGAGAAGCAGCGCGCGAGAGCCCTCGGGCCGCGCAATCGCTTCGGTAATCTCATTCGACCATGCGATTTCCCAAGGGCGTTCGCCGCCATGCGCTGCGAGGTCCCGAGCCACGAGCACCGCGTAGGCGTGATCCGGGGGAATTCCAGGTTCGTCGCGTCGCAGCTCGATGCGCGCTCGGTCCCCGACTTGATAACGTTCCTGCGCGCTATGGAGTTCGAGCTGAAACGCATCTCGCGAGCGAACGAGGATAACATCCTCCGAGCCCACTCCCGAGACCGAAAGCCCAGGGTTCGTCCACGATGGCTCAGGCGCCACAGCGTTAATGGGACGCGCTCGAAGACGAGCGACTCCGCGAGCGCTTCGGGGAATGGTCAGCGAGCCACGATCCCCCGCGACAAATGTGGAAGCGATCGAGCGTCCCCCCACCACCAGCTGAACAAGCACTCGATTGCCACGAACACTCGGATGTCGCGCGACCTCGAACGAAAGCTCTTCGCCTGGAGCAACCGCCACCTCCGAGGCACGAACGCGAACCCTCGCATTCGGAGCCACTGGCACGCAGAGGTTCGCAATCTCTGGACGCTCGCTCATGACCTCAATTTCGAGGCTGATCGCGTGTCCAGAGCAACCGCCACGGTTCATCGGTCCGGCCTGGCCATCTCGCGCACGAAGGGGAAGACGCGCGAGCCCGTGTTCGTCGATCTGGACCCGGGCCGGTCTCGAAAGTAGCGCGCCGCGAACCTCGATTTCCGTGCCTTCCGGCGCAGGCTCGCCACGTGGATCGCGTAGCGTGAGAAGCGCGTACGAGTCCGTCTCGGGAACGAGGCGCCCGCCTTCGGGTATCAACTCCGCGCGCCACTGGGAGCGTGCCACGGTGTAGCGCGTCGCCGTCGCCAGGGAACCGTGCGCAGGGTGCCGCACCATCACTTGAACTGCGGTCTCCGCGACGGGCGCTCCGATATACGCCGGCGCAGTGAGCCCGATCTCTGCTACGCCTTCGGCGTTCGTCTGACCACTGAAGTTGGCGTCGTTCTGACTCACCTGAACGTTCGCTCCCGCGACCGGGACGCCGGAAGGTGTTCGGACGGTGACCCGAAGCGAAAGACGCCCCGAAGGCCGAACAACCTGACGGCTAAGCTCGGTCTCAAGAAGAAGCCGGTCGACCGTTCGACGGCCGACCGTGAAAGTGCTCTCCTGTGTCTGCTCGCCGCTCGTAACCTGCACGCGATAGCTACCGTCCACGGCGCTCTCGGGTAGTTCCAGGTCCGTTGTCACGCCTCCCGACGCGCCGGTTCGAAGGACGCGATCGAGGATTTCCTCGCTCCCGCGCGAAACTGCAATGCGCACCTCCGCTCCGGCTTGCGGCCTCCCCGATGCTTGTTCCGTGACGCGCGCCAAGAAGTGCGCGGTTTCGCCTGGCTCGTAACGCACGCGGTCATGGTGTACGTGGACCGCGATCGAAGGACGAACCCGAACATTAAACGGGAACTCGCGCTCCCCTCGCTGTCCCTGGATGCGGAGGACCAAACGAGGACGTTGCACCACCCGGGTTGGCATATTGATTTCGAAGGTGAAGCTGCCGTCCGACCCAACCTGCACTGGAACTTGCGAGAGCAGATTAAACGCCCGCTGATTTCGGTCGTACTCTTCGATGCGCGCGGTCAATTGGGCTCGCGAAGGACGAAGCGAGGCGAAGCCATCGACGCGGTACACTCGTCCGGCCAACGACATCGGCGCGCCACGGGGAGCGCTTAGCTCGCCGAAGAGGGCGACCTCGTAGCCACCCGAGTCGCCTTCGCTTTGAGAAGCCGGGCGCGGTTGCGCCGATGCGGTCGACGCCGCGAGCATCATCGCAAAAATGGCGAGAGGCCGACGCGAACGTGTCCGACGCGGCGAGAGAGAAGCGGAAAAGCGAAATACCGTCACGGGCGAACTCTACCAATTTCAAAGGGGATGGGGCCGCGAAACGATCTTCGGGCTTCTGAGAAGGATGCGTCGCGAATCGCGACGGGAAATGGATGCACATACGATTCGGCGCGACGGCGATGCCTCACTCGCGTTATGGTGCCGGTCATGATGAACGCGAGATCTCGTGGGCTCTTCATGGGCATACTGACAGGGCTTCTCTCGATCGGTTCCCTCGGTTGTGAAGATGAAGCCATAGAGACGACCCAGGCCGTCGACGAGACCGAGCCGGCCGCGGAGCTTCCCGAACCCGAAGAGCCTGTGCGGGAATCGATGTTCGACGCGGAGGGGAATCTTCGGGAAAGTGGAGAATCCATCGTTGGACTCGCTCTCCCGATGGGCCTCCAACATGAGCGCGACGCCGAGCGGCGGCACATCTATTCGATTCAGGCTCCGATTCAGAAGGTCGCTGCGTTTTTCGGTCCGCGACTTCTGACGGGCACCGTCGATCGCATTGGCGATGGGGCGGTGTACCGCGGCGCGACGATCGAAGGCAGTCCGGTCCGGGTCGACGTATCGATTCTTCAAACTGGCTCCCGAGTGCGGGTCGAAGTTACCGAATTGCCTCCGATGCCAGAGAACCCGCCGGATCCCGAGGAACTAATGCGCGAATGGCGCGAAAATATGCACCGCCTCGACTGAGGATGAGATTTCGCCGGCTTCTCTCGCACAATAGCTACAACCCGAAGCGCTCGATGAACCTTGGGCGGTCGTTGTGTTTTTTCGAATTCTCCGTGTTCCGGCGGCCATTTTTGCCGATCGTCGCGGTTGAGCCCTATACTTTGAGCGATGCCTCGTTTTCTTATTTTCGCGATGATTCTCTGCTCTGCTGCAAGCGTCTCCGCCCAGGAGGGAGCCGGATCGTTGGCCAATCCAAGAACCGGGGAGCCAGCGCCCAACGCTCCGGTCGTCATCGAGAGCGAAGCTGCGCCGCCGGCCGCTCCCCAGCAGGCGCAGCCCCCAGAAGAACAGGCATCTTCGGAGTTTCCAGAGCTGAACGAAGTGCCTCCTCCCCCTTCGGCCGCCTACGGACAGCCTCAATACCCGGCTCAGTCCCCCGCCGAACCTTCGCGAGAAGATATTGGAATCTCCCCCTCGATTGCGACGCGACTACGCGTTCTTGAATCGAATCTCACCGTGCTCGGCAACCGCGGCACGAGCCCCCTCAATGGCATCGTCTCGCTCATCACCGGCGGCGTCACGGTTGGAATCGCGGGGTGGCAGTGGTCCGAGAATCCAGACGCGGCCTCATATCTAATGGTCTGGGGAAGCTCGTATGTGGTCCGTGGGGTACTGGAACTCGCCATCCGACCGAACGCCAACACACGTGCCATTGAATACGCGCATATGCCCATGAACTCCCAAGAGGAAGTCATGGCTCGTCTCGCCTACGGAGAAGAAGCGCTTGAATCGATCGCGCGGCGGACGCGGCTCAAAAGGATCTTACGAGGCTCACTCAATATGGCGGTCGGCGCCCTGGTGATTCCCGTCTACTTCGTCCCGCGAGATTGGAGCTTCTCGAACCCCTTCGATTATCTCGTACTCCTAAGTTCCGGAATCTCCGTCATCTCCGGTCTGATCGATCTTATCTCTCGCTCAGACGCCGAGCGCCGATGGTCCGCATACCAAGACCTGCGCGCGCGTCTTGAAAACGAAGTGCTCGTGCTGCGAGGGGTTGCCCCCCTGGCCGCGCCCGGCGGCGCCGGTCTCGCAGCGGACTTCGTGTTTTAAGGTCGGTGCCTTTCATCCCGCGCCGCCGCACTCTGAAATCGAAGAACGGCTCTTTCGGAGCTCTGTTCCGAATCAGCTTCGCAGCGCGGGGTCGACACAGGCGAGCCGAACTTCTTCGGCATCTACCGGAGTCAGCGCGCTCAACATCGAGCGTCTGAGCTCGATCGGCTCATCGCCGAGCAGGGCGATTCGAGCGGTCGCCTTCACCGATCGCTCGGCGTCTCGATACCCTTGAGACTGAACGGGCTCATCACGCTTCTCAAGGCGGCGCTTTGTGCGCTTCCTTCGTTTCGCAACGTCCCGCGCAAAGGTTGACCCGTCGTCGACCTCGAACTCGAGTGTCTCCAGAGTTCGTTCTGGATCACTTGAGGAGATCTTCAGAACAAAAACCGAACGGTATGTCGTTTCCGGATTACGACGCGTTCCTTTCTGCTTTCGCTCTTCCACCGAAACTTCCGTGACCCGGCCCCAAGGAACGAACCGTTTTTCTACAACGATTCCATCTTCGCCGAGGGAAACCGTTCCGTTTCGCCGAGCGAGATACTGCATGAGAGTGAGCAGTAGCCCGGCCCCGATGCCGAGGCCCAGCGCAAGACCGCGCTCATACCATCGCCGATACGCGAGGAGGAACGGGAGGCTACAGGCGAGGCCAAAGAAGACATAGAAGCTTGACCCGCCTGTGGGCGAGTAGTGACTCACCCGGGGCAGGTTCAGCGCTGCGGGCGCTCCTTCTGTCTCAGCAGCGCCCACATTCTCCGTCGCAGCAGTCTCGATTTGGAGCCGTGCACGTTATACCGCACCCGCCGCACGTGGCGGGACGGCTCAGATCGGCTTCGCAGCCGTCGGCCGGATTCGCATTGCAATCCGCGAAACCGACATCGCACCCCAGCACTGCGCACTCGCCTTCGACACATGCCCACATCGCTCCGCGGCCTTCGCACGCTCGACCACAAATGCCGCAGTTTTCAAGGCTGTCCCCGAAGCCTTCATCAACGCGAGAATCGCAATCATTGTCAACGCCATCGCAGACTTCTTCCGAGGCAACGCAAGCATCGGAATCGGTCGCGTCCAGGCCAACATCCATGGTCGCGTCCGCGCCAACATCCGAACCCGAATCCATCGCCGCGTCCGTGCCAGCGTCTGGAATGACATCGCCAATTCGGGGCTCATCCCCATCCCACATTGGAAGGTCCCGGGCGTCGATCGCGCCGCACCCCGATTCTCCGCAGGATTCCCGTTCCGGACACGAAACGCCGACGCAAGCGCGAAGCAGATGCAAGGTCAGAAGGCGGCTTTCCTCCGGGACAAACTCGAACTCCGCTTCGCGACGAACGACAACGGAATCGCCGAGCAGAGCTCGAGCCTCCGCTCGAAACGTCCCCGATTGTCCGGTTTCGTTGAGTTGGGTCCAGCTTCGCGGCCAGTCCGAATCCCCTTCGTCGATCGCAACCCGCTGCACCATCTCCACTCCGGATGGACTGGTGACGGCGATCTCGAGGCCATCTGCTTCCGAGCGCGGAAGGTCCGAATCAACGACGATGACCACCTGAGTCGGTGAAGCGCGACAGCCCGCAAAAAAGGCTCCAAAAGCCAGTAGAAGGGGTAAGAGAGAGCGCCAGGTTGAGGAAACGTTCACCATTCTGCGATCACTCCAAAGTCCCCTTCTTCAACGCTGCCACCGCCCGTCAGAACGATCAGCGTCACGATGCCGATCACTAAAGCTGCGCCACCGACCGCAAGCCCCACCACCAAACTGGTGTCGAGTCCCTCCGAATCGGTTTCCGCCAGATCCACGTCAAGCTGGCTCCCATCTTCGTTCGGGAGCACGCCCGCGGCAACCGCGGATGCGCCGCCGGGCAACGAGAGTTGGACGTTCGCGGTTTCCTCTGCGGCGACCACGATTCGCTCTCGGGCAACAACGGTCTCATTGCGGACTCCTTGAACCAAATGCTCCCCAGGACGGGCATAGTGGCGGCCCGCTTGAACACGTCGGCCGTCAATCTCGATAAACTCGATCTCCTCGACTGCCGTGACCTCGATCACCCCGAGGCGCGAAATGAGGTCCGCGCGCAAACTCTGCGCGCGGCGGTAGATATCCGGGTCCTCCTCCTGAGAAATCGCTTCCAGGAGCGCAAGCGCCTCCGCATCGTCTTCCAGCTCCCAAAGCGCCGCCGCCAGATTAAAGCGAATGCTCGCCGCACTGTGCAGAGCGTCCGCTTGTCGGAATGCATCCGCGGCATCGCGATACAGCCCGTCACTCGCAAGCTCGACGCCCTGCCAGAAGAGTCGACGGGCCGCATCCACGTTGGCCTGTTCGTCGGCTTCTGCAGAAGTGCTCTGCGGGTCGGCATCGCCATCCGGCGCCTGCGCGAGCACGAGCTGGGACGCGCTGAGGAAAGCTGCCAACATCCAGATTCGAAGATAAAACACAGAGATACGCTACCTTAGGATGTGATTTCACCACCAGTGAAATTTGAGAACAAATATCACCCAAAAGGTTAGGGCACGCAAAA
>JAHDCI010000103.1 GCA_020629955.1 Myxococcota bacterium | reverse complement strand
AGTTAGAATCCAGGGCGGCGAACAAACCGATTGCGGCGGCGTCTACGCCGAGAGCTACGAACGTCCATGGAGGCGGATGTCGGCTCCGATTGGGCGGATGGTTCCTCCGCCAAAACCATCGGCTCCTCCTCGATGTCGGGTTCTTCCGGGACCGCCGCAGGCTCTGGCTCTGCTTCCGGCGTTTCCTCCCCCGGAGTCGGTTCCAGTTCGCTCCCCTCCGCGACCTCCTCTGGCTCGATTTCAGGCGGAGGATTCGTACGCGCCTCGTTGGTTTGTGGTGGAGTCTCTTCTCCCTCCGAGAGCGTCCGCCACCCGAAGAAAAGTGCGAGGAGCGTGAGCAGCAGAGCCGCGGCGAGGAGCCATGTTGGGCGAGGGCGGGCGCCGGGGAGAGTCTCAAGCCCGAGGTCTTCAATGCCTTCTTCGGCATTCGAAATCTCCGCGAGCGGAGGCGCTTCTCGGTCCGTCTCGGCATCCACCGCAGCACTCTCCCGAAGCGATTCGAGAGCGGAAGGCGATCGATCGACCTCTGGAGCTCGCTCGAGGCGTTCCGAGATGAGCTCCCGAAGGTAGTCACGAACGTCTCCCTGCGTAACGACGGTATCGCAAGAGGCAAGATACTCGCGGAGCGCGCGTTCAAGTTGCGCTGCCGACTCGAACCGCTCCGCCGGATCACGCGCGACCGCGCGTGCAACAATCAAACTCAGCGCCTCTGGAATACTCGACCGAACCGTATGCGGCGGGGGGATATCATCAAAACAGAGGCGACGGAGAAGCTCGACATTGGGCGCTCCTGCAAAGAGCCGTCTCGCCGTGAGCGCTTCGTACAGACACACGCCGAGCGAGAACACATCGGAACGACCATCGACGCTCGGGTCACTCCGGCACTGTTCGGGCGACATATAGCCAACCTTCCCGTGTGCGCCCGGGCTCGCTTTTTCGCCTTCGGCAACCTTCGCTACGCCGAAGTCAACGAGCTTAATCACCCCATCTCCTCGCAGCATGATGTTCTGCGGAGAAACGTCACGGTGGACAACGCCCATCTTTCGATTGTTCGCGTCACGCAAGTGATGCGCGTAACTCAGCGCAGAAGCCACGGTGGCCCCAAGGTGGGCGACGATCTCAAAAGGAATGAACCGCTTCTGGCGGTTTCCCTCTCGAAAGAGTTCCCAGAGCGAAGCTCCGTGAATGTACTCCATCGCAATGAAGAAGCGCCCGGCCGTCTCTCCAAACTCGTGAACCGTACAAACGTGGGGATGCGCCAGCTTCAGCGCGATCGCGCCCTCATCTCGAAAGAGCTTCTCAAACGAGCTCTCTCGGTCGAGCGCCTCGGTCAAAACCTTAACGGCAACAAGACGTTGTTGACCGAGCTGCTCTTCCTCCGCGAGATAGATCTCGGCCATTCCTCCAACAGCGAGCCGACCGATGATCCCATAGCGGCCGAGCGAAAAAGCAGGAGGTGGAAGTTCCCAGACCGCCTCCGTTCCAGGGATCATCGAAGGAGCCCGGGCGAAGGTGACCGAGAGTTCAGAAGACGGGTACCCCTCTGTCTCCGAAGGACGCTCATCTTCAACCGCAGGCTCGTCCGCATCTTCGGCGGGCGGCGCTGCAGGCACCGCGATCGCCGGAACAGCGGGTGGGGGCGGAACGGGTAGTGGCTCGCGCGGACCGGATGCGATCGGATCTAGCTCATCTTCATGAAGCTCTTCGGTTCCGGGACCATCGCTCTCAAACGACGATGAACTTTCCTCCGCCGAAGCTTCGGGTTTCGCTTTTTCTTCGTCCGCCATTCGCTGCTACAACCTATCGAAGTTCCGGCGCAGGCGAAAGTTTGCTTTTTCGCTTCGCCAAGTGAGCACGACCGAGTATTCCGAGCACGACCGAAGTGGGCCTGTCTGTCATACGCCCATGTTACAACCGAATCTTCCATGCTCGGTTCCTCGATCCGGCGCCCGATTCTCAAACCCCGCTATCCCGTGACGCCCCTTCTTCTCATTCTCAGTTCGCCCTCCGGGGCCGGTAAGACGACCCTCACGCACCGCCTGCTTCGAGAGCTATCGAACTCCATTGCATTCTCGGTCTCGCACACGACTCGCTCGCCACGGCCAAATGAAGTGAACGGTCAGGATTATCACTTCGTCACAGAGGATGAGTTTCGGGCGGAGATCTCGGCAGGCCGTTTCGCGGAGTGGGCAGAAGTTCACGGCAACCTCTACGGGACCTCGAAGAGCGAGATCGATCGCGCGCGTGAGCAGGGGACGGAGGTGTTGATCTTTGACGTCGACTATCAAGGAGCACGCCAGATCAAAGCCTCGTATTCGGAAGCCGTTGGAGTCTTTATTCTGCCTCCTTCGATGGCGGAGCTTCGACGACGGCTCGAAGGCCGCGGTACGGAAACGCCCGAAAGCGTTGAACGACGCTTCGCGAAAGCGCGCGTCGAAATCGAGCACTATCCCTTCTTCGATTATCTCATCGAAAACGATGACCTGCAGACTGCACTCGCGAAGTTAAGTGGCGTCGTTCGAGCGGAACTGACGCGGCGAACGCGCCAGGCGGAACGAGCCGAGTCATTGCTGCGGGATTAGACCCTGTCCCTATATTCGGAGCCGCCATAACGCGACCCATCAGAGAGCTTTCCGAGGCGTATCGAAAGAACTCTGCTCTTCCTCCTCCTCACTTCGAAACTCTGTGAATCCAATCGAACGAAAGGCCGTTCAATGGACATCTCCACAAACTGTCGAGGGATCGTTGCTAGAACTTCAACCGCCGATTTGAAGAAGTACGCAACTGCGACGCTACGCGGGCGATAACGAGATATGGCAAAAGAAAAGAAGCGCTTCGAATGTTCAGGTTGCGGAGCGATGCACGCACGGTGGATGGGTCGATGTACGACGTGCGGTGAATGGAACACGGTCGAAGAGCAGACCAGCAAAAAGCCGGTCACGAGCTCTGCGAAAGAACGCACCGGCTCGTCCCGAGCGATGCGGATGGCGGATGTCAAAAGCGAAAAAGAGGAGCGCATTCTCAGCGGCATCGCCGAGTTCGATCGAGCGCTCGGCGGTGGCGCGGTCCGCGGAGGGGTAACGCTTCTCGGGGGCGATCCAGGCATCGGAAAATCGACCCTGCTGATGCAAGCGCTCGCCGGCTTCGCGAATCGCGGGGAGCGTGCGCTCTATATCACCGGCGAAGAATCGGCGGCACAGGTATCGCTCAGAGCTCGACGGCTTCGCACCCAGGGCGTCGATGATGTCCTCGTACTCGCGACCACGGACCTCGATGATGCCGAAGGTGCAATGGGCAAAGAAAACCCCGGGGTCGTCGTGATCGACTCGATTCAAACGCTCCGGTCGGCCGACATTACGTCTGCGCCGGGAAGCGTCTCGCAGATCCGGGAAGTCGCCTCACGCCTCATCGATCTCGCAAAGCGTCAAGATTTGGTTCTCTTCCTGATTGGCCATGTGACCAAAGAGGGTTCGCTTGCTGGCCCCAAGGTCCTCGAGCATTTGGTCGATACCGTTCTCAGCTTCGAGGGAGATCGTAGCCACGCGTTTCGTGTCGTCCGCGCCGTCAAAAATCGCTTCGGCCCGGCCCACGAACTTGGCGTTTTTGAGATGGCCACCGAAGGGCTCGTCGAAGTCGACGATCCGAGCAAACTTTTCCTCGCGGAGCGCGCAGAAGATGCGGAAGGGTCCGTCGTGGTGCCGATCGCGGAGTCGACGCGTCCGATGCTGATCGAACTGCAAGCGCTGGTGGCCCCGACGCAATTCGGCTCCCCCCGTCGCGTCGTTAGCGGTATCGATGGCAGCCGGCTTGCGATTCTGCTGGCCGTACTGGAGAGGCGAGCTGGGGTACGAGTGCTTGAGCGCGATGTCTTTGCGTCGGTCGCCGGAGGCGCGCGCGTCGAAGAGCGCGCCGCAGATCTTGCTCTTTCGCTCGCGGTCACATCTTCCACGGCAAGAGCCGCTCTTCCGAACGATCTGATCGCGTTCGGCGAAGTGGGGCTTACGGGCGAAATACGCGCAGTCCCTCGTGCCGCGGCGCGCGTCGGGGAAGCACGTGCTCAGGGATTCACGAAGATCGTCTTGCCGAAAAGCAACGCCGAGCGTTTAACCCGAGCGGAAAAAAAGGGCGTGAAGCTGATCGCCGTCGACACGATCCGCCAAGCGATCGAAATCGCTTTTCAAGATCGAAAATAAGAGCTTCGGAGTACGGGCAGATAAATAGCGTCCAAACGGCTTCGCGCGATGCTGAAGCATTCAACGCCGTCCAATGGTTGCCACGCAGATAGAGCACGCGTCCAGAAGCCGGACGCGTCTACATCAGCGAACATCGAACGAATCGAAAGTGGCCTGTGTGTCTCTCAAGGACAGCGCTCCGCAACGCGCTCCGTGGCGCGAGTGCAACGGCCTCGACCGTCTTCGCAGCGTTCCTGCGTCGCATCGTCTTCGGGGTTTCGGTTCGCGATCGCGCAAACCCGATCGCTGAGTGCACAGATTTCATCGCGAAGTGCAAACGCATCCGAGCAAATGCCCGTTCCGGAATTCATCTGGAGCACTTGATCCAGCTCGGCGGTGCGGGCGACGAGCGTCGTATAGCCACTCACTGCGGGATCGACGAAGTGTTGAGGTCGCGCACCGCCGCCCACGTCACCCGCTTCGTCGTCGACGCCATCGAAACGAACGTCCGCCGGAGTGCTTTGAGGGACCGAGGGCGGCTGAGGTTCGCGGTCACGCATCGTAGCGGACTCGGTTCGGCGGCTATCCGATTCGGAAGCCGAGCGATAACGCCTTGATTCCTCCATCGATTCATCTTCGGACTCTTCGACCGCGCTAACCTCGATCGTCTCGGAATCGCCCGCGGTGGGCTGCGCGTAGTCCGCACCTCGTTGACTGCCACCACATGCAACGACGAAAACGATGGAAAAGAACAACGAGACTCGCGAGAGCCGCGCAAGTGGGCCAGAGGCGTCTTCCTTCTTCATGTCTTCGATGGACGTAACGTTCATCATTCTCTTCATCCGTTTGTCTGCCACAGGGTCACTTACTCGCTCGGCTCGTCCTCCGCGCTCGACGGGGACGCCTCGATGGTTGTAGCCGGCGAGTCCAATAGTTCCAGGAGTAGACCCTCGCTGACCAGCAAAGCTTGGTGATAATCGGCCGCGGCTTCGGTTTCGGCGCCGGCACGTTCATGCGCCCGGCCTCGAATCACATAAAGATTCGCCACAAATACCGGCTCCGCATGTTCGAGGCGAAGCCCTTCGTTCGCATCTTGAATCGCCAGGGAAGAATCATTCGCAAGGAGTGCCATCTCCGCGGAGCGATACCAAGCGTCCGCACGAAGACTGTCCGCAAGACGAGCATCCACGGCGGTCGGCACCTCCACAGCAAGCGCTGCTTGAAGCGCTTCTCGAGCTTGCACCGCACGCGCTTCAACACCTGCTGCACGACCCGATAGCTGCTCTGCGCGAGCGTGCGCCTCCTGGACTTGCTCGGACCATGCCTGCGCAGAGAGTGGCTCCGTGGGCGGATCACACGCCACAAGGCAGAGTGCGATCAGCCCAAACACGAGCCCAGAGCAGCGGCTCTTGATGTTGGCTCGTGGGTTCATCTTCAGCGCGGCGCCTCAAGCATTGCAAAAAGGTTCTCGCGATACTCCCGCATCTCCCCGTCGAGGTTCTCGAGATTCTCTCCCCGCGCCGCGGCCATCTGGGCCCGAAGGAGCGAAAGACTCGGCGCCGGAAGCTCCCGCGCGAGCGAGCGAGTGTTCTCCGTCGCGTCCTCTCCACCGGCGATGGTTTCCGTCCCTGAGCCGCCAATCGCGACCCAAAGCGCCAGCGCGGCGGCAGCCATGGCGAGGCCGGCGCCGACGGGCATCCAGATTTTCCACCAGGGGCGGGTCGCTTCTTCGTCGACGAGCACAGGGCGTCGCAGGATCTCTTCGAGAACACTCGCGCCGACCTCGTCCGGGAGTTCGTTCCCGTCCGACCACCGCATCATCGCGGCCATCTGAAGTTCCGCCTCGGGTGGCATCTCATCCTCGGAGAAGAGCCTCTCCGGATCGTCAAGCGCGAGCGCAAGCGCTTCTGCCTCCGCGAGTTCTTCTTCCGAGATCGCTTCCTCATCGAGGAGCCCCGGGTTCTTGGTTTCGTTATCGCTCATGAGTCACTCCCCATCGCTTCCCATTCTTTTCGGAACGCACGCAAGGCGCGCAAGAGAACCACGTCGAATGTGCCAAGTTTCACTTCCATCGCTTCCGCGCACTCTTCCCGGCTTCGCTCTTCAAAGAAGCGCAGTTCGATCGCTTGTCGATAGCGCGGTCGGAGTTTCTCGAAGACAGCCGCGATTCTCGCTTTCGCGAGCTCTTGTTCTTCTGCCCCGAGGAGTTCGGCGTCAGGTCCGGAGGAGTCGCGCAGCGGAGAAAGCAGCGACTCGAAATTGGTGAGCGCGCGGCTCTTGCGACCCTGACCCCGAAACATATCGGTCGCCTTGTTCTTCGCGATCCGAACGAGCCAAAAGTAGACGCTGACCTTCTGCACCTCGAAGCTCGGTAGCTTCTGGTAAGCGACCCGAAACGTTTCACTCAGCACATCCTCCGCGGCCGCTCTATTGCCAAGCTTCGGCAATAAGATCTGCGAATACAGACGCGGCGCATACTCCTGGTAGAGCTCGGCGAAGGCGCGCTTATCTCCGCGCGAGAAGCGCTTTAAGCACTTCTTTTCCCATCGCAGGCGCGCGCCACTCTTTAGATCGTCTTCCCTCACAGTCGCTCGACGAAGTGTCTGAGCAGACATCTCCGAGGGCTTCTTCTTCGCACGAGGCGCCCTTCCGGTAAACGTTTCGACAACGCCGCGGCGCATTGGCGTACCCAATTCCTGGCCCAAAGCAGACAAATGGAGCGCGATAGCAGTCATTAACCAAAGAACGCCCATCTCCGCTTCGACTTACACGACAGCGAGCTTTTCGCCCCAAGCATTGGATTCCATTAAACAAAACAGACCGACCACCACGGCGAAACTCCCTCCATCCTAGGGCGAATCAACGATTCAGCGCCCGGGAAGGTGTCCAAAACCACGCTTCGGACTGCGCCCTGCCCCGAGCGCTGCTAACTCTCCTGAATGTCCACGATTCATTTCGTTTCTCTTGGCTGCGCCAAAAACCAGGTCGACACGGAGGTCATGCTCGGGGTCGCGGGCCTCGAAGGGTATGAGCACGTCGCTGCCCCGGAAGATGCCGAGGTGATCGTCATCAATACGTGTGGCTTCATCGAAGCTGCCAAACAAGAGAGCATCGATACGATCTTCGAGATGGCGGAGATGAAGAGCGAAGGACGCTGCGAGCGCCTCGTCGTCGCCGGGTGCCTCTCTCAGCGTTACCCAACCGAGCTTGCGGACCAGATGCCCGAGGTGGATCACTTCCTGGGCTCTTCCGACATGCTGAAGCTCGGGGCGGTTCTTCGCAAAGAGGGCGGACGAATGATGGTGGGAAATCCCGCCGACTTCACAATGCGCGCGACCGACCCACGCCGGCTTACCAACCGCGGCCACAGCGCGTTCGTGAAGATCGCCGAAGGTTGCAACCGTTCGTGCTCTTTCTGCGCCATCCCGAGCTTCCGCGGCAAACAGCGCTCGCGAGAGATCCAAGACATTCGCCAAGAAGTCGAGCTGCTCGCGCAGGCGGGGGTGGTCGAAATCTGTCTCATCAGCCAGGACACCATCTCGTATGGCCGCGATCTCGAAGGTCGCCCTTCCCTTGCAGATCTCGCGTCGAACCTCGCCGAAGTGGAAGGCATCCGGTGGATTCGCCTTCACTATCTCTACCCTGAAAAGCTGACGAAGCAGCTGGTTCAGACGATCGCGGACCATCCGAAGATCCTTCCGTATATCGATATGCCCCTACAGCACGCGAGCGACGCAATGCTTCGCCGCATGCGCCGAGGCCATGGTGGGCAGCGACTCCGAGACGTTGTCGATCGCCTCCGAGCTCAAATCCCCGACGTCGTGATCCGAACCTCGTTTATCGTGGGACACCCCGGCGAGACCGAGGAAGATTTCGAAGAGCTTCTCGACTTTGTTCGCTGGGCCGAGTTCGACCATGTGGGAGTCTTTCTCTACTCACACGAGGATGGAACGAAGAGCGGCACGATGGACCATGACGTTCCCGAAAAGGTCGCGAGGCAACGACGCCGTAAGTTGATGCAAACCCAACGTCCAATCAGCCGTCAACGCCTAAAGGCACGCATTGCCAGCGAACTCGAGGTGCTTGTCGAGGGACCGAGCGAAGAATCCGAATTGCTTTTGGCCGGTCGATGGTGGGGACAGGCGCCAGAGGTCGACGGCTGCGTTCATCTCGCAAATGGGGAAGGCGCCCCCGGCGAGCTACGCAAGGCGCTGATTACGAACTCCGGCGATTACGACCTTGTCGGCGACCTCCTCGATCGGGACGGGGAATGGAACCCGCCTCCGGGAACGCGCCGTCCGCGAAAGCGCAAAATCAAGCTGCGCACCGTCAACTCCTAACCGCACCGAACCTCGTGCGCCCTCCCCCTCATCTGTATCGGATCGCCCTCGCGCTTCTCCTAACGGGCTGCGCGGCGGCCGAGCCACTGTGGACCGGTGGCTCGACAACCCCGCGGCGCAGAGGCGACCTCGCGTTCGGTGGCGCAGCCCGGATCGTTACCAGCGGACTTCAGGTAGAGCGGGACGAAGACGAACCAGGTGAACTTGACCGGGGCGAAACGGAAGCCGCCGAGTTCCTGCAGGGCGGCGTGATCCCCGTGGCCCGCGCCCGCTATGGCATCTCCCGACACTTCGACCTAGGCCTCGGAGCATCGGGTACGGGCGCACGACTCGAACTGAGGCACGAATGGGGCGTGATTGAAGATACGACGCGACCGGCCTGGGTCGGGACGCTCGCGCTCTTCGGCGGGGCGCTTGTTCGCGACCGTGACGAGATGCGTCTCCGAGGTGCACGATTCGGCCTGGAGGTCCCTGTCGCGTACGGGACGGATTTTGGCGGAATCTACGATGTCTGGCTTGGGGCCGTTGTCGGCGCGGAAGGACAACTCGGTCCACTTGGACCCGATCGCGCAAATGGAAGCGCATGGGGTGTTCGCGCTGGAGGTTTCTTCGGTATCGGCGCGGGCTTTCGGCGTGTGCACGCATTCCTCGAACTTCGAGCCGACTTCGAGGCCTGGTGGGTCGGTTTCGACGGAATCGAAACGCAGCTCAAGACCGGCCTCGCACTCACTCCTTCGTTTGGTATTCGGATCCGGATCTAACCTGCATCGATCATCGGAGTCGTCATGATCGAGCAAGCTATCGAAATCGCAATCGATGACCGATGCGATCGAGTGCGGGGAACAAGTCGATGGAAGGGATGATTTTTGGATCGGGGCGCCGGCAAGCTTCCATCAGCGAACAGCATGCCGAGTATATCGAAGGCAGATCGAAGCGCGGATCGGCGTTCCCGGCGGAAGAGAGCCGTTCTCGCGATTTGAACCACGACTAGCTCAGAGCTCGGAGAGCGCTTGAAGAATTTCTTCCGCGTGAACTCCTGGGTCCACGTCCTCGAACACGCGACGAATAACGCCTTCTCGATCAATCAAAAAGGTTGTCCGCTTCGTGAAGCCCATACGCACGGAGACTCCATAGGAAGCTGCGATCGCTCCACCTTCATCCGATAGCAAAGAGAACGGAAGCCGGTGCTCTTCCGCGAAGGCCCGGTGTGACTCCACGCTATCGGTGCTCATCCCAAGTAGGCGAGCGCCCGAGGCTTCAAAGCGGTCCCAAACATCCCGAAACGCACACGCTTCAGTCGTGCAACCAGGGGTGGCGTCTCGTGGGTAGAAGTAGAGAACGACAGGCGCGCCGCGAAGTTCACTCAATGTGACAACCTCACTGTGTTGATCCCGTGCGGAGAAATTCGGGGCACGTTGATGAGATGCGACTGGATGGGACGCACTGCCACAGGCCATCGCAAGGATGAGCATGAAAGCGAGGCAAAAGAACGGAGAACGAAATGTCATCGGAACGTTTGTTTCAAGCTGTCCCAGGCCGAACGCAAGCGGCGAACTCTCACACTCGACGCGAATCCTTGTTTTCGAAGCGGCTTCGCTGCAAGGATCGGGGAAATGGAAGTCAGCTCGCTCTCAAAGGCCGGTCTCGCGGCCGACTTCGACGCTCTCTACGAACGAACGCGAGAACGCATCGGCGAGGCAGACCTGAGGCATATTCGTCACGTCGCCCAGTATTCTCGCGCGATCGAAGCGCGCGGCGTGGAGCTGATACGTGACGCAACGAGCATTGAAGCGCTTCGTCGCGGAGTGCTTCTTCGCGCGCTCCACGTCGTCGTCGAATTTTCCGAGCTCGGACACAATATCCTCCACGGCTCGTACGACGATCTCGAGGAGGTGAGTGAGTTTCGAAGCGATCGTTGGGTTTGGGATTTCGTAGTCGATCCCGAGCAGTGGAAGCGGATGCACCACCAGAATCATCACCCGATGACAAACGTTGTCGGACAGGATCACGACCTTGGATATACGATCGCCCGCCTCTTCTCGAATCAGAGCTGGCTCGCGCACCATCTTGTCCAAGGATTGATCCCATTCCTCTTCCTGGCTCCGATGCCGCTCTTCGGAATCTACACCGCCACGAGCAGCGCACGCGTGGAGGGCAAAGATGCGTTCGACCGGGAGTCCATCCTGCGTTCGCTCGCGATCATTCAAAAATGGGCCTGGCGCGAATACATCTCCCTGCCGCTCTCCGGTGGCGCCAAAGCACCGGTGGTCGCAGCCGCAAATCACGTGAGCCAGGTCCTCGGCTACTCGATGGTCGCCTTCATGCTGGTCATCGAACATCACGCTCCGAACGTGGCTGTCTTCGCAAATCCAGGTCCTTACGAAGACCGCGACGCGTATTACGAACGTCAGGTTCGCGGGACCACAAACTTCACCGGCGCGGAGAAGATCCTCGAGCCGCTGAAGGAGCTTCTCGAAGCAGAGGTGCCTTTTGAGAATCGCCCGGAGATGGCGATCTTTATGGGCGGTCTCGATACCCACCTCGAGCATCATCTCTTTCCAGATTTGCCGTGCAATCGACAGCGGGAGATTACGAGGAATGTCCAGGCGATCTGTGAAAAGCACGGCATCCCTTACAACCAGACCGAGATCACGGGGGGAATTTTAAGTACCCTCCGTCAACTCTTGCCGCTGAGCGCACCCGTCGCTCCCGGCGAGAGACTGCGGGATCTTCTTCGCTCTCCGAAACGAACCATCGAGCGATTGCGAGAGGGTTTTCGGTACGCCAACTCCGAAAGCGATGAATATCTCCGTGCGCCGCGTTTCTTTAATGCAAAGAGCGAGGTCCTCGACAAACGAATGCTCGCCGGGGGTCAGGCGGTATGGCTGAGGCTCGCGCGTCCCCCCGGGTGGGAAGAGCTAGAGTGGAAGCCGGGTGCATTTATCTCCGTCGGTGCGCGAGTGAACGGCGAGAATCTGGTCCGGCAATACAGCCTCCTGCGCGAGAGCGCGGAGGGTGGCCCGATCGAGATCACGATAAGGCGAGTGCCGAACGGGAAAATGAGCGGGCACCTGTGCGACTCACTAAACGTCGGTGAGAAGCTTACGCTCGTTCACGCACCGACTCGCGCACATGGCCTGGTGCAGGAAGAAGATCCAGCGCGCGCGATCTATATCGCGGGCGGCGTCGGAATCACGCCCATCCTCTCCATGCTGCGACGGCACGTTCGAAAGCGACACGCAGGCCATCAAGCCTCACTCTTCTACTTCAATCGAAGCCGCACGAGCGCGCTCTTTCTTCAGGAGCTCCAAGACCTGGCGCTACGCTCGGAACTCGAGCTCCATCTATTCTTCGGAGACGAAGACGCGCCAAGAATGTCCGCCGAGTTGCTGAAGGAAAGCACCGTAGGCGGCGGCGATACGACGGTCTTCTGTTGCGCGCCGGAAGGGCTCCTTCGAGCGAGCCGCGAAGCGTGCGCGTCGCTTGGAATCGAAGCAGACCGCTTTTTCGAAGAGGCTTTCGGTGCTCCCGCACAGAGCACAGAAGAGCGCCGAGGCATCACTCATGCGGTACGCTTTGCTCGAAGTGGTCGAACGCTTGAAGTCGACGAAGGCGAAACGCTTCTCGGCGCAGCAGAGCGCGCCGGAATCGCGTTACCATCTGGGTGCAAGCGAGGGATGTGCCGCGCATGTGCGTGCCCACTGGTCTCCGGTGAAATTCAGGTCGGCGCCCAGTCTTCGCGTACATCCGGCGACAGCCAAGGGCGGGTCACCTTGTGCAATAGCTTCCCGCGCAGCGCGCTCGTCGTGGACGCCTAGTGTGTGGTTCAAATCGCTAGAAGGGACCTCTTCCGCCAGGAACGCTGATCCGAGCTTTGCTCTTCCTTCGAACTACTCGGCATGTCGTTCGTTAACCAAAGCTCGCCTCGGCGCCCCTGACGAAAGATCTTCCCTTCCATCGATCTGATCCGCGCAGTAGCGAACCGTTCGGAACCGGCGCTCGCGACGGGCCTGGAGACCGGTTACGAGATCGTGACTTCGCGGAGCAGGTCGAGGTGGTCGAGCGTCTTGCCCGAGCCCAGCACGACTGCGGAGACAGGGTCGTCAGAGACCATGACCGGAAGTCCCGTCTCTTCGCGAAGAAGGACGTCGAGGTTACGAAGCTTCGCTCCACCACCCGTCAAAACGATCCCCTTGTCGACAATGTCGGCCGAGAGCTCCGGAGGAGTGCGCTCCAGCGCAGTCATCACGGCTTCGACGATCGCGTTGATCGGCTCGGAGAGCGCGTCGCGAATCTCGTCACCATTGACCACAACCGTCTTCGGAACACCGGCAACGAGATCGCGGCCCTTCACTTCCATGATGAGCGGTTCGTCTTCGGCGTGCGCGTTGCCGACGTGACACTTCACGCGCTCTGCAGATTGCTCACCGATCAGCAGGTTGTACTTGCGCTTCATGTACGCGACGATCGCTTCGTCCATCTTGTCACCGCCGACGCGGACCGACTGCGAGTAGACGATGCCCGCGAGCGAGATGACCGCAACCTCGGTGGTACCGCCACCGATGTCGACAACCATATTGCCGCTCGGTTCTGTGATGGGAAGCCCAGCGCCGATCGCAGCCGCCATCGGCTCTTCGATGAGGAAAACCTCTCGGGCGCCAGCGCCCTCTGCGCTTTCCTTTACCGCCCGCTTTTCAACTTCGGTAATGCCAAAGGGAACGCAGATGATAATGCGCGGCTTCACAAGCGTGCGGCGGTTGTGTGCACGCGCGATGAAGTAACGAAGCATCGCTTCCGTAATTTCGAAGTCGGCGATGACGCCATCGCGAAGGGGACGGACAGCCTTGATCGAACCTGGGGTTCGTCCGAGCATTTCCTTCGCTTCTTTGCCGACCGCCAATACCTTCTTGGCGCCGCGCGGGTCGAATTGCACCGCGACCACGGAAGGCTCGCACGAGACGATTCCGCGACCCTTGACGTAAATCAGGGTCGTGGCCGTGCCGAGGTCGATCGCGAGATCGTTAGAAAACAGTCCGTAGAGCCAGTCGAAGATCATGGTGAAAAGCGCTATTTCTCAAGGTAGATACCCGTCGAATGCCGCCAGCGCCGTGGCGGAGGGAAAAGGATCTAGTCGATCTGGGGGGTGTGATCAAGCTGAGCGAGCCAGGTCATACATGTCCCCATTCGGGGATATCGGCATGGCGACATCCCCGAAATTCGCCTATATTCATTAGCGATTCTCTGTATCCAGAAAAAAAGTGAACTTTGATCCAAAGGATCCGCCCCATCGAGCGTCAAAAGTTCAACACTTCGGAGCGACAGAACCTTCCGTACATTTCGACTATGCCCCCGCCTCCCCCTCCACCCCCGCCGAGACCTCTCGACGAGGCAAAACTCTCCGCGAAAGACCGCGCCAGCAACGCTGCCGCGCTGGTTCGTGCCGCGAAGGGCGGGGACCGTTTGGCGTTCGACCGATTGGTGCGCCTCTATCGCCCGCGTATCTACGCATTGGCGCTCCATCTCACTGGAAGGCCAAGCGAGGCGGAGGATATTACCCAAGATGCCTTCCTGCGCGCCTATCGAAACATTTCGCGCTTCGAGGGACGTAGCCAGTTCTTCACCTGGCTCTACCGAATCGCGCTGCATCGTGCGTTGAACGGCAAGCGAAAGCAGAAGCGACGAAAAGTCACCCCGCTGGATGATCCTCGTGTGGCACGCGCACTTGCGGTCGACGCTCCGTCGGATCCGCGTCGCGCGTTGATGCTACAGGAATCCTACGCTCATCTCTTGGCAGCGTTTGACCAACTCTCGGATACGCTGCGGATGACGCTCGTCCTGACCACGCTTCAGGGCCTCTCTTACAAGGAGGCCGCGGTGGTTCTCGATACCAGTGAAGGCACCGTCGCGTGGCGTGTGCACGAGGCGAGGAGGCAGCTCCGAACCAAGATGGACGCTCTGCAGCGAGAGCCCACGCCAACTCATATTCGACTTCGCGCACAACGAATCAGCGAGAATCCAGATCCCGCGGCCCGACTCGAGGAGGCGCTCGCAGCGCTCGTCACCCCGCAGCCTGCGTGACCTAAGACTGGATCGCAGCACCGGCATTCGAAACCGAGCCCGATGAGAAGCCGGCGCTTGAACGCTTTCGCGACAGCGCGCGGTCTTGCCTGGTACCTTCTGGCGAGGATGCCCTGGCTCGACTCCATCACGGTCTTTGGCGGCGTCGGCCTTGCGGTCGGCCTCGCGCTCGCGATCGTCGCCACCCTGGCGGTCGGGACCGAACGGCGGCGAGCCATCCCCGGCTGGCTTCTTCTGACGCTTTACGTCGGCACGGTGCTCGGCCACGGACTCTTCGACGACGAACATCTCGCGCATCAATGGCTACGGCACGTCGGCCTGATGCTGCTTTTGCTCTCGTGCACGAGAAGCGTTTACCTCATCCTCCTGCGGACACTCTTCCGGTGGATCTTTGGTCCTTCCGTTCCGCGCATCGTAGGCGATCTGATTCAAGCCCTACTCTACGCGAGCGCCGGACTCTTCACATTGCAGACCGCCGGTGTTGACCCCGGAGACCTGCTGACAACCTCAGCACTTCTTACGGCTGTCGTCGGTCTCTCGCTCCAAGATACCCTCGGAAACCTGTTCTCGGGGCTCGCCATGCAGGCCCAGCGCCCGTTCCAAATGGGGGACTGGATTCAGTTCGACGCGAACGACCGGCATATCGGCAAGGTCGTTGATATCAACTGGAGAGCCATCCGCGTGCGGACCATCGACGGCACCGACATCACCGTACCGAACAATACGCTCGCGAAGACACCTCTCAAGAACTTCACCGCCAACCCGGTGCATGCCCGGCGAACGGTCTCGATCTACGGAGACCCGACGCTCGCTCCGGAAAAAGTCCGGCGTGTTCTACAAGCGATGCTCCACTCCGTCCCAGGCGTCCGTTCCGCGCCCGAGCCATCTGTCGTGGTCGCCGAGTTCGATGAGCGAGGTGTCCGCTATGACGCCCGTTTCTACATCGAGGCCTTCGAACATCGAGACCGAGTAGCGAGCGAGGTCCGCGAACGAGCCTGGTACGCGCTCTCGCGCGCGGGTATCTCGATTTCAGTTCCTCATCGTTCGATCGAAGTGCGCAATGCGCAAAGCCACGACGCGGCTCCCCAAGAAGAAGCCCGGGTCCGAGCGCGGATGAAGGCGCTCGATTGCGTCGACTTTCTGGCGGTGCTTTCCGAGGCACAACGAAAACGACTGGGGGAGCTTTCAGACACCCGTCTCTATGCGCCCGGTGAGGCAATCCTTCGAGAAGGCGACGCCGGCGAAGCCCTCTATGTGCTCTTAAGTGGCAAGGTCGAAGTCCGAAAGGGGGAACCCTCCCGAAAGCTCGCCGAGCTTGGCCCGGGACGCTTCTTCGGAGAGATGTCACTTATGACCGGAGCCAGCCGAAGCGCGACGGTGATCGCGCTCGAGGAGACCGCCCTTCTCGAAATCGGCAAACCTGCGCTCGCGCCCATTCTGGAATCCGAGCCCAAGCTCTGTCAGGCGCTCAGCGAAGTCCTGGCGGAACGAGAGCAGCGTCAAAGCGACGCGAACGCTCGGCAGACGCTCGCTGAGATTGCCGATGAAAAAGACGCACTCCTCAGTCGCATCCGCCGCTTTTTCTCCCTTCGCTAGCCCAGGACCGTTCGTGCGCAGCAAGGGATGCGTGAGCCCGTGGCCTCAGTGAGGCATGCACTAACGCAGGTCCGTTCTCTCAGAGTCGGCGCCGTGTCGAGACGTGACTCAAAAAGAGTTCGCTCATCGTGATTTCCCCGAAGGCCAGGTTGAGTACCCACAGCCCCTCCCGGCCTGGCCGTAGGTTGTACCCTTCGACGAAGTCGGGGCTGAGCGGAAGGACGCCGTCCATGGTCATCGGCGCGCGTTGCTCGAGAAGCTCGCGGGTGATGCTGCCGTCCTCGAAGTCGAGCGTGTGCAGCTCGATATAATGAAGGTCGCTGCCGAAGCTATTTTCGCCCACGCGCCACACTTCGAGCACGGCTTGGTTGAGCGGGCCTTCGTGTCCATCGAGGGGGCGCTGCCCTGGCGCTGCATGGAGCCGGTAGAGGTTGCTGTAGTCCGGGCCTCCCGTGCCGCCGTCTCCGCCCGCGTCCATTCCGGCTTCGAGAAGACGCACGGATTCCCGCGGTTCGCTCGCAAGATAGAGGGAATTCTCAGCGTCTCCGAGGCGGAAGACGCCGCCGGTGTAATAGAAGAGAAAGCTCCCATCGCCGCGTCCAAGGAGCCCGGTCCGGATGGCGTAGTGCCCCTCCGGCGTCATCACCCGCGGCCGGCCAGCGCGGATCCCGGAGACGGTCATCATGACGCCGGTTTCGCTGCCGGTGCCAGGAGAGAACGCGTCGGCCTCCGCCCAGCTGAGCGCCCACGTATTGCCAGAGCTTGCGATCGACGGCGACCGCACCTGCGTTCGTGCGCCTCCCACTTCGAAGATGAGGC
>JAHDCI010000102.1 GCA_020629955.1 Myxococcota bacterium | reverse complement strand
GGTGAATCGACGAGGGCTTCGCCCGAGGAGAGAGGGGTCTTTATGAAAGACCCCTAAAACAAATCAGTTCGGAGCATGAATCCCGTCAGCGTCGAAAAACCTCACCCACTCATGACCGTACCCAGCGCCAACCGTTCCGCCGTTTCGGGCGTTGACGTCGGATCCATCGATTCCGCCTCGGCCTCCAGCGGGGCCCCAGGTCGCGTCGCCCCACCAGAGATTCTGAGTGTTGGCGACGTACTGCGGGAGCTGTCCTTCCGGACACATTGGCACGCCGCGGTCGGTAAAGGTTGGATCCGCGGAAGTCTCCACGCCGCGATAGTCCGTGCAAAACCACGAACGATCCGAACGGTTGGCGACGTCGATGCGCTTTGGATGAATGACGCGGACCACACCTCGGAAGGGGCTCTGTGGCAAACGCCACCATTCGGTCTGAGGAACATCCGTGGGGAACTCAGGCAGATTTTCACAGATGCGAACTTCCGGATGCGCAAAGCACATCTCGAGTGTCGGAATCCATGCGTCTACTTCACGGTCACCATCGACGTCACGGCGCGGGATGGGCCCACCTTCGGGGTTGTAGACGCGGATTGGATCTCGCACGACATAGTACGCGGACGACAGGAAGATGCGGCTTCCTTCGCGATTGTAGATTGTCGCCCAGGGTTTCCAGAGCTCGTCGATGCCCTTCCCTTCATAGTCGAGATGCCCGCTCTCACTCGTGATGGGACGGGGACGTTCCTGCCAGACCCAACCATTCGGGAAATCTGCGCACTTGATCTCGCGATTCGTGTCGGCATCCTCGTCAGGCTCGCGACCATCTCCGGGATACGACATCAGCTCGAGCGAATCGCACGCCTTAAAGGCGCCGGGCGGCCCCCACGTCGTAAGGGTTCGGATCGAGGAGGCGGTATGATGGGTCGGTCCCGTGTTTACATCACGTCCGGGGTCTGGCATCCGCATCGCACCGTCATCACACATCGTGTTGTTCTGATACTCGTGCTCGTTGTGGCCCAGAGCGTCTCCAGAGTGCGTGCCTTGGTGCACTTTCGAAAGCCAGTGGCACCGAAAGCCCGTTCCTGTGATCGCTTCTCCATCGGGTGGATTTCCGATCACAGCCTGCCAATCGTTTTGCACAACGACTTTGTGACCGAAGTGATCCTCGTGGCGATGATGGCCGTCAACCTGCGCGAGACGGTTCACGATCCCAAAAGGTACGCCACCAGCCCACTGGTAGAGCACCGAAGTCCGAGGATCATCGCCGTGCTCATGACCAAAGTGACAGGGCTCGCCCGTCTCAACGTCAACGGCGCTGGGAGGGTGCCACGTTCGGTAGATCTGACCATCGCGTCCACGGACCCAGTAGCGGTCGTGTGTCGCTTGAGAGCATTCGCCAGGGCCAGGTTCGTACCCCGAATCAAAGTTCGCGGTATCGGGAGGCGGACGGTCTCCAAACGAATGGTCGACGAGTGGAACAACGAACTCGCGCACGCCGCTTGGGAAGGGAATGCAGACTCGCACCATATCGTCGGCGAGGTTCTCTGGAACGCAATCCCCGATTGGAGGACCTCCATCCCACGGCGGAGGCCTTGTGTCGCCCGTCCCAACATCGCGAGCGCCGTCCTGCATCCAGCCCCCGTCGGAGACCCGAGCATCTTCACCGGCATCGACGCCGCCATCAACAACCGCATCGTCCGCGGGACAACCTGCGAGCATAGAAAGCAACAACCCTGAGAGCACCGCCGAGCTTCCCCAAGCTCGATTCATGCGACGCTTCTCCCCTTGAACCAAGTTCGCGACCATCCCTGGAGTGTATCAAACCCGTGTGCGGGATCTGAGCATCCGAAATTTTAGCGCGCTCGAAAGTGCCGCCCCTGTCTCAAAAATGCTGTGATTATGCAGGTGCCGACCAAGCCGCCGCAGCTCGGATTGATCGGAACCTCGGAGGGTTTTCGACAACACACGGAGGGGAACACCCGTGGGGTCGTAGATGAAACTCTGCACGGCACGCTCTGAGCGCGAGGGCTCCGGGAAGGCGAAGAGGGCTCTTCGCATGCCGCGACGACTCAGCGCCTTCGCGACTTGCTGTGGAGAATGGCGCTGGAGAAGCATCCCCAGCACGTTTCGAAGTTCCTCGCGACGAAGCAGGTCAGAACCACCATCAAGGGCCCACTTTCCAAGCAGATGGGCGTACAGGTCGACGTCGTTCAAACGCCGAACTGGCAAGTTGAATAGCTCGGCACCATCGAGCGACGCACCCCAGACCTTCTCGGCCGGCATGCGAAAGAGGTAGGGCGCGAAAAGCTCCGTGTGAACATCGATCACGTAGCCCGTCGGCGTTCGGTAGCTTTGTCCAGCTCGCTCGCCTCGTTCAAGGACGCGCGCTTCGTATCCTCGATTCTTGATCAAGGATATGAAGGTCGACCGTTGTTCGTGTCGTACCAGGACATCCAGATCTGTTGGTGCGCGTTCTGGATGCGAGAGCTCCATCGCGTCGAGCTGTGCGCTCTTCAAGGGTAGGAGCGTCACCCCCTCGCAAGACTCCACGAGAGCCGCGAGTTCAGCACGCAGCCGTTCGTTTGCGACGGCCGCTCGAATGGCTTTGGAAAGCGTCATCTCGAGTCAGACCAAAACCATCATACGCAGGTCGGAAGAGCGTGGATCAGAAAGCGCCCGCAACCAAAATGAACCCATAAGAAAGCGGGTTCACGAGGTTGGGGGCGCATCGACTTTCAAGACCGTCGTTCCGGCCTTGCTTGATAGGTGACTAGGACGCGATCGGACCGATCGAGCAGACGCCGAGTCCCTTCGCGGGGGGCGAAGGTTCGCAGACAGTTGCCACGGCCTCGAGGGGCTCGCGCGCGACGATCTTCGGTCGTTCGTAGCGGCGCCGCTCTTGATTCGCAGAGTTGGATACCTGGTTCGTTTTGTCGGACTTGGTCATGATCTTTCCTTAACCGTTTGTGGAGGATAGCACGGGACCTAGCCCGCCGAAACCTCGTTGAGAGATCTCTCTCGGATTATTGAATGAGGGGTAGACGCACGCGGGCCTTCGCGCGTTCAATCCGGCCCTTGGCAGCCGGGTATAGTTTTGTCGGATCGCCCGAAACCATATGCGCCAGCCCAGGACAGAACGCGGATTCTCGTGCAAATTCTCCGTAGTCAGCGTCAAGAGAGCGCTTCACCTCTTCGTTCTGCGCGCGGACCTTTCTCGCCACCTCACCGCTCCAAATGTCGGCGAGCGAGTCTTCGTGAACGTTGCCGAGGGTCTCACGCCACTGAACACATGGAAGAACGTTGCCCATCGGGTCGATGGTGACCGAATTCGAGCCCGCCCCGCAGTGCTTTTTGATCGGCGCGAGGGTGCCAGGGTCAGAGACTTCCGGTCCGCGATTCTCCATCGTCGCTCGGATCTTCGCCGCACGCTCACGTAGGATTGCTTCGTAACGCGCGATCGCCTCTTTGCTTGCGGTCATCTCGAGCGGCGAGTCGTCACCATCGTCTTTGGGCTTCACTTCCGGGTCGATCCGAAACGGCACACCAAGCGCATCCACGAGGGCGAACATATCCTCCATCTCGTGTTCGTTGTAGGCGGTAAGGGTGCTGTTGATCTTCAGTCGCAAGCCAAGAGACTGCATCGTCTTGATGTTGCGAAGCAGTCGCTCATGACTCCCCGGAACCCGTGTCTGTTTGTCATGGGTTGCGGCCGTTGCACCGTGCAGGCTGAGTTCGATCTTGAACGGATCAATCTCATCCCGGAGGCGTCTCGCGCGACGTTCATCGAGCGCATGACCGTTGCTCTTAATACGAACCACAAAGCCGCGTTCGCGAGCGGCTTTGCCGATCGCCCAGAACTCCGGATGTGCGAGCGGTTCGCCTCCACTCAACGTGACGTGCAGTCCCCCCATCGCGTTGAGCTGATCGAAGATCGATTCGTAGTCTTTGAGCATGAGGGGCGTGCCCTCTAGGTTGACGTCGTTGTAGCAAAACTCGCAATCGAGATTGCAGGCATACGTCAGCTCGAGCATCACCGTCACCGGCTGCGCCTCGTTCACCGCTCGAGCCAGAAGATTTGAGTAGTAGCTCACTCCACCTCCTGGATCGCGCCCAACGAAACCAGCTCACTCAAAAACGCAGCGGCATCCTGCGCCGCATCGCCAACCTCAACATCAAACGCAGCCGACAACTTCGCCGCGATTTGCTCCTGGTCGCAAGCGCCTCCCTGAAGAGCACGCAGAACGACCGCGCCGGTTTCGTTCATCACAACGACCTCGGACTTCTCTTGGAGAATAAGAACTCCCTCGCCCGCGACTTCCCGGAATCGAACCCTCGGATGCAATCGAAATTGGGTCATGCTGCCACCACATCCCAGACGCTGGGATCCTTAAGAAATCGAAGAATATGAACCGGCACGTCACCGACGAAACGTTCGAGGGACGTCTCGAGTTCCGGAACGAGTGCGCTTTCCGCGTTCGCAAACGGCGCGGCCGCGAAGAGAGAACCGTAAGCCCGCGCGCCACGTGCTTGAATCGTCCGATTCTCGGGAGCTTGCTCGAGCAAGAAGATGCCAGCGAGCGGATGAGGACCGAGCGCGTCCGGGCGAGTTGGCCCGAAATCACCCGCGAACGGCGTCCCCCAAAGAATGGGTCTGCCCGACTCGTCGAAGGTGACCGCGTTCAGCTCGTCACTCGTTACGGTCAACCCGCGGTCACGCATCATTCGGCTAAGTGTTGTCTTGCCCGCCCCCGACCGGCCAACGAAAAGCCTCGCTTGGCCCTCATCGACGATCGCAGCAGAGTGAAAAAGCAATCCGCCAGAGCGCAAGAGCATCGTCGCGAGCAGGAGGCGGCCAACGTTCTCCACGGCTTGTGAAAACAAATCTGAACTGCCTCCGAACGCGAGCGACGCATGCAACTCGTTGAGCTCAAGCTCTGCGGCGAAGGCAATGCCGGATGCCCGAACGTACTCGTCCGCGCGCTCGGTGTGAACGCGATACTCCCACTGTCCCGGCTCAAACGGCACGAAATGCTCCGCAGCCGCTCTTTCGATCTGAATCGTCAGGGATGCCGGAACCTTTGACTCGAACGCGCTAAAGCGGCGATGAAGCGCGCCGTAGAGTTCTTCGTCCATCCCGGTGACTTCAAGCGTGGTGCATCCAAGCCCGATCGACATGGTTCGGTCGCCTGCTCCGCTTCGAGATAGATTCGGCCAGGTTTTGATGAGCTTCGGGATTTTCATGCGGTCTTCCGGTGGGAAGCGTGGAGAACCCGAGAGAGCTTTGCAAACGAACGGCGACCAAGCTCGCGCACAAAGGCAGCGTGCGCATGTAGACGCTCGTGCAAGTGTACGGGAACCTGAAGGACGCCCAAAAGCGCACCTCGTTCAAACGCGGGATCAACGGTCCGAGCGGCATCTCCCCGAGTTAGGTAACGAGTGCTTCCCTTCCAATAACAACCCAGCAAGCGGTGGGCGACAAGACGTCCTTCGCCATCCCGAAACACCACAATGTCCCCAACACGAGGCGGCACGAGGGTGAGGGAATACGACTCTCCGTCACGAAGCACGGGACGCATCGAATCCCCCTGGATTCGAATCCTCGTATCCCGCTGTGGGCTCTGTCGCGCGTTCACCGTCATGGTTCCGTGTTCGATCGTTGCTTGCGAGGTCTTCGGTATTCAGTCGAGCCAGTAAGGCGAAGGCCCAAGCAGGACTGCTTGGGCCTTGTCTTAGAGCGATTCGATTGCTTAGCGTCGACGACGCCGTACGAAGAAGAGGCCCGCGAGCGCGATCAGGAAACCACCGGAGGGAGCACCACCCGTCGAGCAACCCGAGATCTCTTCAATACCGAAGACCCCATCACCGAGATTCTCACCGGGAATGGCGGGTAGCTCAGTCACTTCCACGGGACGAACGCCACCGTTGATGCCGGGAGCGAAAGGTGCCGGTGAGGCATCGGCAGGTGCGTTCGGCGTAATCGCCGGGTCACCGAGCAAGTTGTATGCAGAGAACCCTTCGCCACCCGCTTGAAGCGCGTCAAGCGTGCTCTCACCGAGGCTCTTGGAGGCCGCGAGCCCAGCGAAGAACGCTTCGCGCGGAGCCGTCACTTGGTACTGCTCCGACCAACCAGCCGAGGCGACCACTGCCACGGCGCCCCCGCGGGCGACCATGGCCGCACCCAGAGACTCGAACGAGGGAATGTCGAATCGGTTGATGTTGCAGGTCCAGGCGGAGAAGATTCCGCCAACTTCCGTCAGAGACTCCACATCGGCGGTCGTCAGCAGCCGACGGTCGCTGAGGCGGTCGAGACCGCCATGACCCGCATAGGTCACGATATCGGCGTTCGAGACTCCCTCCAGAACCGCGGCGTGATCTTCGTCAATGCTCTCGGAAGGCGAGAGAATGGAGTGCTCCATGCCCATCATCTGGGCGACGTCCGCAAGGCCCGTTCCAAAGTCGAGCGCTTCCGAACCCGTGTCGGAGAACCCGAAGAAGGTACGCTCAGAGCGGGACTCAAAGCGCGCTAGACGCGCTAGGTATCCATCGAACTCGGCGTCCTCCGCGACCGGGATACGGCCGAGCGGAAGGTCGGGAGTTCCATCGTGATCGACATCACCAAGAAGCATATCGGCCGGCATTAGCCCAGCGCCCGTAGCGAGCAACGTCGACGGAATCGCGCTCTCGGCACCGAGAATACCGCGATAGTCAAACGTGCCCTGTCCAAGGAGCACAACTCCTTCGAGATCCTGCCCACGCTCAACAAGTGCTTGGAGCTGAGCGTTGATCGCCGCCGGATCGTTCGCGCCCGCGGCGAACGTGTCCCGAAGGTCACGCATCGATACGACCGCGGAGCGAAGGCCGCGTGCGTTCCGGTACTCCGCAAGTCGCGAAGCCGACGAAGCGAGATGCTCTGCCGCCACGATGATGTAGTTCGCATCCGCCGGGACGTCGGCGAAGTAGACCGGACGAAGCTCAACGGAGGTTGCAGCTTCCGCTACAAAGAGTCGCTCAACATCGGAGACCGCGACCACACCATCCGTGGTCGCGACTTCTCCGAGGAAGGTCGGCGCGTTCACGTCGGACACCTCAAACGCGAGAACGTCACCACCAATCAATCCACTGACCTGAGCACGCCCTTCGGCCGCGTTCGCGGTCGCAAAACCATCGATGGCAGTCTCCGTGCCCAAGAAGGACAAATCGACCGAATCGACGTAAAGGCTGCTCATCGTACCTTCGGGTGCCGCAACAGCTTCCACCCGAAGAGTGGACTCGCTGAGGTTCGCGGAGAGCTCAAGTGTCGATGCCTCAAAAGCTTCGACGGTTCCGCGGCCGACTTCCGCGCCATCAACGAGCACGCGGAAGTGATTCAATCCGGGCGAAGAACCGTGAACATTCAAACGGATCGTCGTATCGCCCGTCGCCGGAAGCGCGGTCTCGAACGGTCCGGTCGCGCCTGCGATCAGGTTGGCCCAGAAGAAGAGATCCTGGCGACCGTCACGCAAGGACACCGTGCCGGGGAAGCTCTGCTCCTCCAGGTGAACATTGCGAGCTGCCACCCCAGAGCCAATCGACGCGACTACGCCGGCGGCGGTGGCCATCTCGTGACCCGCGCCAATCTCAATGAAGTAAGTACGTGCATTCGCGAAAGCGTCACGTGTTCCGTGGGTGACAACCTGGAGACCTTGCTCGACCGCACGCCACGCGACCGTGCCATTTGAGGTGCGAACTTCCAGATTACCGGCAGCCGCAGCGGACGTAACTTCCGTCACATCCACCCCAAGCGCTGTCGCGAGCTGCTCGAAACGAATCTCCGCGAGGCCGAGGTGGTCACCGACAACTTCGAACGCGGCCGCATCGGCCGCGCCGCGGCTGATCACGTGACGAACCACGGGAGGGGTCGTCGGCTGCAACGCGCGAACCTGACTATTCCACGCGTAAGCGGCTCCAAGCCAGGTGGGGTTGGCGCTGTAAAGGGCCGGGCGTAGATCGTGACGGATATCCCGGTCGATCGTGCGCTCAATAAACTGCACGGTGCTCGGTCGCTCTTCGAGACGAATCGCATATTGTCCGCCAAGCGGAGACTCTTGATTCGAAGGCAAGAACCCAAGGACATTTCCTGCCTCGTCCCGGATCTCGTAACCAATCGTGCCAGCTTCGGACGTGGTCGTGAATTCGAGGACGAAGGCGCCCGCATCTTCCTTCACAAGAACGTTATCAATCGACGCGGGTGTCAGCGTCGTGCAGGACGCTTTGAAGGAGTCCTCCGAGTTGAATCCGCAGGTGTCGCCCCCGATGAGATCGCCAACGTCGTCAACGATTCCGTCCTCCGACCCAGCATCACAACCGTCGCCATAAACGAAGTCGTCGCCGCCTTCACCATTGAGGTCATCGAATCCGCCACATCCCTGAAGAATGTCGCCACCATCACCACCAAAAATGACATCGTCCCCTGCGCCGCCAATGATGTGGTCTGCGCCTTCCTCGCCATCGAGAATGTCGGCACCATCGCCTCCGAAGATCGTGTCATCTCCAGCCCCACCGAAGACCTGAAAGTCATCGCCCGCGTCAGCGGAAATCGTATCGTTTCCATCGAAACCGTAGATCGAGTCCGAACCATCACCGCCGCTGATATTGTCATCACCGGTCATTTCCGAGGTGGGGTCGATGAACGACTGGAAGGTGCCGCCGACCAAGAAGTCGTCGCCACCCTGACCATTAATCTCGTCATCGCCAGGACCACCGAAAACGGTGTCCGCGCCATCACCCGCATTGATCGTGTCGGCGCCATCGCCGCCTTCGATACTGTCGAGGCCGCTCCCCGTTGAGATGGTGTCCGCCCCATCCCCGCCGTTCACTTCGTTGGTCCCATCTCCCGCGGAGATGGTGTCGTTACCACCCTCGCCAAAGATAATATCGTCGCCTCCAAGCGTCGTGATCTGGTCGTCGCCGTCGCCCGCGCAGACAACATCGTTGCCACCGCGTCCGAGAATGACATCGACTCCGGCGCTGCCTTGAATGCAGTCGTCGCCAGGCGTCCCGAGGATGAACCCCGAACCTGTGATCGTCGACGGTGAGCCAGGGTCGCAAGGACACTGTGCCTCCGCGGTTGTTCCACCCAGCGCCCACAGCGCCACCCCAATAACGAAGATTCTTTTATAAAGCATTAGAGACCTCTCGATGAACTGTTGCCTCGCTGAACAAGACCATTCACCAGTTTCGGGAACCTACCTCAGATTCTTCCGAGATGCACGCCGCAGAAATCGCATTTTCTTCCCGCGTATTCCACTGAGAGTTTTCTCTAAAGAACTGACACTTTTTTCTCGCGTGCGATTTCACCGTTTCGCTTTCGACCTCCTGTATCGTCCAATCCCAATCCACCCCATCTTGGTCAGAAGTTCTCCGCCCACAATTCACATACCTATCCGGTAGGAATAGTATTATTTGCGCCCCTGTTGCTGGCCAACTTCTGCAATTAGAGCTAGAGCTAGCGGCGATGACGTTACACGACCGTTTGACTCATCTTCGGCAACTTGAAGCCGAAGCGATTCAGATCATTCGCGAGGCCGCCTCCGAGTTCGACAACCCGGTTATGCTTTACAGCATCGGTAAGGATTCTTCGGTGATGCTACGCCTTGCGATGAAGGCGTTTGCGCCTGGGCCACCCCCGTTCCCGCTCATGCACGTCAACACGACGTGGAAGTTCCGCGAAATGATCGAGTTCCGAGATCGTATGGCGAAGGAACTGGGATTCACCCTGATCGAGCATATCAATCACGAAGGGGTTGAACACGGCATCACGCCGTTCACGCATGGGTCGAATAAATACACAACCGTGATGAAGACCGTCGCGCTGAAGGCGGGACTCGACAAATACGGATTCGATTGTGCGTTTGGCGGTGCCCGCCGTGATGAGGAGCGTTCGCGCGCAAAAGAACGGATCTACTCATTCCGCGACGAATTCCACCAGTGGGACCCCAAGGCGCAGCGGCCAGAGTTGTGGAATCTGTACAACGGACGAATCAATAAGGGCGAAAACGTCCGGGTCTTCCCGATCTCGAACTGGACGGAGCTGGATGTTTGGCTCTACATCCTCGTCGAAGACATTCCGGTCGTTCCGCTTTACTTCGCAAAAGAGCGTCCTGTCGTCGAGCGAGATGGCACCTGGATCATGGTGGATGACGATCGCATGCCCCTCCAGGATGGCGAGCAGCCACAAATGAAGAGCGTGCGTTTCCGGACCCTCGGCTGTTATCCCCTCAGCGGGGCCGTGGAGTCAGAGGCGGATACCGTCGAGAAGGTTGTGCAGGAGATGCTGCTCAACCGTTTCTCCGAGCGCCAAGGGCGGCTCATCGATTTCGACGAAGACGGCTCGATGGAGCGCAAGAAGCGCGAAGGCTACTTCTAAACCCCTCTTCGAACCATCATTTTACCCCTGATTTTACGGGAACAATAACGTGTCAGCAGTACAAGACGATCCTCTGATTCGCGACAATATCACCCAATACCTCGACGAATATCTCGATAAAGAGCTTCTTCGCTTCGTGGCAATCGGATCAGTCGACGACGGAAAATCAACTCTGATCGGACGCCTCCTTCACGACACCGGAATGGTCTTCGAGGACCAGCTGGAAGCGGTTCGACGCGCGACGAAAATGGAGGATGAGGAGATCGACTTCTCCCTCTTTACGGACGGTCTCCGCGCGGAACGGGAACAAGGCATCACGATCGACGTTGCATATCGCTACTTCACGACGAAGAAGCGTAAGTTCATCATCGCGGATACCCCCGGCCATGTTCAGTACACGCGCAATATGGTGACGGGGGCGTCGACCGCCGATGTCGCCCTCATCCTCATCGACGCTCGCCTCGGCGTGCTTCAGCAATCAAGACGACACGGCTACATCGCGTCTTTGCTGCGCATCCCGAACCTGGCTGTCTGCGTGAACAAGATGGACCTGGTCGGATATGACCAAGGTGTGTTCGAGCGCATCAAGGCGGATATGCTGGAGTTCACGGACTCGCTGAAAGCCGAAGGCCGCGGAATCGACCGAGTTCAATTCTTCCCGATCAGCGCGCTGAAGGGAGTCAATATCGTCGAGGGTAGCAGCCGGACGCCCTGGTACGACGGGCCGAGCGTCCTCTCATTCCTTGAAGATGTCCCGCTCGGCCGAACCGAAGACACTCGCTTCCGATACCCCGTTCAGACGGTTCTCCGCCCGCACCTCGACTACCGTGGATTCGCCGGCCAAATTGTCTCGGGAACGATCAAGAAGGGCGATCGCATCGTGGTTCTACCCGCCGGCACGCGCTCCACGGTTCAGGGCATCGATGTTTACGAGAACGAGCTTGAAGAGGCCTCTTCTCCTCAGTCGATTTGTATCCGTCTCGAGGACGAGGTCGATTGCAGCCGCGGCGATATGATCGTCCGAGAAGGTGAACTGCCCTCTGTTCATCGAAGCTTCGACGCGGACGTCGTATGGATGTCGGAAGCGCCCCTCGACATCAACAAGACTTATATCCTCAAGCATACCTCGCAGACGGTGCGCGTTCAGGTGGACGAAGTCCGCAATAAGAAAGACATGGACACACTCGGCGACGTCGACGCCGAGCGACTTGAGCTCAACGATATCGGGCGACTTCGACTCTCAACCCATCGTCCAATCTTCCATGATCCCTACTCAGAGAATCGCTCGACCGGCGCGTTTATCCTCATCGATTCGCTGACCAACAATACGGTCGCGTCGGGGATGATTCGCCCCGAAGAACGTGATTCCGAACTCTCACTGGACGATGCACTAAAGGAACTTCGCGCAGGGTCCGGTCTCTCTCCACGAACCCAGGTTTCAGCGCGGGAGCGAGCGGCTCGCATGGGGCAGCGTGGAAATGTCATCTGGATGGTCGGCCTGCCGGGCTCCGGACGCTGGTCCCTCGCCTACGCGCTGGAGCGTCACCTCTTCGACCTCGGTCGGACGGCGACGGTCGTCAACCCGGTGGGCGAGAGCTTCGAGACGATGGTCAGCGCCGCGAAGGCATGCGCGGATGCGGGTCTGGTCTGCATTTGCGCCTTCCCCTCGTACACCGCCAAGGACCGCGAAATCTTGCGCGAGCGGCTCGGCGAAGACCGGGTCATCGCGGTCTATGTGAACACCGATATTGAACTCTGCAAGGAGCGGCGGCCGGACGCGAACTTCGACGGTTTCGAGCCCCCGAACAATCCGGACCTCACATTCACGCTCGACCAACTCAACCTCGACTCGACAGTCCGGTTTATCGTAAGCGAGCTTGAACGCCGGGGAATGGCCGCGATCCCGTAGAAGCGTCCAAGGACAAAAAAAGGAGCTCTCTTGGAGGGCTCTTTTTTTTTGCAGGTCAGCGCTTGCTATTCCTCTTCCACGCTGTTTCGCGCCGCGCTCGTCTCGTCTGTGAAGAGCGCTTCGAGCCGACCACGTCGCGGACGGAGCTCTTCAACGCGAGCGCCATCCTCGACGCACATCGACAGCGCTTCGTCTTTTACAGAGGACGGTACGCGAATTTCATAGACACCGTGCTCGCCAACTTCCGCCCAACCCCGGCGACGAATCTTGTCCAATAACGCCTCACTCGGCGCCGCGATGCGAAGCTCCCACTCGTCGTTTGCTCCGATCTCAGAGAGCAGCCCCGACGCGTGAACCTTTCCCTTTTGAAGGATCACAACGCGATCGCAGAGTCGTTCGACGTCGCTTAGGATGTGACTCGTAAAGAGCAGCGTCGTGCCTTTTCGGCGCTGTTCCATCAACAAATCGAGCACCTCTTTTCGTCCGATCGGATCGAGACCGCTCATCGGCTCATCAAGGATGATGAGCTCCGGTTCATGCATGAGCGCCTGCGCCAGGCCAACGCGCTGCATCATGCCTTTCGAGAACTTTCCGATGGGCCGGTCCGCTGCATGAGAAAGACCGACGCGTTCGATCCAGTCGATGGACTTCTTCTTGCGTTCGGGTCCCGGCAGGCCGGTCAGACGGCCGGCAAAATCAAGAAACTCCCGAGGAGTGAGGTAGCGATAGAGATAGGGATTCTCCGGCATATACCCAACGCGCCGCATCGTCTCGCGTCGATTCGACGGCTCTCCAAATAGCGTCACTTCCCCCGCGCTCGGGTGAACCAGGCGGAGGATCGATTTGATCGTCGTTGTCTTTCCCGCGCCGTTCGGACCGAGCAGGCCGAAGACTTCGCCCCGCCGAACTTCGAAGCTGATGCCCCGAACCGCTTCGACCTTCTTTCGGAAGAAGCCGACCTGAAACGTCTTCACCAAGCCCTTCACCTGAAGAACGGGGATCTCCTCGCTCATTTCGCTCACCGCTTGCCAAGCTCCACAAGCACTTCTTGCGTAACCTCGATCACCTGCGCAACTTCTTGGTCACGGAGTCCTGCGAAGAGTGGAAGGGCGATCCCTCGGCGAACGATCTCCGCCGAGTTCGGAGTGCTCGCTTCGCCAAGCGTTCCAATCGCTGAGAGCTCGTAACTAAGCAGCCCCGCCTGCACACCACGCTCGCGACATTCTGCGATAAACGAATCTCGTTTAACGGTCTCCGGTAGCAGTGCTCCGAGGGTTTGGTAATTCGGGCGACCGGTGGTCTTTTGAAACTGGAGCACATTTCCGAGCGCACTCTTCATCGTCGCGGCGTGCGACTCTCGACCTGCGATCTCATCATCAAGTCGCATCAGCTGTTGAATGCCAAGCGCCGCTTGAAAATCCGTTAGTCGATAGTTGCCCGCAGCGCGCGCGAAAGGAGAGCCCGGCCGCTTCGCACCAAGCCCATGCTGGCCATGATTGCGAAGCTCGCGAAGTCGCTGCGCCAGGCCCTCATCATCGGTGAGACACGCCCCGCCCTCGCCGGTCGTCACGATTTTCCGTGGATGAAAACTCAGGCAACTGATCGTGCCAAGACTTCCGCAGGGCGAACCATCCGCAAAAAGGCTGCCGATCGCGCAGGCGGCATCTTCGAGGATGACCGCGTCGGAGTTCGCGACCGCAAAAGTCTCTCGCTCGACTGGCATGCCGAACTGATCAATTGCGATCGTGAGCGATGATCCGCACGCTTCCAGGTTCCACGATTCGCGGCCGACATCGAAGAGCTCTACATCCAATCCGGCGCGCTTTGCAGCATGGCCCGGTGAGGGCCAGCTGAGCCCCGGAATGCGCGCGCCTGAACCTCGCGGTCGCTCGATGGCTTCGAGAGCGAGCTCTAGCGCAGCGGTGCCGTTCGAAACGGCGATCGCAAATGACCGACCGCAGCGCTGCGCCAGCATCTCCTCGAACCGGCGAACGTTCGCTCCCTGCACCAACATGCCACTGCGGAGAACACTCGAGACCGCCTCAATTTCCGCCTGGCCGACGGACGGTCTGACGAGCGGAATCATCATTCATCCGAGTCGGAATCGTCGCGGGTCGCCGCCGGCGGTCGCACCGGCGAAGCACCTCCCGGAGTCACCGGGTTATGCGAAACTCTCGGAGCTGGCTTCTTCGCGCGAGAGGTCTCGACATCGTGCGTGGACGGTCGAAGATCAACCGTGGCCCGCTCGTCGCCCGAAAGCCCGATGGAAGCGGAGAAAGAGCCTGGTAGGGTTTCCGCGCCGAGGAACTCATCTTCAACCTTAAGCTGCTCGCGTGCCTCGCCAAGATCGCGCGAGGTTGTCCGGAGCCGCTTCGCTAGCACACCGAGGAAGCTCCAAAGAAGCTTCACCGCGACATCGTGGTCTTTGCGGATCAACTCAAAAAAGTCGCGGCGGCGAATCGCAAGCATGCTGCTCGCTTCCAGTGCGCTCACAGATGCATTGCGGGGGGCTTTATCGACGAGCGCCATTTCACCGAAATGCTGACCCGGTCCGAGACGCACGATCTCCGTGGATCCAGAATGCACCTGAACCGACCCGGAGAGCACGACGAAGAGTTCGTCGCCATCGTCGCCTTCAAGCACAACGTTCTGCCCTGGTGCAAAATGTCGAACCTCGGTGATATTCACAACACGAACGAGCTCTTGGTAGTTGACGTACCGGAAGAGCGGCATCTTGTGGAGGATCTCGAGCTTAAGATTAACCTCGCGCGCGAGCTTGTCAGCGCCCGTCTCACTCTCGGGAATACGGACAACAAGAGCCGTAATATTGTCTTTGCCACCGCGGTCGTTGGCGAGCTGAATCAGATGCTGGGTAAGTTCCTCTTCCGGGATGTCCTCGAAGAGCTTCTGAAGCTCACTTTCCTCGAGGTATTCATGAAGCCCGTCCGAGCAGAGCAGGAAACGGTCGCCGGGAAGAATATCGAAATCGAAGACATCGATCTCGACACTTTCATAGACTCCGACCGCGCGGGTCACCGCGTTCTTGTACGAGACCTTCCCGATTTGCTCTTTGGTGAGACGTCCACGCTTCAGGAGTTCGTTGATGAGCGAATGGTCTTCCGTGAGCTGGTGAACCGCGCCCTGCCGATAAAGGTAGATTCGCGCGTCCCCGACGTGAGCGATAAAGCCGCGGCGTCCAACCACCAGGAGCGCATCGAGAGTCGTCCCCATGCCTCGCTTGGATTCGTCTCGTACGCCTTCCTGATGAACTTCGGAGCAAGCGCGTTGCACGCTCGCCTCCATCAAGCGGAGCAGATCTTTTCGCGTCGTGCTCGCGTCTTCGCTCACGAACGCGTCGATGGCATCGCGCTCTGCAGAAAGCGCATCGCGAACCGTTCGCGCGGCCATCGAACTCGCAACCTCACCCGCCGCGTGACCGCCCATCCCATCGCAGACCACAAAGAGCTGCATCTTCTTGTCGACAAGGAAGCTGTCTTCGTTGTGGTCGCGAACTCGCCCAACGTCCGTGAGAGGCCAAAAGCGAATTGGGTCCTGTCCCTCGGGAAGCGGAGACTCAGACGAAGGCGGCGGTGGCGCGTCTTGCATAACGTTCCGGATTCTCTCCTGAGCGCCACGAGGATGCAATGGTCTCGTCATCGCGATGCACTTGCCACGTAATCTCACACGCAATTTCCGCGGAGCCCCTTGAGTTTTCTCGAATAGGGATGGTTTTCGAGGTGAGAGGCAATCGCAGCGGCGAAATCCCGTTTCCCAACTCCGGGCCACTAAAATGTAGGGCGTTTCGAACGACTGCGAGTTTATTCGTAGGCACTCAAAAGCCTCCGAGTTCGACGATTTTCGCCTCCTTTTGGCCAAAGCCGCACACCCAAGTGAACCGCGCTCTCCTTGCGAAGCGAAACGACGCACCGCAACTTTCGGGGATGCAAGGCCTCCGGACGCTCAATTTCTCAGAAAAAACGCTCTCGTTATTGTGTGCGCTCAGCCTCCTCTCCGCGTGTCCACGGTCGATCGAGCCCGAGGAAGATGCAGGGATCGTGTTCGATGCGAGTGGTATCGACGCGACGCCAGATGCCGATAACGAAGACGGCGGCGAAGACGACGCCTCACCCGATGCCCCTCCGCCGGTTGAATCCGATATTGGGGAGAGCTGCGAAACGAGCGCAGATTGCGACGAGTTCTGCATCACCGAGTTCCCCGGAGGGTATTGTACAGAGTTCTGCGGCGGCGCTGGCGGCGGCGAATGTCCGGATGGCTCGACCTGCACGGAAGTCGGACGCGGCATGTTCCTCTGCCTCGACGACTGCGACGGCAGCGGGCCCGATGCATGCCGAGACGGATATGGATGCGGCGCGATCGGCGCGGGTGTTTGCATCCCGGGCTGCGATTCGGAACGCGATTGCGACGAAGCTTTTGAATGCGATGAGGCAGGCGGATTTGTCGGAGAGGGCATTTGTTTTGATCCGGATAGCCAGCTTGGTGACGCATGTGGCTCGGAAGAGGACTGCCCCTCTGGCGCGTTCTGCTTCGAGGAGCGCTTCGGCGGTTGGCCCGGCGGCGCGTGCCTCGGTCTCGAATGCGATGTGGAATCGAACACCGGCTGCCCCGAAGGTGCGCACTGTATTCAGGGACAGCGCGGCGGGCTCTGCGTTCAATCGTGCGACGACTCCGCGTGCCGCGAAGGGTACGAATGCGACACGCAGGATGACTATCCAGATCGTCCAATCTGCGTCCCCGGCTGCGATGACTCAAGCCAGTGCACGGT
>JAHDCI010000350.1 GCA_020629955.1 Myxococcota bacterium | reverse complement strand
AGGTCTTCGATATACGTCTGCTTGAGCATAGGAGCCTATCTAGCCAGCGTGCGCCCGGCTGTCGAGGGCCAGATGCGACTTTTGGGCCCGCGCAAAACAAGCCACTTCGGTCGACCGCTAGGCCGACGAAAGAGGGGGAGGGCGCAGCCGATTGCCAAAGGGTTTCGCGCTTAGGCGTCTTTGGGCGAGAGCAGAGAGCGACGTGCGAAGAGCACCGATACGAACGCCATCACGCCGAGCAGCGCGACCGCTGGCCAGCGCCCGTTCTCTCGATTTCCGAGCCACTCTTCGAGCTCCGCGCGACTGCCTACGTGCACATTGGTAAGAGAATCCCCGCTCACCTCGGCAACGATCGAGTCTCCCGGTCGAAGCGCGTGAACTCCGACGACGTAGGGCGGCGGAATATGCCTTGAAACCTCTTCCGCCCCATCGGTCGCGAGCGGCATTCCGGAGAGGGCCTCAAGCTCGTTCACCTCGACATAGTCGAAGGGCACAATCCCTTCCCATTCGCGAGGATCGGGCATCGTATAGGTTTCCCCATTGGCCATCGTGAGGTCGCGCTCGCCGTAAATGCCGGTCCAGCTTTGCTCGACTCCGCGAGTGCCGGGACGGGTGATGATGACCTCCCCAAATGCGAAGTCTTCTCCAGCGGGCCCGGGAATCGTTGTGACGTCGGCGACGTTTGTCTCGAGTGCGTTTTCGACGGGAAGAGAAGCGCCCGATCCGAAAAGCGAGATATGCACGGCGGCGTAGCCGAAGGCGAGGCCAGTGATGGCCGCGAGGATTCCAAGAGCGCGTTGCATGGCGGGGCGATAGCAGCGGAGATGGCGCCGGTAAACCGGCGTTCCGCCTCGTGGTTTCTACATGGGGCGCAGGTGATCTGCGTCAAGTCGGTACAGGCTTGTGACAAAGCCATCCTCGCGGAGTTCGCCCACTTCAAGCTTTCCGTAGAGGCGTACGCCGCGTCCTTCGTATTCACGCCCATCCTCTCGGAGGCGCACGACGATCGCCTCGTGCAAGTCTGGGGCGCGTCCGAAGCAGCACGACCAGAGGTTTTGAACCAGCAGGTATTGGTCGTCCATCAGGTGAAGCAGGTAGCCCCACGCCATGACGTTGGTGTCGTCGAGTGCGCGTGCATCGGCGGGGAGGTCCATGCCCTCCGTGTATTCGAAGTTGCTGAGGGCTGGCCAAGAAGCTGGCGTCCAATCGCCCGGGGGCGCCTCTTCGCCGCCGTTCGATACTTCGCCTCCGAGGCTGACGATCAGCTGACGCGCCACGATTTGCGACTGCCCCCGAATCGCAGCGTCCTGCATGGCTGCGAAGCCCAAGTCGGAGGTTTCCGCCGCGCGCGCCAGAATATTCGAGACAGCGTCGTCTGCGAGCTCGTTTCGTTCCTCGGCCGTCCCGAGGTCTTCGGTCGCGAGGAGGTCTGCAATTTCTCGAATTGCAGTCGCTTCCTCTACCTCTTCGTCCCGCACCGCGTGCGTAATGATCGTGCGAATCCGGGAAGCGAGCCGGCCTTCAAGCGTCTCCTCCTCCGAGCGATCTGCCGCAAACGTGGTCGGTCGCTGAAAGTTCTGGGTGACGTCCTGCTTGCAGTAAATGGGCGTGGTGATCAGGGCCGCGAGCCCAAGGAAGACGAGTCCCCGCATGGCCGTGTCGGTCCAATCTCGTCTTCGAGGCTCGGAACTCGCCGCCGCAGGTTTTGCCCCGGAGTTCTTTTCGGCCTTCGCCGAAGATTCCTCGACGTGGCTCGTTTCTTCCGATGTTTCTTCTTCGCTCATCGCTCTACAAGGACCCTACGTTCAAATCCGAAATGCGCTACTCCGATTTTTGAACTTCCCAATGCAGGGGATCATTCCGGGGCTCGCTTTCGTTTCGCGGCCAAGCCACTAGGAAAGTGGTTTTAGGTTTCTCGCGACGTCTGTTCGGTAGGCCTTCATCGCCGGGATCCAGCCGGCCAGTGCGCCGCCCAACACCACCAGCCCGATGACGGCAAACTCCTGCCAAGCGAAGTTGCCGGGCGAAGGTTGAAAACCGGCGACTTCTTTGATGTATCCGCCGAGTATCGCGACCAGCATATGACCCAATAGAAGCCCGACAAACGCACCGATGGCGCTTAGTAGCGCAGCTTCTCCTACGATGGCCCCGCGGACCGTCGATCTGGAGGCTCCGATGGCCCGGAGGATCGCGATTTCGCGTCTGCGCTCGTTCATCGTGTTGTAGATCGCCACCATGATGGAGATGACGCCGAGGATCACCACGAGGATGCTGATCCAGAGCAGAACGATGTCGACGCTGCCGACGATTGTGAAGAGATTTCGGATCTGCTCCGAGACATCCGCGACCTGAATATCCGGGCGGCGATTGAGACGACCGAGAAGCATCGCTTTGTGTACGCCGGGGCGAGGGAAGATCAGAAGTGAGCTGAGACCGGCCTCTCGCGTGCCCGGAATGAGCGCTCCTTCCGCGTGTTCTTCGATCGCGAAGAAGCTGTCGAGGTTGATGAACACAACCCGATCGATCGGAGTGCCGGTGGGCTCGAGGATGCCGACGACCGTCCAGAAATGAGCGTGGTCGTGCGCATGTCCGCCTTCCACGCCGTGCGTAGGCTCGATTTCCGCACCAAGCGGCACGCCTAATGCCCGGGCGACCTCCGCGCCAAGTACCGCCTCGAAGTTTCCGTGGTTGCCGTGGTCATGACCATGGTGACCATGATCGTGTTCGTCGCCATG
>JAHDCI010000101.1:10370-17246 GCA_020629955.1 Myxococcota bacterium | reverse complement strand
AGTCGCGTCGGCGACGCGGGAGGAAGAGGAAGGCCATGAAGAGGGCGAAGATCGGGGCGCCCGTGCCACTCGCGCTGCAGCCTGCGCCGCCGCCGGCGTAGCCGAGCCCGCCGCCACCGACACCGTCGTCGTCCAAGTAGTTCGGCGCACCGTCTCCATCATCGTCGCCATCGAGCTCCACGATATCGTCGATCCCGTCGTCGTCTGCGTCCGTGTCGAGATAGGAGGGGTCACCGTCACCATCGAAGTCGTCATCCGAGGTGGTGTCTTCCTGGCGTTCCTGCTGAGTCGGGATCGTATCGTTGTCGTCGTCGGGGTCGAGGTGATTCGGCATACCGTCGGCGTCGAAGTCCGTGTCCATTTCACCCGGACGCTCCTGACGGGTGGGGAGGGTATCTCCATCGTCGTCAGGGTCGAGGTGGTCCGGCGTGCCGTTGCTATCCGTGTCGCGATCGGCGCCTCCGGGACGTTCGGTGGAGGTCAGCTGACCGTCGTTGTCGTCGTCGACATCGAGGTGATCCGGCACTCCATCATCGTCGGTCTGCGCATCGACGCCACCGGGGCGCTCATCGAAGGTCGGCACGCCGTCGTTGTCATCGTCAGGATCCAAGTGGTTTGGGCGACCGTCGTCGTCGGTGTCCACGTTCATACGGCTGGGGCGCTCGTTGATCGTGAGGATACCGTCGTTGTCGTCGTCCGGGTCTTCACAGTCCGGAATGCCGTCGTCATCGCTGTCGAGCTCGCGACCGCCGGGGCACTCTTCCTCATCGAGGAGTCCGTCGCCATCCGTGTCCATATCCGCGGGGGGCGGCTCGGTGAAGTCGACGCAGCGTCCGTCGTCGCAGAGCGATCCTTCGGGACACGGAGCGTCTTCATCGATGACTCCATCGCAGTCTTCGTCGACCGCGTTGCAGGCTTCGTTCTCCGTGCCGTTGACCGCGCCCATGCACTCGCCCCAACCCGTCGGACGGCAGCGCTGTGAGCCGGCCATGCAGGCACCAACATCGGAACCACAAGCTCGGGTCTCACCCACGCGGCAGTCGCATCCGGGGTCCGTCTCGCCATCGCAATCGTTGTCCACTCCGTCGCAAACCTCCGTCGCGGTCGGGAAGACGTCACCGTCGTCGTCGCGGCAGTCGACGCGACCTGGGTCCGGGGCGCCTGGCTCGTCGGTCCGCGTACCACAGGTCGTGAACCCGTCACCGTCGACGTCAAAATCCTCGTCGATGAACGTATCGCAATCGTCGTCAATACCGTCGCACTCTTCTGCGGCGGTCTCACCGGCCACGCGGCCAATCGCCTCGCGGAGGCTGACTTCGTCAAGGGCGCTGAGATAGCAGTTGTCGGCAGCGGTTGGATCCGCGCTACCTACGTCGCATCCAGGGCGCGCGGTGCCCGCCGCTGCGGCGGCTCGGTTGAGCGCGATGGCGTCCACCGACTCACCGAAGCCAATTACGAAGACCGTAATGCCCTGCTCGCGAAGATCGCTGACGCTCTCCACGACGTTAAAGCGCGTGCTCGCGTCGTAGGGGTCGCACCACTCCCAGCCGTCCGTGATCAGAACGACGACGTTTTCACGGGAACCATCTTGGAGAGGCGCGTAGGCGCCGGCGACGTCCATCGTCGCGGCCATCGGCGTGTAGCTTCCGCCGCTCGGAGGAGGGCTGCCCAGGCCGGCGAGGATATCTGCGGAAGAACGCCGACCGATGTCCACCACGACCTGACCCGGTTGGCACTGGCGGGCTTCGAACGGGAACAGTGACAGACCGAAGTCAATATTCTCTTCGAACTCACCGGTGACGCTTCCGAGTGCTGTGACCGCGGCGTCCCACTTGCTGAGGCCGGGGGAAAGCTCGCCGAGCATGCTCGATGATTTGTCCACGATGAGAAGCAGCTGCGGGCGTTCGCATTGAGCGGAAGCGGCGCTGTTCATCCCGAAGATGGTGAGAAGAAGTAAGCTGAAGAGAGAAACGGCGTTTCGTAGTCGGAGCATCATGATTCCTTGGTACCGCATGGGTCTTTCACGAAACGTGCCAGGCTCTACAAGCGACACTTCGAGGTGAGATCGGCGGGAATTGCCCCGAAAATTGTGCGTGACTGGCGGATCCTCTAGCCACTCAGGTGGCCGGTGGAGTGGGATGACACCAGTGCACCCGCTCACGCGTTGACTTGAGGAAGCACGCAGTTGCGATACAAGCCGGAGATGAGCTTTCGAATGGGATCTCCCGCCGCTTTCCTCTGGGCCTCCGTCATCGCTGGCGGCCTCGCGTTCGGCTGCAATCGCGGTCCCGAAATCGAAGCCGGAGAACCGGAAGTCGCGGAAACCTCGCCCGCGCATTCAGCCCCCTCGGCAATGCAGGCTCCCCCGATCTCGCCGAACGCGCGCTCCCCTCATGGAGACCCACACGCTGCTCCTGCGAGGCCACGCGCGCCGCAGGTGGACCCCGCGGCGCCGGCGCTTGCAGGGCTTCGTTGGGAAGTGAATGAGCCTCTCGTTTCAAGAGCACCGCAAAGCCCGATGCGAAACGCGGAATATGCGATCGCCGGCGAGGCCGGCGAAGCGGTTCTCGCCGTGTTTCACTTTCCAGGAATGGGCGGCTCGATCGCAGACAATCTCAGCCGCTGGCAGGGCCAGTTCCGAAATGGGGATGCTCCGGCCGAGGCTCAAAATTCGGAACGCGAAATTCACGGGTTGACGGTTCATACGCTCGATGTGACCGGCACGTTCACGGACGGCATGCGAGGCGGGCCGCCCCAGGATGATCAGCGCATGCTCGCTGCGATCGTGGAAGGTCCAGAGGGCCCAGTCTTCTTTAAACTTGTCGGACCCGCCGCGACGGTGGCCTCCGCGGAGGGGGCGTTCGAGCACCTCCTCGCAACGATGGAGAACCAGTAATGGAGGCGAGTGCCATCACCGGAAACGATCCGCGCTATTCGGAACCTACGAGCTACAACGCTCTCGAACGAATCGGCCTGGGGATGATCCGCGACCCGCGCGACCTTCCCTTCATGAAGCTCGGTTTCCAGATCTTGGCGATCCAGCTTCCCTTCGCGATCGCGCTTTTCCTTCCCGGCGTCTTTCGTTGGTGGCTGGCCGGGATCTACCTCGCGCTCACCTTTTTGGGGTTCACAGACCGCTACATTTTGATGCTGCACAATATTAGCCACCGCCCCCCCTTTAAGAAGGGGTACGGATGGCTGCAGAAGGTCTTTGTTTGGATCATGGGACCGCTGAACGGCGAGACCCCCGAGACTTACTACTCACACCATATCTGCATGCATCACGCCGAGGAGAATCTGAAGGATGATCTCTCCTCGACCATGCCTTTTAAGCGGGACAACCCACTTCACTTTCTTTTCTATTGGGGACGCTTCTTCTTCTTCATCGTCCCAGAACTCAGCGTCTATTTCATCAAGCGCGGGAACTACAAACAGCTGCGCAGGATGATCGTCGGCGAGTTCTCTTACTACGCCGTGGTTGCTGTCGGGCTTTACTTCGCCTGGGAGCCCACGCTCGTCACGCTCGTGATCCCGGTCGTGACCGTTCGGTTTTTGATGATGGCGGGCAACTGGTCCCAGCACGCGTTTATCGATCCCGACCATCCGGAGGATCCGCTTCGAAGCTCGATCACCTGCATCAACGCTCGCTACAACCGGCGCTGCTTTAACGATGGCTATCATATCGGTCATCACGAGATGGCCGCGCGGCACTGGACCGACATGCCGGGAGACTTCGACAAGAAGAAGCAGAAGTATATCGACCACGATGCGATCGTCTTCGAAGGGCTCGACTACTTCGTGATTTGGATTCTCCTCATGCTGCGGCGGTACAAGACCCTCGCGAAGAAGTTTGTCGACCTTCGAGAGGAGAAGCGATCGCTCGAAGAGATCGAAGCGATGCTTCGCGAGCGCGTGAAACCCGTCCCCTACGCGGCGCCGGCACCGCAGCCTGCCGAGTAGCGAACAATCGGCGGTGCAGCCGAGCAAATCGCAGCGGGAATTCGAGCGTCACATCTTCTTGGTGGCGCTCTTATTGTTTGAGCGACGAAACGCTTCCGATCACAATTTTCAGTGAGCGCTATCGCATTGGGCTCGCGCGGGCTAAGAACGCGGGGATGACCATTCTCAACGCTGAACGTCGCCTAAGCTCTCGAGCAAAGCTCACGAAGGCCAAGGGCTCGGCCTTCGTCTCGCAAGAAACGCTTCCCTCCTATGCGCCCGTGATGACGCTTGAGCCACAGCATCTGGAGATTGCCCTTCGCGTCGATCTGGATGCCCGAGCGCTCGATGTTGAGCTCACGCATCACGTGATGGCGCGGCGCCCGGGCGCGAGGTCGCTTCGCCTGCATGGCATCGCCCTTCAGGATCTGCGCGTCGAGGGGGAGGGCGTCGATCACGATTACGATGGGCACGAGCTTCAGCTCGCATGGGACGAGGCGTTTGAGCGCGGTGAGGTTCGCGCGATCAAACTTCGCTATCGGGTGAGCGATCCGGAGGGCGGCGTCTACTTCTCGACCCCCAGCGAGCAACGGCCCGATGCGCCCACCTTCGCCGTTACCGATCACGAGACCGAGCGAGCTCGCTATTGGCTCTGCACGGTCGACCTGCCCGAAGTTCGCCCAACCCTCGAGTGGTCCATTCGGGCCCCATCCAATCTCGAGATCCTCGCCAACGGTGCCGACGTTGGGGTCGAAGAGCATGACGACGGTACGAAGACGGCGAAATGGAATCTCGATCAAGGCTGTCCGAGCTATTTGACGTGTTTCGCAATCGGCGATTTTGTCCGCTACGATTCTGAGGATGTTTTTGGTGTGAAGGTTGCGGCATTTGCACCGAGGAGTCGCTTCACTGAGGCGAACCTCGAGAAGTCGTTCGACCGCACCTCGGATATGCTCAAATGGCTGCCGGAAAAGCTCGGCACGCCGTATCCCTACCCGAAGTACTTCCAGTTCGCGGCGGAGGGCATCGGCGGCGCGATGGAGAACATTAGCCTCGTCTCATGGGACTCTCGATACCTCCTCGATGACGACTTCGCGCGCGAGTTTAAGCACGTGATGGATTCCATCAATCTCCACGAGATGTCGCATATGTGGTTCGGCGATTTGATCGTCTGCCGCGACTATGCACATGCGTGGCTCAAAGAATCTTGGGCAACGTACATGGAGACCGTTTGGATTGAGCACGATCGAGGCAAAGACGACGCGGACTACAATCTCTGGGTCGACGGCCAAAACTACATGCGCGAAAGCGATACGCGCTACGCGAGACCGATCGTCACCCGGCGCTTCGACAGCAGTTTCGATATGTATGACTACCACCTCTACCCGGGGGGAGCGTGGCGTCTTCATATGTTGCGAAAGCAGCTTGGTGAAGATCTCTTTTGGGAGGCGACGCGGGTTTATGTCGCGCGCTTCGCGGGCAAAGTCGTTGAGACGGACGACTTCCGCCGCACCTTCGAGCAGGTCACCGGAGAGTCGCTGGCGAAGTTCTTCGAGCAGTGGTTCTTCCAGCCTGGCTATCCGAAGCTCAAAGGCAGCTATCGTTACGATGCTGCCTCCCTCAGCGGCACTCTGACGCTGGAGCAGACGCAGAAAAGCGGCGAGATCGGTCTCTTCGACTTCGACATCGAGGTTGCATGGTGGGTCGATGGAGAGCGGCAGACGAAGGTCCTCCGCTTCGAAAATCAGTCAAAGCTAATCGTGACGCTTCCCGGCAAGGCGACTCGCGTTCGAATCGACCCGGATCAGAAGGTGCTGCACCGTCTCGATTTCGACCCAGGCCGTCCGCGTCTTCTCGAAGAGCTGGAATCCGGAGACCTCTTTGGCCGAATTCTCGCCGGGAAGGCGCTCGCGAAGCGGGGCAAGCGAGAGGATATCGCGGCGATTTCGTCACGCCTCGCAAGAGAACCGCATTGGGGCGTCCGCGCAGAGTTTGCGATGGCGCTTGGAGACGCGCAGAGCCAACCCGCGCTCGAGGCCCTGATCAAAGGTTTCGCGGAGCACGTGCCCGGAATGGAGAGCAAAGCGTACGCGGATGCCCTTGGCCGCTATCAGGATCCGGGCGTCATCGAAGCGCTTGTGAAGCGTGTTGAAGACCTGCCCCCGCGGGCGAAGGCCGCCGCGTTTGAAGCACTCGGCAAGCAGCGAGAGGATGCGCCGCTCGAGACCCTCTCTGCGGGAGCGCGCGCTCGTGGATTTAACGAATTTGCGCAAGGGGGCGCTCTCCGGGGGCTCGGCATGACGCGTCTCTTCGAAACGCTCGAGACCCTACGAGAGGTTCTGATCGATCTTTCGCTTTCTCCCGTGGTCCGCGCGGACGCTGCGACCGGCATTGCGACGCTTGCGACCCACCTCGAGAAACGCGAGCGCGAGCAGGCGATTGAGGTGCTCCGGACCGCGCTTCGAGACTCGGCGTTTTTGGTGCAGAAGGCGGCCGCCATGGGGTTGATCAGCGCACGTGATCGCAGCTCCGATGCGGCGCTTCGCCAGCTCGCGGGAAGATTCCCTCGTCAGCACGCGGTTCATATTCTTCGAGGTCTTCGTTCGATGAACATCGCAAAGAAGAAGACCGAGGTACACCAGCGGGTTGAAGGACTGGAGTCCAAGGTTCGAAAATTGAGCGACGCGCTAGAGAAAGCGGAAGCTGCGATCAAAGCGCTCCGAGGAGGGAAGTGATGAGAGAAGAAACGCCCACGCCACGCTTCGCGCTCGCGAAGCCACTCGCTCTTTCGCTGCTGCTTACCAGCGCTCTTTCGGTCGCGCTCTTCGCCTGCGACGACGACGAGAGCGAGACGCCAAGCGAACCCACCGAAACGTCCCAATCCACGGACGAGACCACGGACGAGAACGCAGAACCTTCCGAGGAAGAACCGGAAGG
>JAHDCI010000101.1:0-10270 GCA_020629955.1 Myxococcota bacterium | reverse complement strand
CCACGGACGAGACCACGGACGAGAACGCAGAACCTTCCGAGGAAGAACCGGAAGGCACCGCGGGGGAGGTCGTGCCCGAACGACCGGCGCCCGCGCGCGGGAATCGAGTCACCCATGCGGATCTCGTGCGGCTCGCGCATCTCGCGGATGTTGACCACGGTGGGCTGGTCATCGATTTCGGAACGCAGAGCCGGTTCAAGTACACGAGCGGCAACTGGAATAGCGGCTGGCTCTCGGATGGGACTCGCGGAGAAGAGACCTTCTCCCGCTTCGGCCGCATGGGCCGCATCTACTTCGACGTTCGAGAGCCTGGCCCACTGGCGCTCGATCTGAAGGTTCGCAACGTCGGTGGCGGTCCGTTTCTCTCGTTTATGAACGGAGAGACGCTTCGGGAACCGACCATCGAAGGAGATGGCTTTCAGGAGATCACGATTCAGGTTCCCGCGGAGCATGTCCGAACGGGCGAAAACTACCTTCTCTTGCGTGGTACCGAGACCTCAAGCGTCGATGACGAAGATGTCAGTTTCGAGGTTGCCTCGTTGCACATTCGGCGCGGCGGAGGGGAACGAACAGGAGAGTCTCCAAGCGCGTCGGTCGTTCGCGCGCGCGAAGGCGCGCCGGCGGTAGTCATCGAGGATGGCACCGAGCTCAGCTGGGTCGTCGAGGTCCCGGCCGGAGAAGATGTGCGCCTCGACCTTGAACACACCGGCTCGGGAACTCTCGCGGTCTCGGCGACGCCAGAAGGCGGCGAGACGAGCTCGCTCGGTGAACTGAGCGCGAGCGAGCGTTTTGCGTCGGAGGGACTCTCACTTGCTCAGGTCTCCGACAACCTGGTGCGTCTCGAGCTTCGCGCGAGCGGAGGGGATGTCGCGCTGCGAACGCTTCGGGTGACGACGCCCCGCCCCCAGCTCGTTGCTGCGGCTGACATTCGAAATGTCATCGTCCTGACCGTCGATACTCTGCGCGCTTCCAAGCTTCGACCGTATAATCGTCGGTCTCGCGTCCGAACCCCCGCGCTGAATGCCTTCGCGGAGCAGTCCATGCTCTTTGAGCGCGCGCAGTCTTCGGAGAACTGGACGAAGCCTGCCGTCGCCTCGATTCTAACCGGTCTCTTTCCCGCAACACACGGCGCAAAAAATGATGCCAGCCGCCTTCCCCACAATGTGACAACGCTCGGTGAAGCGTTTCAGGGGGCTGATTTTGAGACCGCGAGCTTTCTGGCAAATGGTTATGTCTCGCGAGCCTTCGGTTTTGATCAAGGTTGGGATCACTACACGAACTACATCCGTGAGCGGAAGAATACGAACGCGTCGAATGTTTTTGGTGAAGCCGCGGATTGGATTGAAGAGCACAAGGACGAACGCTTTTTTGTCTACATTCAGACGATCGACCCGCATGTCCCCTACGACCCACCCGACGACTTTCTCCGAATGTATGACGCACGCACCGATTACGACGGACAAGTGCAGAATCGACGGACGCATCTCTTGCTCGAAGACGCGAAACGCAGGCCGCCGCGCGTGACGTTCAGCGAGAGCGACGTGCAGCGCCTGGAAGCGCTCCATGACGGCGAGATCAGCTATCACGACCGTCACTTTGGCGCGTTCCTTGAGAAGCTCGAGGAGTGGGACCTTGATGAGAATACTCTCGTCATCCTGACCTCGGACCATGGCGAAGAGTTTAACGAGCACGGCTCGTGGGGACATGGGCACTCGATCTTCCAAGAGCTTCTTCATGTGCCGCTAATCGTTCGCTGGCCTGGCGTCACGGAGGCTGGATCGCGCGTGCCTCAGGTTGTCTCCACGATGGATATCGCGCCGACCGTCCTTGAGGCCGCAGGGGTCAACGTTCCCAATGAGATGGAGGCGCGCTCATTGGTGCCCTTCCTACGCGGGGGGCAGACCGAAGGTCCATGGATTGCGTTCAGTGACTTCCAAGAGAACCGCCGGGTCGCCCGGGCGAGAAATTGGAAGCTCGTCCTCCGTTCGAGTCTCACCTACGTGCTCTTTGATCTGAGCCGAGACCCCAATGAACAAAACGAGGTCGAGCCGCGACGCCATCCCGTGGCGATGCGATACCTACGGCAGCTCAGTGGGCAAGTCCTCGGAGTGGAAAATCGCGCCGGCTGGCTTACGGGCGGCAGCGAAGGTCGCGTCGCTCATGAGACGACCGAGATGACCCTCGAGCTGTGCCAGCAGCTAGTGGCGCTGGGCTATATGGACTGTCTCTCGCAGTTCCCGAATGCGATTTGAACGCTACTTCTTGGGCGGCCTCTCGTCCGGCGGAAGCTTCGAGCCCGCGTAACCGGGTTTCCCGTAGCCTGGGGTTTTGATCGCCCCGGGCGCCGGTTTCTCGGGGGCGGGCGAAGCCACCGCGACGGGCTTCGCCTGCGAAGCGAGTTCCCTCGCCTGGTAGTCCGCGACTTCTCGAAGGGCAATATCGGCTGCGCCACGAGCTGCTTGCAGGTCGAGGCCGAGTTCGGCGATGAGCGCGTCGACGATGGCGTCGCGTACGGGAATCGTTGGCATGCGCAGCAGAGTACCAGACCTTCATCCCTTCCATCTCATTCATCCCCGCACCAGCGTTCGCGAATTGCTCGTCGCGCCCCGCGGAACTCCGCTCCTCGCTTGACGGAAAATCGGTTTGGCGCAGGATGAGAGCATGCGCTTGCTTCTCCTTCTTTTGGCCCTCGCTTTGATGGCCTGCTCCGACGATGATGCGACCGCCGATGCAAGCGTCGATGGAAGTGCGGACGGCTCGAGCGATGCGTCCCGCGATGGAAGCCCAGCGGATTCAGATACGCCCGATGTGAATATTGATGCGCCGAGTGGACCGGCGGTGATTCTCGGGACGGGCATCACCTCATTCATTCCTGTCGAAAACGGCGACGAGATGGAGATGGTCATGGGGCCCCAAGGTGGCTGGCACGTCGATCTTGCGTATCGCCTCTACAACATGGATCCCATGGACATGCGGGTCTCGATCGAAGGCACCGACATCGATAGCGGTGAAGCGCTGACCGTCCCGCTCTCGCGGGTGCTGACGATTCGCCGCGTTGCCGACCGAGGGGACCATTTTCTGCGTGTCGGCGACCAAGCGGTTTTCCGGATCAACATGCCGGACGAAGCGATTGGAAAGCGGCTCCGACTCGACATCGAAGTGATGAGCGTGGACGAAGAGGTCGCGAGCGATACGATCGAAGTCGTTGTGATCGACGAAGTCCCGTAGCCGGGTGGTGAGAAACGTCCGAGAACGGTTGGCGTTCTACTTGCGCACTCAAGCACCATTAAGAACGCGTCAGGTGCCGACCTGGTGGCTCACGTGGCTCTTCTCTTTTCTGCTCTTCAGCTGTTCGACTCCGGAAGGGCCGACATCCCGCATGGAACCGGCGGCAAGCGAATCTTCGCAAGAGAATCCGCCGCTTCTCGAAGCTCGTGCTCCGGCGCTCCCGACGCTCTGGCTTGGCGGCGATATTCTCCTCAGCGATGCGCTCCGTGACCGAGCGGACGAGGGCGGTGATCCGGTCGCGGGTTTTGCGGAAGTTCTGGAGCCCGTTTCGCGACTGTGGCGAGAGGACGCAAATGCGTTTGTATTGCTGAACCTTGAAGTTCCGGTGGCGGCCCGTCGACGGATCGCACACGACGCTGCACCCGAAAGGGAAGGGCGTCTACGGGCGGTGCATTTGCATGGTCCACGTTGGTTGCCGCCGGCTCTCGCTCGGGCCGGGGTGCACGGCGTCAGCCTCGCCAACAATCACGCGCTCGATCAAACCCGAGAGGGACTCGAAGAAACGATCGCGTTCTGTCAGGAAGCCGGGCTCGCGACCCTTGGAGCGGGCGTCGCACCAAATGTCGATTGGCCACTGGTCTTTCGCTCCGAAACGGAGTCGCTTGCGATCATCAACCTCTACGACGGGCGCCGCCTGCCTTACGCGGAAGATGGCGAGGTCGGCCGGGCGTTCGTTTTGCCGGATGGCGCCGAGCGCGTTCGGCGCCTCGCGGAGGAGCACTCCTATGTTGTGGTGACGGTGCACGTTCTTGGCGAACTCCGAGAAGAGCCTCGCGCGGAGTGGCGAACCTGGGCGAGATCCTTCGCAGAGGCGGGGGCGGACGCGATCGTGGTGCACGGCACTCACGTCATCATGCCCGTGGAGGAGCTTCACGTCGGAGAGCGCTCGGTGCCGTTGATCTGGGGGCTCGGCAACTTTGTCTCCGATATGGCCTGGAACGCGCGTCCGGGGCAGCGAGGAACTCGAAAGCAGGAGCGTGTTGAGGCCCGTTCGGGTTTGCTGGCGAGGCTGCGTTTTCAGGGCGGGCAAGTTGCGACGGACGTTCTTCCGCTTTGGATGCACGACAACCGGCTCCCGCGTTGGCGCTCGGGAAATCTTGAGGGGGCGGTTCGGTTCGCGGTTCTCCCGATGCATGGATGTGTGCGGGAAGAAGGGGAACTCACGTCCTCCGAACTTTCCGTTTCAGATCTTCCCTATCCGTCCGGTCTTCCCTATGTATCCGGCGCTCTGGGCGAACGAGTCTCGGAGTGGATTGCCACCGAGCGTGCACGAATTGTCTCGCTGGTCGGCGGTTCGTTCGAATGCGTACGGTCAGGACCAGAACCCCTTTGGATCTCTGTTCCCTGATCATCGAGAGGCCAATGTTCGCTGCGGCAACGTCCGGAAAAAAGTCTGGGAAAAAGAGATGAACGCGACCAAAAGGACGATAGTTTGGTTTCGGGGCAAAGACCTGCGAATCGCTGACCATGCACCGCTCCGCTTCGCGGCGGCTCGCGGAGAGGTCATTCCACTCTTTGTCGTCGACCCGTATTTTTTTGCACCTGAGCGCGCTGAGAAGCTGCCCAATCGAATGCAGTTCTTGATCGACTCGCTCGACTCCCTCCGTCGAAATATCGCGGCCAAGGGAAGTGAACTCGTGCTGGTCGCGGGCAAGAGCACCGAGGTCGTGCCGAAGCTCGCCCAGCAATGGAGCGTGGACAAGGTCGTCGCGCACCGCTGGACAGAGCCCTTCGCGCGCGAGCGGGACCGCCGCATTGGAGAAGCTCTTGGGGAGCGTTTTGTTCTCTTCGAAGGCGAGACCATCGCGCCGCCGGAATCGATCCGCTCCAAGAAGGGAACGCCCTTTGCTGTCTTTTCGCCTTTCGGAAAGACGCTCCGCAAGACCTTCTCGATCGAGCGGCCGATCCCTCCTCCGAAGGAGCTTCCGCCGCTTCCATCGCTTCCGCCGTTCGAGCGGGCGGAGCTGCCGACGGTCGAAAGCCTCGGCCTTTCTCGAAACGAGAATGTTGTCAGCGGCGGCGAACGAGCCGCGCGGGATCGATTGCAGCGCTTCTTGAAAAACTACGCCGCTGACTATCAGGACCTACGAAATCGGATGGACCTCGACGGCACGAGCCGCCTTTCGGCCGATCTGAAATTTGGGACGCTTTCCGTTCGCGAGGCGTGGTGGGCGAGCTTTGATGCGCTTGGAGATGGTGACGCGTGGTTTACGTTTTCGAATGAGCTTCTCTGGCGTGAGTTTGCCTACCAATCGCTTTGGGATCGACCGACGCTCCTTCGCGAACCCTTTCGCGCGAACTTTCAGGGGTTTCCTTGGCGCGAGCTCGATTGCGACGAGAATCGGGCGCTCTGGGAAGCGTGGTGCACTGGGCATACGGGATATCCCATCGTCGACGCCGCGGCGCGCCAGCTGCTTCGGGAAGGTTTTGTGCACAACCGGGCACGCATGATCTCCGCGAGCTTTCTAACGAAACATCTCCGCATTCACTACCGACATGGGGAGGCGCACTATATGAAGCACCTCGTCGACGGAGACTGGGCATCCAACAACATGGGCTGGCAGTGGAGCGCCGGCTGCGGCTGCGATGCGCAACCCTATTTCCGTGTCTTTAATCCGATGTCGCAGGGGGCGAAGTTCGATCCCGAGGGCGACTACGTTCGCAAATATGTGCCGGAGTTGAAGGACCTCCCGAAGAAGCATATTCATGCACCCTTCGATGCGCCCGAGCTCTTTCTTCTCGAAGCTGGAGTAACGCTAGGCAAAACCTATCCGAGGCCCGTCGTTGACCATAAGACAGCTCGCGAAGCGTTTCTTTCGACGGCAAAGAGCTACCTAAAACGCGATTCTTGAGCGCCCCATTCGAGATGTTTCATCCGTTGCGCGTCGGGGCTTCGCTCTGTTACAACGGCGCCCATGAGTGATCTTGCCCAGACCGTCGCCAATCTAATCGCCGAGACCATCGAAGAGTCGACTGGCAACGAGGTGGAGGTGAAAACCGATACCGCGCTTTTGACGAGCGGCATTTTGGACTCATTGACGGTGCTTCAGGTCTTTGTCGCTCTCCAGGAAGAGTTCGATATCGAGCTCGATGTGGACGACCTCACGGAAGAAGCGTTCGGTACCCCGAATGCGATTGCAGAACTCGTCAGCGAGCGTCGCGAGAGCTAGCGAGGGACACGACGGTTAGCGTTTCTTCGAACGCTTCTTCCGGCCTGTCTTTTTCTTTCCCTTTCCCTTTTGTGAGCCCGATTTGGGCGCCGGCGCTTCCTTATCTTTCGCTGCCCCGTCGGGCTTTTTCTTCTGGTTCCTCTTCTTCTTTTTCGAGGGAGACGGTGGCGCGTACTTTTTCGCGACCTCGTGAAGAGCTTTCTCCTCATCGGTCTCTGGCGTTCCGGCGTCGCTCTTCCACGGCTGGACGCTCTCTCCCGCGCGAGCAGCAGCAGCCCATCGGGTGAACCGGTAGGTCCGCGCTTCCTTCTCACTCGCTGGACTGCTCGTTCGCTGCAGGAGTGTGTGGGCTTCGTCTGTTTCGCCTTCGCCAAGTTGAAGGAGTGCGCTCGCGAGCGAGCGATTCGCCCGAGACAGGGTTGGATCCCATTCGAGCGCCCGCCGGTACGGAGCGATACAGCCCGCGAGGTCGCCCGTTCGGAACGCGGCCTCCGCGAGACCGAGCGAAAGCTCAGGAGGTGCCTCGCCACGATAGGATTCTTGTGCTGCTTCGAATGCTGCCTTTGCAACGCTATGTTTGGATTGAGCCGCCGCGATGTTTCCGCGGATGGTGTTCACGTGCGCCGGCGACGCGAACATTCGGAAGAGACGCTCGCGCTCCAAAATATCTGGCAGTACATCGAGCTGATTTCGAGACAGGGCGCCGCCGATGGAGCGCTCGATCTTCCGTTTTCGTCCGAGCGCCCAACGAGGCAGCACCAGGAAAAGAATGAGGATGGGCGCAGCGACGAGGAGCACCGCGCCAAAACCCGCGCCGGACATCCGAAGAATCACGCCGAGCAGTAGCGCGATCGGAAGGAGCGCGTTGCGGGAAAACGAGGGTTCGGGGTGAGGGCGGGACACTAGAAAAGTCGTTCGTGGAGAATTGGGCGCAGGGCTGGAGATGCCGCAGGCCTCTGAGGCCCCGGCGTGCGAATAAGGGGACAGCGAGAATACCCGGAGGTTCCGCTACGTTTTTGCGAAACGATGAATCTCGCGCACGATCGCGTCGAGCCCATCGGTCAAACAGGCGGGACCTGGCTGAAGAATAATCTCCGAGGGGATTTCATGAATCTCATCGCTTTGAATGGCAGGGAGCGAGGCGAGCCCCTCCCGCGCGACAAACGCATCCTTTTCGAAAGGCTTGCCGCACCATGAGGCGAACACCATCTCCGGGGCGCGCGCGGCAATCTCTTCGGCGGAGACAAATCGCTCTTTCGCGAGCTTGCCCCCAGCTCGGTCTTGAAAGATGTCTTCCCCGCCTGCGATTTGAATAAGCTCACTGACCCATTCGATGCCGCTGATGGTCGGTTCGTCCCACTCCTCGAAGTAGACCCTGGGCCGATTTGATGGTGAGTTCGATGCGACCTCTTCGATACGGTCGCGATAGGTCTGACAGAGCGCTGCCGCCTCATCGCGCTTTCCAACAAGGCTTCCGATATTGAGGATGACCTCCAGTATCTCCGCGATGCTTCGTTGATTAAAGATGAGCACGGAGAGGTTCTCGCGGATCAGCGACGCGGCCAGATCCGCCTGAATATCGGAGAAGCCGATGACGAGATCCGGCGAGAGCGCTTTGATCTTCTCAACGCTCCCGCCGATAAACGCCGAGACCACAGGTTTCTCTTTCGCTTCTTCCGGCCGGACGGTGTAGGCACTCCGTCCCACGATTCGATCGCCCTCGCCCAGGAGGTAGAGGATCTCCGTTGGCTCCTCGGTCAGGCAGATGATTCGTTTTGGTCCGGTCGGCAGTGCGATGGTCACGAGCGCCTTATACCACCCTTAGTGCCGAGGCTTGTGTCCGGCCGGGGCCAGGAGCTTCTCGAATCGTTCGTAGTGCGAGCGAATCTCCGCGACGTGTTTCTCGACCCAAATTTCTGTTGTCGGAAGAATCACCGAGCGAAGATAGCCGCGAAGCTCTTCTTTGCTCGCGCCTTGGTCTGCCCAGGCGGCGAGATAGTGAAGGTGTGCCCATGCGAACGCGCCCGGTTGCGTCCCGAGTTGCTTTTCCAAATCGAGCGCCTCGCGAAACATCCGCAGTGCGTCTTTCCCCATATGGTGCAGCACGCGAGCGTGTAGGAAAGTCAGCGCGACTCTCTCGGCAGCGCTCGGCGTCCTATCTTCCCATGTCTTCTTCTCCGCGTGAATGAGGGCTACTGCCTCCTGCGTTTCGCAATCGTCGGAGCTCTTCGAGAGGTGGAGTGCGAGTTGCCTTTCGAGTTGTCGCACGTAGCGGAAATTGAGCTCCTCTTCCCATTCGAAGATTTGGTCTCGAAGTTCCTCCGTTCGCTTTCGAAAGGACTCATCATCCAGTTTGCTCCCGTCGAGGATGGCGTGAAGTTGCTCGCCGAGCTGCCCGTCAGACCGCCGCACGAACCGTCTCCGGTGTCATGCCAGTCCACTTTCGAAAAGCACGAAAAAAGGAACTCGGCTCATCGAATCCGATCAAGAACGCGATCTCCGGATACGAGAGATTCGTGTTCTTTAGATAGTGCCTTGAGAGCGACTCGCGGGTCGCCCGAACAATGTCGCGGAAGTTGAGTCCCTCTGCCTTGAGCTGTCGCTGCAAGGTCCTCGAAGACATCCCGAGACGTTTCGAGACATTGCGGATCGAGCCTTCCCCACTCGGGAGCGATTCGAGCAATACACCGCGGATTTTCTCTTCAAGCGACGCTCCAGCTTCCAGTTCAGAGAGCCGCCGGCGAAGCTCGGGCTCGAAAACGTTCCACAGACCCGGATTGGCCGTGAGGAAGGGGCGGTCGGCATCCTGTGCGTAAAAGGAAAGCCCGTGGTCCTGGCAGATCGACGGCCGAACCCCAAAAAACGCCTCGAAGGCTTCGAGGTGCGTGGTGCCGGGAGGCACACGAACGGACGCAGGCACGATTCGACTTCGCGTACCCATGCGGGCTAGCTGGGTCATGAAGGTGAGCTCTGCGAGGGCAAGCGCGCGGGGCGAAACGCGACCGGGTTCAAGCCAACGCCAGCCCAAATCCAAGGATTCCGCGGACTCCTCAATGGGAATCTCCATGGGAGCACATAGCCGTTTGTACTGACTCAATCGGTAAACAGCCTGCCGGAGCGTGGAGCTGCACAACGCGGCAAAGACGGTGGGTTGAAACGCCTCGGGAGTGAGCGCCTCCGCAATGCGAATCGCAAGGGTCGGTTCGTTCGCCTCGGCTTCGATTCCCTCCCAAAGCTGAAAATATTCGTCCACGGAGATCTTAAAACCGCCCGCGGGGTTGAGGTCCGTCGGCAAGCCAGCGCGGCGCAATACATTGGCCGGCGAGATCTTCAGGTCGTGCAAGAGCACCGCCCAACCGTGTTCGAGTGAGATGCGATTTGGGTCTTGCATGTTGTCTTTGTATCGCTGGGGCCGAGGCTCGTCATTAGCCAAACGCGCCAAAACAACACCGTGAGCGGAAATCGGGCAAATCGAGAGTCCTGCTGCCTCCCGAAGGAGCGAATTGGGAAGCGTCGCCTTGTGCTTGCTGCCCCGCCCCTTGTTTTGTAGGGTGCGCGCTTGCCGACGGCCGTGGCGTGTGTGCACCGGCGGGCAGAGGAGAGCCAAGAGCGATGTCGCAAGACCCGATGGACGATTTCAGCGCCTTTGATACCGACGCGCCGCCTGCGGGCGACCCACTTTTGTTGGGAAATGACGCCGATACGATCAAGCAGATCAACCGGCGTACTTCCCCGATTACCAAGCTGCTCGGCGTGGGCATTCTCGCCGGCGTGATCGGCACCGGCTATTGGGCGTACAATCAGTACGTTGC
>JAHDCI010000100.1 GCA_020629955.1 Myxococcota bacterium | reverse complement strand
ACGCACCTTCGGGGTCCACGGGATGCGGAGGGGCCTCCGTGCGACCTTCTCGTAGCAGCGCGCCCTCGTTGTTCCGAACCTCAATTCGAAATCCGTCGCTCTCCCGAGGTTGCCATATCATGGCGAAACTTGAGCTCTCGCCCAGAATCGCGTCGGTGCTCCCGGCGTCGTTCAGGCGACGCTCATCTTCGAATAGGAGGGGGCCCTCGACACGTTCCCCGGACCAGCTCAGCGCGAATCGTTCGGTCGGACTACGCGTCGTTGTGTTCCAAAAGCGAATCGTATCTTCACGGGCGATCCATCGCGCCCAGGTCGTGTACGGGATGTCGATTCGCGAAAGTCCGCTCTGCGGAATGCCCGATCCGTCCACCACCATAAACTCGGTCCACCGGTCGATGGGAGTCGCGTCGGCGTCAACAACGTAAAGGCGTATCGCGACGCGATCTCCAAAGCTTGAGATATTGCCTCCCCGTGAATAGGGCGCCGCAATTTCGAACGCACGAAAGTCACTTCCGTCGAAGTTCGCAGAAGTAATGTGGATTTGATTCTCTTCCATCGAATCGAAGCCCGCTTGTTCGAAGGATAGGCCAACCATTCGCTCTCCGGTGAAGATCGCGTTCGGCGGTGCGTTTCGAGCTTCACGCTCGGCCCGGAGCCAATCGTCTTCTAGCGTGACTGCTCCGGATGAACTCACGCGAAGAAAGCGTGAGAGATCGGATGCGCCGACACGCTCTACCGCGCGAATCAAGGTCTCACCCTCGAACGTCGCCCCGGGGATAGCTCCGATCCACAGAATTGTGATTCCCGGAAGAATCGCCTCTGGCGGCGCAAGCGGTCGGAGGTCGGGGCCGAGTCGCCGCGCCCAGACATTCGGGATTTCGTCTCCTCCCGAGATGCCGTGAATCCAGATCGCGAGATAGCCTTCATCGGTCGGTGCGAGGTTTGAGTAGAGTGTCCACCCGCAAGTCGAACAAGCATCATACCCGCCTGCTCCATTTCGAATTTCAATCGCGTTCCCAAGAGGTCCGAGTCCAAGGCCCTCGTCAACGCGACCATCGCAGTCGTCGTCCACCGGCCCGCATACTTCGACCGATGGTGGACCTGGAACGCACTCGATGCCGCAGGCGCTCTCCCGTTCACACGACCCGACGCCGCAGCGCTGCGGAGGCGCATTTTCGTCGACGATGCCATCCGCGTCATTGTCGAGGCCATCGCAAACTTCAGAGACGATTGTGTCTTCGAAGGCGTCCGAAACAGCATCTACACTGGCGTCCATGGCCGCTGCTTCTGTCTCGAGGCCGCTTCGCGCACCGCACCCCATTAGCGCGATGCCGAGGCCGATCGAGGCCCACGAAGGCCAGGCGGAGAGTCGGGCGGCTTTCGTCTCATCGATCGTCATGATGAGAGTGTCGTCGGCCTCTGTTTTGACGACAAGCGCCACCGCGAAATTGGGTTGCGATGGCTCTCTCGCCGGCTTGCTTCTCGCGAGAAAGATCCCAAGAGAGAGTCATGACTCAGCCGACGATTGAAGACCGCAAAGCGGACCATCTCGACCTTTGCGCTACCGATGCGGTGAATTACCGAAACCGCACGACCTTGCTCGAGTGCGTACGTTTGGTTCACCAGTCCCTCCCGGATCTGGACATCGACAAAATCGACACCTCCGTCAATCTCCTCGGAAAGACGTTGAAGGCTCCGATTGTGATCGCGGCGATGACCGGAGGCCACGAACGGGCAGCGGAAGTGAACCAGGAGCTGGCTTCGATCGCACAAGAACGTGGCTATGGTTTCGGGCTTGGCAGCCAGCGAGCGATGCAGAAGGCCCCCGGCACCGCATGGACCTTTAAGGTCCGTGAGAAGGCTCCGAGTGCGTTAATTCTTGGCAATGTTGGTGTTGTTCAGGCTCGTGATATGGGCGTGGACGTCGTGCGGAGCCTGGTAACGGACGTTGGGGCGGACGCGCTCTGCGTTCATATGAACCCCGCCATGGAACTCGTTCAGCCGGAAGGCGATCGCGATTTCACCAAAGGGACCGACACGATCGCGAAGCTCGTTAACGAACTGCACGTCCCCGTCGTCGGGAAAGAGACCGGAAACGGCATCTCGATCGAGACTGCCAGAAAGCTCAGAGATGCGGGCGTGCGGACAGTCGATACGAGTGGCGCCGGCGGGACGAGCTGGGTGGGGGTCGAGACCCTCCGCGCAAAAGGTCATAAACGCCAGCTCGGTGAACTTCTTTGGGACTGGGGCGTCCCCACCGCTGCGAGCGTTCACAACGTCCGCGCCTGCGGAATGGCAGCCATCGCGACTGGAGGGATGAAAGACGGCTACGACGTCGCTCGTGCCGTCGCGCTTGGAGCAAGCGCGGGTGGATTCGCGCGAAAAGTCTTTATGGCTTTCCTCGAAGGCGGCAAAGCTGGCGCGATGGACTACCTTGACCAAGTTGAACGCGAGATCCGAGCAGTCATGCTTCTCGTCGGAGCGGGCACAATCGCCGAGCTGCAGCGCGCTCCGCGTTTCGTGACGGGTGAGCTCAACGACTGGATCAAGCTCGCGGGCAACTAGACCAACCACCTGGATGAGGTCTCCTTAGACCGAGGAATCATCGCACGGTTCCATGGAAACGACAGACTGCATCGTGATCGGAGCCGGCGTCGTCGGACTCGCGTGCGCTCGGAAGTTGGCGCTCGAAGGGCGTCGCGTTCTCGTTTTAGAGAGCGAACCGGCGATTGGAGCCCACACGAGTTCGCATAACTCCGGCGTGATTCACGCCGGGCTCTACCATCCACCCGAGACGCTCAAGGGGCGACTCTGCGTACAGGGAAAGCGGCTTCTCTATCGATACCTCGAAGCGAACGAGGTGCCCCATCGGCGGTCCGGCAAGCTCGTCGTTGCTCCAAACCGAGACGAAGAGCCGGCACTCGAGCGGATGGAAACGCAGGCTCGAGCTTGTGGCGTCGACGACCTCGTTTGGCTCTCCGGACGCGAAGTTCGCGAGCGTGAACCGAACCTTCGAGCAGCAGCCGCGCTTTGGTCCCCGTCGTCGGGAATCGTCGACCCGGTTGCGCTCATGAGGGCGTTCGCCAGAGACATCGAGTCGGCCGGAGGCGAAATCTGCCTCAACACGCCGATCACTCGAGGGCGTATCGATGATGGGCATATCGAGCTCACGACCGACGCCGGCGAGAGTCGCTCTTTTCGCGCAGCCTCGGTGATCAACGCGGCCGGGCTACGCGCCCCGCAAGTGGGGAGAGCGATCGAGGGCCCCCATCAGGAGCACGTGCCGGAAGGTCATTTCGCGCTGGGGCACTATTTTGCTCTGCGGACGCCCGTGAACTTCCAGCACCTTGTCTACCCGGTCGCCGCGCCCGGGTTCGCGCATATTCACCTCACCTTCACGATGTCGGGAAAGGTCCGTTTTGGACCAGACATCGCGTGGGTCGAGCGGCCACAATATGCATTTCAGGAAGGTCGCGCCGAAGCCTTCTACCGCGCCATTCGCCGTTACTATCCGGCGCTTGCGGATGGAGACCTCGTGGAGGATGGGGTCGGCGTTCGTCCGAAGCTCTCTGCCGCGGGCGCGCCGCGTGCTGATTTTGTGATTCAGGGAGAGCGCGTTCATGGCGTTTCGGGATTGGTGAACCTTTTTGGGATCGAGTCCCCAGGACTTACCGCCTGTCTCGCGATCGCGGATGAGGTCGTCGAGAAGCTTCTCTAGTCAGGCTGGTGAAAAAGGGCTGATTTTGATTAGTGCGGGGTTCAAATCGCGAGAACGGCCCTCTTCCGCCAGGAACGCCGAACCGCGCATCGCTTCCTCCGATATACGCAGTATGTCGTTCGCCCGTCGAGCTTGGACCGACGCCCCTGACGAAAGATGACCCCTTCGATCGATTCGAACCCCGCACGAGCGTCAGTGTGTTAATCGCGCTCGAGCTTCGCGAGGCACTCTTGCGCAACCGCAGCGTCACCCTCGTACGCAAGTGTCCGGCTGCCGATGATCTGGTAGCGCTCGTGTCCTTTTCCAAGAATCGCAACAACGTCGCGTGGTCCTGCATCTTCGATCGCAGTCTGGATCGCCTTTTCACGATCCGAGACGATGTGCACTCGGGCGTGTTCGTCCTGGTGCAGTTCGGACATCATCTCCCGTACGATCAAGTCAGGGTCTTCCGAGCGCGGGTTGTCGGTCGTCACGTAAACCGTTTCCGCGAAGTGGAGCGCCAACCGCAGCATCTCGGGCCGCTTTTTACGATCCCGATCTCCACCGCATCCGAAGACCACGAGCAGTCTTCCATCAGGCCGTTCCAGCATCATGCTCTCACGCAATGCGCGGAGCAGTACATCAAATGCTTGGGGATTGTGCGCGTAGTCGACCAAGACGAATCGCCTGGGTGGCGTGACTTGGGAAGGTGTCGATAGATTCGTTGAACTGGTTTGATGAACACGCTGCGCGCGTCCTGGGACACCACCAAAAGCCGTCAGCGCTTTTGCGGATCGTTCGAGACCGAAGCCTTGGACCATCCCCACTGCGACGGCCGCTGCAGCATTGGCAGCGTTATGCACGCCGAACATGGGAAGTTCGAAGTCGACCTCGTCCTGGCCGTGGGCCAGTCGTATCGCGCAGCTTTGCAGATTGGTGGCGAGCAGGCGATAGCGTAGGTCCGCGCCGCTTTGCCATGCGCCGTAGGTTAGCACTTTGGCGCGCGAAGGAATTCGAAGTCGTTCCCCGAAAGGAGTGTCGACATTGACGATCGCATGGGACGGCTGCTTCGTTGTCGAGCCGAGCATTTCGGTAAAGAGTCGCTCTTTTGCAGCGAAGTAACGCTCTTGTGTGAGGTGGTAGTCGAGGTGGTCGCGCCCTAGGTTCGTGAAGATGGCAACATCCAAGGGGACGCTCGAAACCCGAGATTGTGAGAGGGCTTGGCTCGTCGCTTCAAAAACGACCGCGTTTGCCCCCAGCGCATGAAGTTCGCGCAGGCGTTGCTGCATCACGAGGGGAGGGGGCGTTGTCTGCCCAGGCCAGGTATGCCGTTTCGCGGGTGTCTGAAAATGGTGGCTAATGGTACCGATGACCCCCGTCGGCTTCCCGAATACGTTCAGAAGTGCCTCCACCATCCATGCGACGGTGCTCTTGCCGTCGGTTCCGGTGATCCCGATGCAGAAGAGATCTTCGCCAGGACATCCAAAGAAGCGGCTCGCCATATGGTTTAGCGCGTCGCGTCCGCTTTTAACGCTCGCCACCGTTCCTTGGAAATCGGGTGGAACCTGGTCGAGCGCTTCGACGACCAAGGCAGCAGCTCCGAAACGGGCGGCCTCGTCCAAGTAGTTATGTCCATCCGCTGCGACGCCGCGAATGGCGACGAAGACGCTCGATGGCGTTACCTCTTGGGAGTGAATCGCGACGTGTTCGATCGCGATATCGGCGGGACCGATGAAGGTGACCTGAATCCCCTGAAGTAGTTGCCTTAGGGAGTGCACGATTTTGCGCCGGCTTGTTCGGAGCCTAGCCGATTTGCCCATCTCGCGAACTGCTCGGCTTTGTCGTTCGGACCGCGAAAGAGCCCTCCGTTGCTTGGGGCCGCGGTCGACATAAGACAAACGCAGGGTTTGGACTCAACCTGTTCAGAGGCAACGTGATCGTAAACGTAACGGATCGCGTCTTCCATGCTTTCGGGGCGAAAGAGCTGCACGGCGAGATTCGCGTCGCGAACGCATTTCTCGATACGCGCTCCCGTCGGAGGGAAGAGGACGAGGTGTTCCACGCCGGATGCGACGATCGCCGGGATGAGCTTTCGGTAGTCTTGGCCGCGGTCGACTCCCCCGAGGAAGAGAAATCGGACGTTCTCACCGGAGAACGCCTCGAGCGCTGCGATAGTGACCTCTGGGGCGGTCGATCGGATGTCGCAGACGAATCGGATCGCTGCCGTTTTGGCCACGGTCTCAAGCCGGCCTGGAAGCGGCCGGAAGGATTCGATCGCATTCGCAATCGCCTGGTCGGGCACGCTGTAGTGCCTCCCGATCTGAATTGCGGGCCAAAGATTGTAGTGATTAAAATCGCCGCGAAGCGGATTTGAGGATAGGAATCTGGGCGCCTCGTTTCCGAACCCTTCCGATCGTCCTGGACTGAGCTCCGCGAGCCGCGATGCAAACTCGCAATCCTGATTAAAGAGCACCCAATCACTGGCTCGCTGGTAGCGCGTGAGCGACGACTTCGCTCGAATGTACGACGCCATGTCTCCGTGTCGGTCGAGATGGTCGGGGAAAATGCCGAGCATCACGGCAATATGCGGGCTTGCCTGAAGGTCTTCGAGTTGGAAGCTCGATAACTCAGTGCAGAAGATGGAATCCGGAGTGCTGCCGACGAAACCGTCGAGGCAGGGGACTCCCATGTTGCCGACCACCCGCACATCGCGCCCGCTCGCGCGCAGAACGTGTGCGATCAACTCTGTCGTGGTGGACTTTCCCTTGGTGCCGCTCACACCGATGATCGTGCCTGCGCATCGTTCGAAGAAGAGCGAGGTGTTGGAGGCGACGATCGGAGATGAGCGGACCACTGAGTGAGTCGGCGAAACCCCGGGCGATCGGAAAAGGATGTCGAACGTGTCGGCATGATCTTCTCGGTGCACGGACGTCCGCACGCGTTGAGAATTGGACCGCGGTTCGGACAGAAACTGCGTCGCCTGCGAAGGTAACGTCGAGGCATCGTCGAGAAGAGTGAGGTCGACAGAGGAGAGGCTCTCGGTCAGATGACGCGCCGTGCTCATTCCTTCTTTCCCCAGACCGAAAACAGCGAGCCTGCTCCGCTCCAGCAAGGGAACGAGTCGAGGGCGAAGCGTTGCGAATAGCGGCAAGCGAAGCTCTTCGGGGATTTCGTCGACGGCGTCGAACGTCTTGGTCAGCACCTCCATGGTGGACCTTGAACAAGGTTTCGCGTCCGTTAGCGAGAGCGCTGCTTCGAGTTCGTGGGGTGGCGCGACGCATTCAAAGGGGCGGTTCAAATCGCTCTCGGGGCCAGCGAGCAGCGAAGGAAGCAGCGCCATGCTCTCTTGATTTTGAAACAGGTCTTCTCCGACCGCCTGTACCAAATCCGTGCGATCGACGAAGGGGGATAGGAGGATGAACGTCGAGACGCACTTCGGACATGCGCCGCACCAGGTGTCGGCTTTGCGCCCACGGTTGCAGCTTCGGAAGGCCGGGAGATACTTTGTTCGCCGCGCAAAGGCCTGTGCGATCTGCAGCTCGTTAAATGGCCGAAGCAGACTGAAATAGTGCAGCTCTTCGCTTAGCGTCCGCTTCAGGTATTCACGCGTCGTCTGCTCGAAGGCAGTGCTCTTTGCGTATTGATGATTGATCTTCTCACCGCGATAGATGAGGTCCACGTAGTTGGCAGACGACTCGTTGGAGAGAACGATGTATCGCCGTCCCACGACGAGCGCCGCGAGTGCCGAGGCAAATGCGATCACTGCGCCGAAGGGCGTGTGGCCGTTTCGGTATCCTTGTTGATTTAGGTCGAGGAGAAGCGGGTCAAGAGTACGTTGGACAACAACCTGCTCTTTGACCTCCGCGAGGCGCAGAGCCGCGTACGTCGACTTGGGTGGGTTGATCGCAATGCTGGTGAGCGTGCTGGTTCGTTGTCGGAGAAAGTCGGCCGAGAGAAGAGAGTCCTTGCCGCCACCGATCGGGACGAGATAGCCGGAGAGCGTTCGCTGTTGAGGTTGAGGAGAAGCTCTGCGCTTTCCCGTCGAGAAAAGCGATACGAAGTCAGGCTCGGTGAACGCGGTCTGGTTCACATAGTGGAACTCGCTCATCCCGACGGTGAGCATCTTCTGCCAGTAGGCCACGTCGCCCTTGGTTAGGTGACCTGCTCGGACTTCGACTTTGGGTGAGCAGGTCGCCTTCCAATAGCTCGGGATTTCCGCGAGCCCGAGCTGAAAAACGGCGCTCTCGACAACATCATCGTTTGCTTGCTTTGGCGGACACTCCTCGAATCGAAATCGATAGGCGGGACGAAAGTGGTGCGCGCCTACCCGAAAGTCGAAACTGCAGTGGAGGGTCTGCGGTGATTCCCAGCGCCACGCGTACTTCTCGTAGACGAACAGGGGATATGCGCTGCGGAGCGTCTCAATCGGCAGTGGGTGAGTCATGCGAAGCGAGTTAACGCTCGGGTAGGGCGAGTGTCGGCTCGTCGTGGCCGACCTGAGTATCTGCGAGTCCGTGACGTTCGAGGGATTCCAGCACGCAGGCGGTTTGCCGCACTCGCTCCCGTAGCTCGTCGGTCGAAGGGAGATGGTTCTGATGAACCTGAGAGATTGCCCCGCACTTGAGATAGATCGGCGCCGCGATACGCACGAACTCCGGGACTTCATGCGTTCGCAAGAACCCTCCCGCTTCGGCGGCAGTGTCACTAAAGAGGTCGAGGGGACAGTTTACGGCCGCGCGCATCGCACGAAGCATCGCGAAATCAAGATCAGGAACTGGGTTGATGGTATTCGCACCGAGGTCTTCGTAGACTTTGGCGGAGAGGGGGTTGGCGCAGCCCATGTGCACGGAGATTTTAAGCATCGTGCGCTTCGGTAGCTTCCCGTCTTCGCGCATTTGGTGAAGCAGCCTTAGGAGCCCCAGATCGTAGACGAGAAAACCGCGGATTCCGAGGTCGGCTGCGCGCTTCACACTATCGACCGCGTGAACGATTTGCTCCATCCCTCGCAGTCGATATCCCATGCGGCGACCGTTCGGACTTCGAACAAAGCCTCCGATATCGTAGATCGCGCGAGGACCGATGGAGAACACGAGGCCAATGCCCTCTCCTTCGCCGATGCGCACCATCTCTCGGATATCGGCGTTTGGGAGCCGTGTGATTCCGCGACACTCATCGCACCGACTTATTCGAATGGAATGCTCTTTTGCGAGTGAGAGAGCGTCTCGAAGAACCGAAGCATTGTTGATGCTCGATAGCTCGATGCCGAACTTTCCCCCATCCTGGAAGGCCTTCTCGGAGGAAGGCTCGGGAAGAGCATCTCGCGAGGGAAGTCCTTGGTCGGAGAGATAGTCACGTATTTCTGGGCCGGTGAACGTACTCATTCGAGGTTCCTTTTGGGCGTCGCTTCGGAGACAGAATGGATGCGCCCTACAGCGTCGCCAACTGGTTCAAACTCGAGCACGCGCGAGTTTTCATACACGCGCAGCGCGAGGTCGAGGTCTTCTTTGAATCCGGGTTCCGAAATGCGGCGTTCGCGAACCCGGGAGTCGCGATGAATCTTGGCGAAGGCCTGCTCAAATGGGAACACCCGCCCTTCGAGTAGCGCGCCTAGCGCATCGGCGCATAGGTCGTCCTCGATCCGGGGCTCACCGGTCGCGAAGTTTCCCGCGGGGATAAGCGCGACCCGCTTTGAAGTCGTTGACACGATGTGAGTTGAAACCGCGAGGACATCGTTGAAGCTCGAGAGTAGGACGCGGCGCGAAACTTTCGCCGCGGCGACCAGCGCCCGGGTGCCGTTCGTGGTTACCAGTGCCGGAGTCTTGTTCGCGAGCTGCATTGTGGAAGCAATGCGCGGTGAGTTGTCGATTCGCTGTCCATAGCGCTCTGCCTCTGTCAGTTCGCTGACGATGACTCGACGGTGCGTGGAGACCTTAGGGAGGTCACGTAGCGTCGCGGCGACCTCGATATTCGAACACTCCGGGCGACGAAGGAATGCCGCTGCGGTGGACGTCATCCTGAGCACGTCGATCACAACGCCAATGTCCATCATCACGCGAGGGAGAGCGTTTGGCCGGGCAAAGAGAATCTCCATCATTCATCTACCATGATCGACTGAAAGGTCTGACAGTCGCCTGCTCCAGCGCGAAATCGTCTTCGGACTCTCCGTCCCGCCGCGTCTCTACGTACCATCGCCTCTGCTACTTATCGTCTCTGTGGACGAGTGCCGGGTCTTTTGCAGGTTTCGCGCCACCCACACGAATGCCGTTTTGACGCCGAATCTCTTCAGTTGATGCGGACGAGCTCATCGCATTGTGGCTTGAGCGACACAACATCGTGTTCGGTCTCGCTACGCCATCTCACTTTTGAAGTCGCGGTCGAAGAGACGGACGCGGCGCAGGAGAAGGTCGATGATGAAGAGGATGATCGCAAAGCAGAGGAGCCACGGCCAAAGCTCCTCATGGGCTTCGACCACCTCGCCATCCGCCTCGAATACGTCCGGCGGAGCAGGGTCTACATTGCCAGCGGTGAGCTCTGCGGCGCTGGTCAGAAGCGTGAGATCAGGTTCGAGTGTGGCGTATTCGGATGGATAGGGGTGCGCCAACTGGGCGGCGCTCTCCGCGACCAGCGCGCCCTCTCGTCGATGCTCCGCCGTCAGGACGAACGATCCGTATGCGTCGAGCGGAAAGCGAGTCTCGTACCGGCCCGGGGCGGTCTGTTCAAATTCGATCTCACGCTCCCGTCGAAGGAGGGGATCGTCCTCACCATCTCGGGCGCGTCGCGCAGCCATCGGCCCATCGAGGCGTAAGGTTGAGCGAAGGCCGTTTAAGAAGTTGTCGTCTCCGCCGACCGCGTCGACAACGACGTGCACATCATCGCCTTCCACTTCTGCGCTCATATCGAGGCGCTCGCGTCGTCGCTGCCGCATATGCTCGCGGACAAGCTGCGTCCAGAAGCGGGAGAAGCCATTCCACCTTACCCAATCGGTAGCCCATCGATTCTTCACGTCGCTGGTCCATGCCATTGACCAACCTAGCCCGACGCGCCAACGCGCGAGGATCGGTTCACGGAGGTCCGATTGGAGAATCACCTGGGCGGGACTCGGTTTTGCACGAGTCGCGACGTAGCCACGGAGGTAAGGTGCGCCCTGTACGTTCACGCCGCGTAGGAAATCGGCCCGCGAGACGACGCTCGGCTGAAAATACTCCTCGACCGCGGAGGAGCGCGCGACGGTCGTTGTCTCTCGCATAAAGATGCGCGGAACGTTGTGCGGGTCGTTCGTGAAATAGCTCCGGCCGCCGCCGAGGTTTGCGATGGATTGAAGGAGCGCGCGGTTCACATCGGAACCCAGACCGATCGAGCTGACGGTCATGCCCTCGGCGCGCATCACCTGCACGAGTTCCGAAATGCCTCGGTCTGGCGCTTGGCCGTCCGTCAGCAGGATGACGTGTTTTACACGTGCGCGCGTTACGGAGAGATCTTGGTAAGCCATATCCAGCGCCGGGAAGATCGCGGTGCCTCCGCCCGCGCGGAGACGGCTGATATCGCGCGTAATCCTGACGCGGTTCCGTGCACTTTGCATTCGGACAACGCGGCTCGGTTGCGAGTCGAACCCGATGACGCTGATATAGTCATCCGAGCTAAGGAGCTCCGCCGTTGCGCGCGCCGCCTCTTTTGCGAGTTCGATCTTCTGCCCGTTCATCGAACCGCTCCGGTCAATGACAAGCGCGAGCGCGAGCGACGGTTGATCGCGGCGTCGCTGGGAATCCATCCGAACCGGGAGGAGACGTTCCATTCGAGTGCCCTGCCAACCTCCGAGGCCAAACGCGCGTTCGCCGCCGGCCATCATGAACCCCCCTCCGAGATCACGCACATAACGCTCGATAGCGGCCATCTGGCTCATCGAGACTTGCTCCGCCGAAACGTCGCTCAAGATAAAGAAGTCGTAGCGTTCGAGCTCCCGCACACTGGTGGGGATTGCGGCTGGCGTGCGCACATCGACATCAAACTCGCCCGCCGTCAGCGCCCTCGCGAGATAGGTCGCGCGGCCTCGGGCACCTTCGACGTAAAGCACCGTCGGTTTCCCGGGAACAACGACCGAAGTCTCGAACTGGTTGTTTGCCGCGAAACGATCATCGAAGGCTTCGATGGGGGCCTCTTCTTCGGCCTCTGCCTCTTCTTGGATCCCAGCACTCTCCTGCTCGGTGCCCGCTTCATCCACCGCACCTTCACTGAGTGTTACGCGATACGTGACCGGCCCGGCGAGCCGTACGATCGATCGAAATTCGACCTCGTTTTCCCCAGGTTCAAGTGTGACGTCACGGACGGAGTCGAGGCCGTTCAGGGTTTCGCCTTGATAGAGCCGGAGGCGAGCGCGAGTTCGAATCGAGCTGAAGACGCGCGCACGAACAGCGAAGGGGTCGCCAACCCGCAATCGCTCGGGAATGTCGAGATCACGAATCGCGACCTCGCTGGGCGCACCTTCGCGCGTAGGATAGACGTGAACTCGAATCCCGAAATCGCGCGCTCTCGAGAGCTCTGCGAGAACGTCGCCGTGGGTCTGTCCGCCATCGCTGATCAATGCCGCTCGACGAATATGCCCCGCAGGATAGAGGCCGTATGCTAGCTGAATCGCCGACTGAAGATTCGAAGAGCGCCCGGCGTCGGGGTGGGCCTCACTGGCGTGTCGCTCGATCGTTTCGAGGCCAAGGTCCGGGAGTTCGAGGTTTAGCGGCACCGCGCGCGCGTCGGCTGCGAACGTAATGAGCTGGAGGTCGTTTTCGTCTCGCGCTGCGGCCGCCTCTCGGACTCGCTCCAGGGCTCTCTCGAGCGAAGCGTCCGTTACGGATTCACTTACATCGACCATGAAGATCGTGCTGACCTGAGTAACATCGCTCGTTCGTGCGGGGCGAGCGAGCGCAGCCGCCAGAGCGCTCGCCAATACGATGCGTCCGAGTACGCCAAGCCATCTCTGTGCGGTGGGGAGGTCCGCGAGCGATCGCGTCGCAGCGAACACAAAGAGCGGCGAGACCGCGATCGAGACGAGCCATCTTGGCTGCAGGAACTCGATGAGGTCGCCTTGAAAGACGAAGCTGACCCCGGGCGAGACCGCGCGGTCGATGGCATATGCGAGCGCCGCGCAACAGAACAGCGCCAGTGTGAGCGCGGGGAGGTGCTTCTTCATACGGTCACCCGCCTATGGAAGGTCCACCACTCAATGACAAGTACGGCGAGCGCGAGCAGGATCAAATAGAGCCATAACTCTTTCCGAACCCCTGCTTGTCCGCGAGTTGGAGCTTCGGCCTGGACGGTCTCACTGATCGCGAGCCTCTCCGCGGGCATGATTTCGCTTTCGAGGACCGTTCCTAGATTTACCGCGAAGCGATCGATGGTCTCTCCTTCATGTCGAATCTCGTAGAAGCCTGTTTGGTCGCCCGCATAAACTGCGCGACCGTCCACGACGGGTACTTCTCGGCTTTCGCCGCTCGGGTCGAGAACCTCCACACTTTCGAGTTCTGGGGCGACAGGAACCCGCCACGTCTCTCCAACTGCGAAGCTTGAGAGGTAGTCTCCCTCTTCTTGCACGAACCAGTCGATCGTATTGAGTAGAAAGAGCGGCCATGCGACACGAAGCGGAAGATCGCTGGTCTGCGGATTGAATGTGGTCGCGACGAAGCGTTTCCCCTCACGGGTTCCGGTCACGATAAGGGGCCCGTCGCTGGAGCGAGCGATGGCGCGATCACCTTGTGCGAGTCGAACTTCGTTGGCGGTCGACATATTCACGTCGCGAAGCGCCATCCACTGAAAGATTGGATGCTGCCGCCGGACGTGATCGAAATACGGTCCTTCGATTTCACCGATGATCTCAAGGGGGCCGTTTTCATCGGGGTTGAGATAGAGCGATGGGGCATTCGGCGTGCCGGCAGGCGTATAGCCATCGAAGATGAAGACTTCACACTCATCATCGCGCACAGGCCAATCGCTTGGCTGAAACTCGCGCACGTCGAGGTATTCATCGAGGAGAAGGGCCGCCTGGAGGTAGAGGTTGCCCTCGCTGACGACGCAGACGCGCGTCCGGCGCCGACTCGGTAGTCGGGCGAAGGCATGATCGTCGACAGGGAGGTCATCCTGGGTTTGGTCCGCGCGACGAAGCCGTGCTTCGAGCGTTTGGTCGACGCCCGAGATGTTGCGGAAGAAGCGCCTGACGCGCTCACCGCCGGGGATGGTGAGGGTCTGAACGTCAACTGCGTTGCCGTCGCCGAGCAATTCGAGTTCGACATCTTCGGCGCGATCTTGGGGATTGTAGAGTTCGACCAGCACTTCGCTTTGGCTTTTGTCGAGCGGGTATCGGCGCACGGAGAAAGCGGTGATTCCCACGTTTGCGGCGCGTTGCCCAATCGGAACGTACGAGAGTCTTACGCCGGCCTCTTCAATCCTTTCGGAAAGCGCCTGGAGACCGGTTTCGGTCTCGAACCCGCCATCGGAGATCAGCACAATCTCCGGCCGGGTTTTGCCGCGCAGCACATCGAGGGCAAGCCGTAGCCCACTTCGGAGGTCGGCCTCGCCATCGGTAACCCGGAGCGAGTCGAGAGCGCGCGCGAGGATCCGGGTCTCGCTGCTGAGAGGGCTGAGCGGAGCGGAGCGTGCGTCGAGTTGTGCGATGAGCAACCGGTCCGCGGGGCCGAGCCCTTCGATCAGCGCTTCCGCATGTTCTTTCGCGGCATCGAATCGACTGGGCAGTGTGTCGGTCGCCTGCATTGAGGCGCTCGCATCGACAAGCACGACGAGGGTCCTCGCGTCTTCATCAAGCGCTTCACTTCGAGGATCACCGAGCGAGATCGCCATCGCTGCGACGATGCTGAGAGCGAGCAAAAACGAGAGCCATCGTTTGAGCTGTGAAAAGAGGCGGGTCGTCTGCTTTTCGGCGAGGACCTGCTCCCAGAGCCCGACGAAGGGCACATGAATGCGACGGCGCCGCAGCTTAAGGAGGTAGAGCAGGAGCGTCGCGCCGCCTGCGGCACCGAGGATGGCCAGCACCGTTGTCAGTGGCCAACCCGTCAACGCAAAGAGCGGAACCGCGAGTGAGGACGCGAGGGAGGTCATCGAACGACGCCGCCTTTTCGAAGTACGTTGAGGATCGCGTCGTCGAAAGCGATGTCGGTACGCATCGGGAAGTAGCCGACTTGCTTATCGCGGCAAAAGCCTTGGATTCGTGCTTGGTATTCCTCGTGGGCGCGCTTGTACTTTGCCAACAGTCGGGGCGTGATCGTTACGTCGCGATGGGCGCCGGTTTCTCGATCGACCAGCCTCACATCGCCGTTTAACTCCGGCTCGAGATCTCGCGGGTCGGAGATGTGAAGAACCGTCGTCTCGAAGCGAGCGTATCGGAGCTGGTTGATGCCGTCCTCGAAACCCTTGGGATCGTAGAGATCGCTGATCAAGATGGCGACGCCCTTACGCTTGTTCTGCGCCGCAAAGGTTTTCAGCGAAGTCTGCAAATCCGTGGTGCCGGTCGCCTCCACCCCGCGCAGAAACTCAAATACTTTGAAGACGCGATTTTTGCCTCTCGTAGGCGCGAGCCGTCCCTCCATCTTTTCGCCAAAGCTCAAAACGCTAACCCGGTCGAGATTCGCGAGTGCGACATAGGAAAGTGCCGCGGCGACCTGCTTTGCGTATCGAAGTTTTGCCGGCTCTCCCATCCCCATTGAGCGGGAGGCATCGACGATGATGTAAACGGAAAGGTCTTCTTCTTCTTCAAAAAGCCGCAGCAGAAGACGTCCGCTTCGCTGATAGACGTTCCAGTCGATGTAGCGGAAGTCATCTCCCGGCGCGTATTCGCGATAGTCGGCAAATTCGATACCGGCGCCGGTCTTTTTGGAACGGCGCTCAGCGCGCATACGTCCGGAGACGACCCGCTTCGAGACGATCGCGAGGTACTCCAGTCGGCGCTGAAACTCTTCGTCGAAGAGGTCACCATCTTTGTCGATGACGGCCTTCTTCTTGGTAGAGCTTTTGGAGAGCCAGCTTGGCAAGCTACTTGGTGCTCTCCGGGACGGACTTCAAGATATCGTCGAGGACTTGGTCGCTCGTGATTCCCTCGGCTTCTCCCTCGAAATTGAGGATGACCCGGTGGCGTAGCGCAGGTTTCATCGCCCAGCGAACATCGTCCACGGCGGCAGCGAATCGTCCCTCGAAGAGAGCATGAATCTTCGCAGCGAGGAGCATCGCCTGTGCGCCACGAGGAGAACCGCCGAAGCGAACGTATCGCTTCACCATATCCGGCGCGGAGTCGCGGTCGGAGTGCGTCGCCTCGAGGACGCGAATGGCGTAGTCGCGAACGTGGCGAGCGACTTCTACATCGCGGACGACTTTTCGCATTTGAAGGATGCGCTCCTTGTCGAGGACCGGCTCCACTTCTGGTTTCACGGCGCCTGTCGTGCGATCGAGAATATCGTGGAGTTCGTTCCGAGAGGGGAAGCGGACCTGCAGTTTAAAGAGGAAGCGGTCGAGCTGCGCTTCGGGGAGAGGGTAGGTCCCCTCCATTTCAAGCGGGTTTTGGGTCGCGAGAACGAAATACGGTTGGTCGAGAATATGGGTCTTGTTTGCGACCGTGACCGAATGCTCCTGCATGACCTCGAGCATGGCGGACTGAGTTTTGGGCGTGGCGCGGTTCACTTCGTCGGCCAAAACGATATTGGCGAAGACCGGGCCCTTTCGGAACTCGAGTTTTGTTTTTCCGCCTTCGCTCTCGGTTAGCACGGTGGTGCCGAGAATGTCCGCCGGCATCAGGTCCGGGGTGAACTGAATGCGCGCGAAGTCGAGCTGAAGAACACCGGCCAGCGTGCGCACGAGCATTGTCTTTCCAAGGCCTGGAACGCCTTCGAGAAGGGCCTGTCCGCCGGCGAGCAGACAGGTCAGGACCCCATCGACGATCTCGTCCTGGCCAACGATGACCTTGGCGATCTCGGCTTTGGTTTTTGCGATGTCCTTTTGAAATGCCGCGACGGCTTCTTTGGGCGTTGTGCTCATGCGTTCTCAGTTGAGGAAGGCGCGTAGCCTTCGGTGTTAGGCGATCGTCGTGATCGGAAATTACTCGGGCGCCGGCGGTGCCGGCGGGGCACCGTCGCGCGGACGGATCAGCTGGAAGTAGCGGCGAATGTAGAAGCGTCGTCCGGCGGGAACTTCGTCTCGTTCCAAAACATCCTCGGCGTGATTCTCGTAGTCCGTGTAGACCTGCTCGTAGTCGCGCCCCGCAAAACCGCGCTGGGCCGCGCCGACGATAACTTCACTACGGGAAGGCCCTTCGTCGGATTGGGTACCCTCGACGCGGGAGTTACGGCGAGACGAGTCGAGGCTTGTGGAATCATCGAAAAGGTTCGCGTCGTGCTCGGAGCCTGCACCCCCTCCGCCTGAGCCGCCTCCTTGACCTTGTTGGTCGCCGCCTCCGCCCTCTCCGGGCATTTCAAGAATGGCTTCGCTGGAACCTTGTCCACCATTTGGATTTAGTTCGAAGACTTGTTGACCGCCTTGACCGCCTTGACCGCCTTGACCGCCTTGACCGCCTTGACCGCCTTGACCCTGACCTTGTCCTTGACCCTGACC
>JAHDCI010000349.1 GCA_020629955.1 Myxococcota bacterium | reverse complement strand
CTAGGCCCGCAGCGTCGCTGGCGTACGCTATCCGTGGCCGAGTTCGACGGACTCGCGGCCGATGATTTGACGGACGACGACGCCTGCAGCTGCGAGGCCAAAGGCGCCTGTGACAAATGCCGCGGAGCCGTCGATGCGGCGCTTCATATCGCAATCGTTCAGGCCATTCTTTCCGCCGGGGCAGACGCAGCGGAAGCCTTGTCCTTCATCATAGGTCGGCGCCGTCGGCTCGATCGATTGCTCGGTGCTGAATACCGCTTTGACACCGATCGGCGAAGTGAAGTCGAGCCCGTGCTGTTTGCGGAGCAATTTTCGGAGCGCCCGGGCGAAGGGGTCTTTCTTGGTCTCGGAAAGGTCAGCGGTCTGAATCATGGTCGGGTCAAGACGCGCGGCCGCGCCCATCGAAGAAACGATCGGGATTCCGCGACGCAGGCACTCCGTGATGAGGTGCGCTTTGGCGGTCATATTGTCGATGGCGTCGACCACGAAATCCGGGTTTTGGTCGAGGATCGAAGCGCTATTCGATTCGTTGTAGAACGCCTTGGTCGCCACGACCTCTGCGGAGGGGTGAACGAGTCGAAGGCGCTCGGCCATGACCTCGACCTTGGGCGTTCCGATCGTGCCCCGCATTGTGTGCAGCTGACGGTTCGTATTCGTAATGCAGACATCGTCGTAGTCTACGAGCGAGAGCTTGCCGACCCCGCTCCGCGCAAGCGCTTCCGCCGAGAACGAACCAACGCCACCGACGCCAATCACCATCACGTGAGAGCTCATCAGTTTCCCGACGCCGGGTTCCGTGAAGAGTCGCGCGGCGCGATCGAAGCGGCGATGCACGCGATACGCGTCCTCTTCCGGCAAATCGACCTCGGGCTTGGTGGCAGTGGTTGCGGTTCCGACCATGGGCAGTGGCATACAAGCAAAGGTGTTCTTGGCGGGCGCGTTGCGCAAGTCAGCGTGTGCTGGGCGAAAGAAAAGGGCTGCCAAAACAAAAACGGCCTCCCCGGAGGGAAGGCCGAATGTGCGTTTTGAGTAGGGGCTATTGGATGACCGGCTGGGGAATCCGGCAGCGCGCTCCCGTGGGGCATCGGCGCCAGTAGCGGCGGAAGCGGCGCCAGTCCGTTGGGCGGGTGCGAGCGCTTTCGGGAACAACCAGGGAGCCAACGAAATCGCCATCTTCGTAGACGCGATCGATCTGGCGGCGAACGTCGTCCATATCCTGCGCGGAGATGACGCCGTTGCTGGTCGCGCGGTAGAACTGTACGGTGACGCGCACGGGGAAGCGGTCGTCGCGAACCAAGCGCTGTCCACCCATTTCGCGGAACTCGCCCATGTCGTCGCCGTGACCGATGACAGCGTTTTCAACATCGCTGCGCTCCATCCGGCGAGAGCGGCTGCGTCGCATTCGCGGGGCGGCAGCGGCTTCCGCCATCGGCATTGCGCTCATCGACGCGCCTCCCCCGTACCCGATGCTGCCGCCGCGGAAGCGGGCTCGGTGCCGCAGAGGAACCTGCACGATCATCATCATATCGGCACCTTCTTCGAGCGCGCCTTCGTCCTGCGCTTGCGCTTGCCCAGCTTGGATTCTCGCCGCCACGGCGGAGCGACGCTCGGCGGTGAAGACGGTGCGCTGACCGGCATTGTTAAAGAAGAGCTGCTGACCCCAGCCTTGGCTCGACTGGTCGCCCGAGTTGTTTTCGATGATGGTCGCGCTCGTACCTTGCCGCGTGATCAGAAGCGTCAGCACGGCAGGGTTTCCTGGATAACTCTGATAGTTGTAGATGACGGGGTTAAACTCGGCGCGGCCCTGCGCCTGAATCGGAACGAAGACATGCTGCGCGGAGACGAGGTAGTGTGTGTCGCGTTCCGCGGTGAAGTCTCCCTCGCCGCGAAGGCTCGAAGGGTCCGAAAGGTACGCGTGCATATTTCGGAGCACCTCGGAGAGCGGGACCGTGTGCGTATGCTCGCCGGCGCGATGATTACCAACCCGGACCCACAGTCGATTGGCGCGGATATCGGCGGTGCGGTCGCTGAAATTCGGATGGCGGATGACCGGCAGAAGTTGTGTACGGACGCGGCCGTTCGGGAGCGTCTCGCGGACCTGCAGGGTCAGATCACTGATATTCGGCCCGACCGACGAGCCCTGGAAACGGCCGGTGTCTTCCCACATCACGTTCACAACGTTGAGGCCGCGGGCCCGCGCCTGCTGCTGAAGCGTTTGGTTTCGTGGCATCGAGACGACGCGGCGGATCGTTTCGGCGAAGCTCGGGTCATACGCCTGCTGGGGGCTTTGCGTGACTCCCCATCCCTGTGCGGACGCGCTGCCTGCCACCGAGAGCGCTGCGAGCGCCAACCAAATCTTCTTCGCCTTCATCATTCACTCCACTCCTGGAAAGTCGTTGCGCCACGTAGCGCTCCCGAGTGGAACCCGATGCGTTTCGAAACCTTGGGAAAAAAGTGCCGGACCCTTGGAATTCGGCTTCAACCTTCATTTCCCGAGGAACCCTTTGGACAGCCGCGGCCCGGGGCGCTAGGTCAGGCGCATGAGTAAGCTCCGCGCAGTCAAAGGCATGAACGATATCCTCCCCTCGGACATCGCGGGCTGGCATCATCTCGAGAGCCTCTTTCGGGAGCGCGCAGCGTGCTATGGCTTCTCTGAAGTTCGCACCCCGATCCTCGAACCGACGGAGCTCTTTGTCCGCTCCATTGGTGAGGTGACCGATATCGTCGAAAAGGAAATGTATACCTTCGTCGATAAAGGGAAGAAGACGCT
>JAHDCI010000348.1 GCA_020629955.1 Myxococcota bacterium | reverse complement strand
GTCGTCGAAATCCTGGTCGTCGAAATATTTGGCATCGTGGAGCACTCGTTCAGGGAGCGCATCATCGGTGACGGCGGTCCACTCTGTGCGGAGCTTCTTCTCGATCGCGCGTAGCCGCTTTCCGCGAAGCCACCGCGTGAACTCCGCCAAATCAGAACGCGTCTCTCGCGCGGCGTGGAATCCCTCCAACGTTATTGGATGCCGCGAGTCGATTAGGGCCTGTGCTGTCCGCGGCGACAGATTCGCCAAGTGCTCTTGCAGACGAGCGAAGTAGATATCGATTCCCATTTTCCCACCTTTTGGATTTCTGCCTTCAAGCGAGGACAGCTGCCCAATTACGGGACCAGCTTATAGCCCATTCCGTACACCGTCAGGATATGACGGGGCGCATCGGGTTTTTCCTCGATGCGCTTTCGCAGCTTCACGACAAGGTTATCGACAGTGCGATTGTTCGGTGACGCCTCCACGCCCCAGACTCGCTTCAGCAATTCTTCGCGGGAGACGGGCTGGCCGACGCGAGCGTGGAGGAGCTTGAGGGTTTCCACTTCGTAGAAACTGAGCTGCTGGACCGTCTCGCCGCGCGTCAAGACCTGCTGCACCGGATCGAGGATCGCATCGCCGATGGCGATCATTTCGCCAAGGGGATTGGTGCTTCGGCTTGCTCGGCGGAGCAGCGCCCTGAGCCTCGCGACGAGCTCACCGACGCTAAAAGGTTTGGTGACGTAATCGTCCGCGCCCGCATCGAGGCCGCGAATCTTATCCGACTCCTGGCTTCGCGCGCTCAACATTAGAATCGGTACCGCGCGGTTCTTCTCACGGATTTTTCGGCAGACATCAAAGCCGTTCATATCCGGCAACATGATATCGAGAACGACGCAATCGAAGCCGCCGCTGCCAAGCTCGCTCAAGGCCTTCGCGCCCTCGTTCGCGTGGCAAACCTCAAAGCCTTCGAACTCGAGCGTGTCGACGAGCCCAAGCGCGATGGCCGGGTCGTCCTCGACAATGAGGATCCGCTCTTCAGTCACGAAACGAGGTCTACCACGCCAGCGCGCCGGTGCATCTCCTCGATCGCCTCTTTCAGTTCTTCGAGGATCGGATTGTCGAAATCGATGCGGAGCGCGGCGAGGACCTCACGGTAGTACCAAAGTGTATCTGGCTTCTCCGCCGTGAAACGGTCCCAAATCTCTTCGCCGATGACCTTATGATCGCGGATGATCGAGGACGCGTTGTGAAGCTTATCGGCCGCGGAGATGAGCTTTACTTCCGCCGGCTCGGTTTTGAGCTTGGCGATATACGCTTCCTTGCGCGGCCTCCACGGCGGCTTCGGATGTGTCGTGGAGTCGCTGAGCGCGAGCACCAAACGTGCGACCCGCGAGCCGAACTTGGCCTCAAGATCGTCGAAACTCGCTTCGGGGATATCCTCGAGGTAGTCGTGCAAGAGTGCCGCGATGCACTGCTCTTCGTCTCCCCCGTACTCCATCACCGAAACGGAGACCTGAAGTAGATGCGAGAGATAAGGCACGCCCGAGCCTTTTCGAATCACGTCACGAAATGCATCGGCGGCGAGCGCCAGCGCTTCGTCGTACTGTTTCGAATATCCCCGTTTCATCGCTCTTGTCTGTACCACATCCATCTCCGCCTCGGCAGAGGCACCCCCGAGATCTTCCTGAGAGACGTAGAACATTCCCGCCCCCTCAATTCTGAGCTCCTCCATTTTTTGGGATGAAATCCCCTCCCCTGCTAGGTTCCGCGAAGGTCAGGGAGCGCGATTCGCTTCCGGCTCAGGGCAACAAAGGGCAGAACATGAAGAATCGATGGATGCGATGGGCGTTGATCGCCACAATGGGAGCGGTGGTGCTTCCGGCCATGGCGAGCGCGCAAGAAGAACGTCCTCCTTCAGGAGATGTGATCGCGGACGACGGGTATCGCGCACGTGAAGATACCTACGAAACCGCGCGAGGCATCGCGATGGGCTCAGGAACACGAGCGAGCGCAGCGGGTACGAACGCCGCAGCCTACAACCCCGCCAACCTTCCTCTGATGCGGAACTATCATCTGGAAGCGACAGCCGGGTACTTGCCGAGAGCGGGCGCCTTCTCGATCGGTGCGGTCGTCGCCGATTCGGTCTCGAATCGCCTAGGTGCGGCGTTTTCTTTCCGAGGTGTACTCGGCAATGGAGATCGCGACTATCGGGGATATGACGCTCGACTCTCTCTCGGGATGCCCTTCTCCGACCAGATCGCGGTCGGAATCTCCGGTCGCTATATGAACCTCTCGTCGCGCGCACAGAACAGCAACGGAGACACCGTCGGTCCGGAGGTCAGCGCCTTCACCGTAGACGCTGCCATTCGCGTGACCCCGGTCCAAGGTCTTCATATCGCAGCGCTCGGATACAACCTAATCAACACAGACTCTTCGCTCGCCCCCGTCTTGCTCGGTGGCAGCGTTTCCTACGCCTACGAGAACCTGCTTACGCTCGGCGGCGATATCTTTGTCGATATGACGACCTTCGAGGATCCTCAGCTGATCTTTGGCGTGGGTGGTGAGGTCTTGGTCGGAGGACAAGTCCCGATCCGCGCCGGCTACCGTCGTGACCAGGGACGCTCCGCAAATCAGCTCACGTTAGGGCTTGGATACGCCGATCCACGTTTCGGTGTCGATATTTCGCTTCGGCAGGATATCGGCGGCGAGAAGGTCACGGAAATCGTGGCAGGTGTTCGCTACCACGTACAGTAGTGGCAACTCCCTACATCGCCGTAGGGAGAGATCCCCGA
>JAHDCI010000099.1 GCA_020629955.1 Myxococcota bacterium | reverse complement strand
TTCCCACTTTTCTTTCGCGTTCCCGTTCTCTCGCGCGAAGGGGACTAACGCTCTCCACGCTTAGTCTGTCCAGAACCAAATCTACCCTTCGGATTTTCTACACGAACGCGTTTCCTCTTGCAGGCGAGCGCTTTCGCTTCAGGTTTCTACGCTATGGCGCGCTTCGGATTCATTGCTGCACTTCTCGCTCTTTCGGGATGCTACGACTCTTATCTGCTCGGTTCCCGAGATGCGTCTCCTGCCGAAGATTCGAGCGCGGATGTCAGCTCGGATACCCTCGATACCGATGGCGGAACCGACGCTTCGGGAGATGCTGAACTGGACGCGCCCGAAGATGCGCCTTTCGATGCCGAGGAGGACGCTGCGGAAGATGTGGGTCCCGACGCAGAGGAGGACGCAGACGTAGGTCCGCCGCCGCCTCCGAGCCCACCAAACCCGGAGACCTGCCGAATCGAGCCAGAGATTTTCCCCTTCGACAATCCGGAGCTCGAATATCGCTGGCCGACCGAAGGGCTGCACGACTTTACGCATCGCGACTCGGTTCATGTCTGCGCCGTACCGCTTGCCATCGACCTTGAACCCAGCGGCGCCGACCTTGAGCCAGACCTCGTATTTGTCTCCTACCCGACCCTCGGCCGGGCCGGTGGTGCAGGCATTCTCCGAATCGTGGACCCCCGCACCCACGAGACGATTTCGTTCCCAGCTGCAGATGAAGACTTTGGAGTACTCGAGGCGAGTACGAACGTCGCCGCGGGCGACCTTGACGGGGACGGCCGAAACGAAATCGTCGGCATTGGCGAAAGCTCCGGCAGCTACGCGTTCCGCAGCGACGGTACACTGATGTGGCGCAGCGATTATCCGCGCCGCAGCGACCGCGGCATGGAAGTTGGCCGATTTGCCACCATCGGCGGCTCGCCTTTCCTCGCGGATCTCGAAGGGGACGGCGATGTCGAAGTCATCTTTGGCCGTAACGTCATCGACGGAGTCACGGGAGAGCTCATCTGGGATGGTGACGACGAGCTTGGCAACGCCACCAATCGATTCCTCGGTCCCCTCCCCTGCGTGGCGGATCTCGACGGCGACGGAGACCAAGAAATCGTCAGCGGCAACACGCTCTTCTCCCACACGGGCGAAGTGCTTTGGCAGATCGACTCGCCCGATGGCGTGTGCGCGATTGCGGATATGATTCCGGCGACCGAGGGCCCCGAGGTGATCTTGGTCTCGAACGGTTTTGTCCGAATCCTCGCTGCGGAAGATGGGGAAGAGCTCTGGATTCGGCGCCTCGAAGGACGAGGTTCTCAGAACATCGGTGGCGCACCAACCGTTGCCGATTTCGACGGTGACCGCCGGCCCGAACTTGGCATCGCGCACGCGGCTTCTTACGCCGTCTATGACCTCGATTGCGTAACGGGGATGGAGAGCGGCTGCGTCGGCGAAGGCGTTCGCTGGCTCTCCCCGACCCAAGACGGCTCTTCCGCGGGCACCGGCTCGAGCGTCTTCGACTTTAACGGAGATGGGCGCGCGGAGGTGATCTACAACGACGAGGTCTTCTTCCGCATCTACGACGGCGTCGACGGCACAACTCTCTTCCAGTGGGCCAACAGCTCACGGACCCGCTCGGAGAACCCGGCGATTGTCGACATCGACAATGACGGTGACGCGGAGATCGTCTTCTCGGCGAACGCCGAAGGACGCTTTATCGAAGAGTTCTGGACAGATCCTGGCGTCGAGATTTGGGGCGATGCGCGCGGTCGCTGGGTCGGTGCTCGCCGCATTTGGAACCAGCATGCCTACGATATTCACAACATTGAGGAGGACGGCTCGATCCCGGCGCGTCCGGAACGCACCTTCGATAGCTATCGCCAGAACCTTCGTGAAGGGGGAGACGTACTTGTGGTTCCAGATCTCTGGGGCGGACAAGGAAACTACGTTTGCAACGACGACGGGTCCGTCACGCTAAGCGTGAACGTTCGGAACTTTGGTCTCGAACGAGCGGGCATCACGGTGGTCGGCTTCTACGAAGGGGACCCCGCACTCGGAAATCGAGTCGGCGAGGCCTCGACGACCCGTCCCCTTCTTCCTCGCGGCGATGGAGAGGTCGTCAGCGTCACGATTCCGCGTGGCCCGGAAGAGCCGACGGACTACTACGCAGAGCTCGACGACCCGCTCGAGCCAGCAGGCGGAAGCATCTTCGAGTGTCGCGAAAGCAACAACCGCTCGCTGATCTGGTCCGTTCGCCCCTGCGAGTAGCGCGAGAACCGTTAGGGGGCGCTCGCGGGAGCGAGGGTCTCAGTACGACCATCCGGATATACCGCGACCGCCCAGGTTTCATCCTCGTAAGGCCCACCGGGAGTACCGGCGTTCCAGTCGAGGTTAAACCAAAGAGGACATTCGGAACTCGGGGTTGGGGGTGGCGCTGGGGCGCCTTCCGCCACCTCTGGCGCGCCCGGTCGAAAGTGAACGGACCGAACTCGCCGCAAACGTTCGCCACGGTGGCGATTGCGTCGATAGTAGCGGTTTAGTTTGGTCGCAAGATCGCGAGGATCCTCTTCGAGACAAACCTCGGTATACGCATGACCGCCCCTTGGGCCATCCATCATCACGATTCGGACCTTGCCCCCGATAGCACCGATCATCGCGCTCAGGACAATGGCAAAGTCGTCGCAGTCGCCGGCGTAATCGTTGGCGATGGACTCGCTCGCGCGAGCGAAGTAGTCGTTCCCGTGCGGGTCGTTGACGTAGCTCCACTCGCGATGGACATGCCGCCAAATATGAGCGACCTGTTCGACGCTAAAGGGCCCTTCGACCGCGGACGCAATTTGAACCGCGGCGTTGCGGGTTTCAGGAGACTCTGCATCGATCGCTTCCGTCACCCGCGGCGCACTGTGGCGACGAATCGAAGCCTCCTGTGGTGAGCCCGCAGCGGGCGCCACGGCGAGCGCGACGTTTTCTTCGACCGCCTCCCGAATCACCTCGGCCTGCTCTCGTACTTGGGCGGCGCCGTCGTGATGCTGCCACCAATAAACGCCAGCGCCGATCAAGGCGATCAAGATCATCCAACCGAGAGCGACCCGGATTTTGGAGGGTGGCTTTTCGACGACGACCCGCTTCGCGCAACTTGGGCAGCGAAGCACTCCCTCCTCGAAACCGGCCGGCATCTCAGCGCGACTGCCGCACGCTCCGCAGATAAAAGCCTTTCGCTGAGGCATCGCCCGCCCCAGCATGGTCTGCCCCGCTCCTGCTCTCAGAAAGGGCCGAAGTTTTTTGTGACTCCAAGGGAGCGGTACGCCACCGAAAAGAACCTCGTCCCCGGGGCGGATGTGGAGGCGCTGAACGTCTTGACCGTTCACCTGGGTACCGTTGGCCGAGCCGAGATCCTCAAGCAGAATATTCTGCCCTTCCCAGCGAAGGCGCGCGTGATGCCCGGAGACTTGCGGGTCTTTCAGCACAATATCGCAGTCGCGGGAACGCCCAACGACAAGGTTATGCTTGGCCATATCTCACCGTACACCAGCGATGCGGGTGTTCGTTTTCAAAAAACGCAAAAGTCGGCCTCTTATGCGGCGGAAACCCGACGCGCGTCGAGCCATTCATCTCGCAGAACAAGCGCATCCGGATACCGGTCCTCCGGTTGTTTTGAGAGACACCGCTCGACCACGTCCGCGAGTGGTACCGGCACGTCCAAAAAGGCGTCGAGCCGTTCGGGCCGGCGGGTAAGCACCGAGATGAGAGTTTCGTGCGTGTCGACGGAGAGGAACGGATTGCGACCCGCGAGCAGCTCGTAAGCCGTAACGCCGAAACCGTGCACATCCGTTCGAGTATCGATGGGCCTCGCCAGCACCTGCTCAGGCGCCATGTATCCGGGCGTACCGACGATCGCCCCTTGCTCGGTGATTCCTCGCTGATCGGCGAGCGGCTTTCCCAGACCAAAATCGATCAAGGTGGGAACCAATTCATCGTCTCGTTCGGCAAGCAAAACGTTTTCGGGCTTCACGTCGCGGTGAACGATGCCGCTCCGATGACACGCCGCGAGCGCATTCGCGAGCGAATCCAAAATGAAGAGCGCCTTCGGGTGAGGCCCGGTTCGGTATTCCTCGCGAGTCGTGATCCCTTGAAGCAGCTCAAGCGCGAGAAACCCATGCCCGTCATCCATGGTCCCGACATCGAAAATCTTCACGATGTTGGGATGTTTCACGGCGGCGGTTAGCTGGCCTTCGCGAATGAAGCGATCACGAACATTCGAACGAGCGCCGACGTAACAGATTTTGAGCGCGACCTCGCGGTCTTCAAGTCGGTCATCGGCGACAAAGACGCGCCCCATACCGCCCGAGCCAATCTCGTCGCGAAGAAGGTAACGCTCCGCCACGAGCGCGCCGGGGCCATATGGCACACGGGGCAGCCCGGGGGCGTTGCTTCCCGATCCCGAGCTGATCATTTCACCCTCATCATTAACGAACAGCATACCATCGTCCGCGGTCAGACAACAGATTTCACGCCCCCAAAATAGGTGAGTTTTTCATCCCCCATTCGGTGAACCTCTTCAAACTGGAGCCTTTGGCTCTTTCCCCGATGGCACCGTGAACGGGGACCTCGAAAACCGCGCCTAGGGCTCGTCGCCGAGATGGTCTCCGTACGGAGGAGTCTGCGGGACGTCTTCTGGGATGGGCCATGAATCTCCCCACAACGACGCGCCGCCGTCGATGGTCCAGGTTTGTCCCGTGACGTAATCGGCCTGCGGCGAACAGAGATATACGATCAAATGCGCGACCTCTTTCGCCCCGCCAAGGCGCTTCAACGGGGTTGTCCGTTGCGCGTCCTGCAGAAGCGAGGGCGGATATTGCTTGGTCCCGCTCGTTCGGATCACGCCAGGAGCGACCGCGTTGACCCGAATGCCGAATTGCGCCCATTCCACAGAGAGCGTCTTCGTCAGATTCTCGACGCCAGCACGGGCGGCCCCGGTGTGAACCATTCCCGGGAAGCCGCGAGAGACTTCGGCCGTGATGTTGACGATGCGACCCGATCGCTGCGGGATAAAGCACTTCGTTGCAACACCGTGCGTCATGTTCCAAGTGCCTTGAAGGTTGTTTCGGATGACCGCTTCGAAGCCCCGCGGCGATAGATGTTGTGCCGTCGTCGGAAACTGGCCGCCTGCGTTATTGACCAACGCATCGAGTCCGCCGAGATGCTCTGCTGCAGCCGCGGCCCACTCTTCGATTCGTTCGTATTCGCGTGTGTCGCACGGCTCTGCGAAAACCTTCGCGCCATCGCGCACTTGAAGCAGCGCTTCTTTCGCTTCCGCAAGAGGCTCGGGCCGCCGCCCGGCAATTGCGACGTTGGCCCCAAGGTGCACAAGTTCGCGGGCGACGGTGAATCCGATTCCGGTACCGCCACCGGTGATGGCGACCGACTTTCCTTCGAAGAGCCCCTCGCGGAACATAGAGATATCACTCGGAAGATTGCTCATGGTCGTTCCTTACGCGAGACGTTCGCTGATATGCCAAAGGCGCTCTGCGCTATGCCGGCTTCTGGCTTTGCGACTCGGCTTAAATGGGCGGGAGTTGATGTAGTAACGCCCGGCCGCATCTTCCGCAGCATCCGCAGCCGCCAGGTAAACGCCGGTCGTCGCCGCCTTTTTTGCGCTCTTGAGGAAGACGCGCCCGTAGCGCATCACAGTGTTTAATAGGCCCGGATCGTCTTGCGCGAACTCGGTTGCCACAGCTCCCGGGTGATAACAGCTCGCGATGATTCGTGGCCGGCGCCGCTGCAATTCCCGCGTGAACCAGATATTGTAAAGCTTGGTATTCGCGTACTGGATCGTGGCGGACTGTCGCTCCGCTTGAAGGTCATCGAAGTTCGGCATGGCGATTCGGTGCGCGAGCGAAGACACGGTGACCACCCGTCCCCCGAGTGGGCTCGCGGTGATCCTCTCGGCAAGCGCCTCGGTCAATCGAAAGGTCGCGAGGTGGTTTACCGAGAACATCATCTCGAGACCTTCGTCGCTGATCGTTCGCTGGTTCAAATGAACACCCGCATTGTTGATCAGCGTGTCGATTTGCGGATACGTCTCGAGCAGCTCTTCAGCAACTTCAGCGATGTCCTCGCGTCGTCCGAGATCTGCCATGTGGAGCCGCACGCGATCCTGGTCCCCGATATCGGCAGCGATCTTCGCGCGAGCCGCCTCGCCCTTCGCCGGGTTTCGGCAAACCATCGCCACTCGATGCCCCGCTTGCGCGAGCTGTAGCGTGGTCTGAAACCCAATTCCGGCGTTCGCCCCGGTGACAATAATCGTGCGTGACATCGCCGGCACCTTAGAGCGTCGCGAGAACCCCGCGCAATACGAGAACCCATTTCACCCCACACTTTCCAGGAATCGTCACCGGGGCAGTTGCGGTCTCTTGCCGCGCCCGCCCTCATCCGCCACACCTTTTGGGATGGACCGAGAGCGGATACTTGGGATCGATCCCGGGCGACGTCGCGTCGGGCTCGCCCTTAGCGACGCCGCGGAAGGAACGATCGCGATCCCGCTCGCCAATGTGAGGGGCGGCAGCCCAGAGGAAAGCGCGAAAAGCGTACGAGAATACCTCCATTCACTGGATCCGGCCGTGATGCCCATCGCGATCGTAGTTGGTCTTCCGCTGCGACTCGATGGCTCGGAGGGAGCCTCTGCTCGAATGGCACGCGCAATCGGCGAGGCCATTCGGGAATCCCTCGACTGCAACCTGGTGTTCTGGGACGAACGAATGACCAGCGCCCAAGCATCCCGCGATCTTCGCAGGGCAGGAGTAAACGCGAGAGCCCAGCGCGGACAGCTCGACGAGCGAGCGGCCGCAATTCTTCTTCAGAGCTTTCTTGACGCACATCGAGAGCGCCCTTTTCCGTGGGACCTGGGCGCGTGACGAAACGTCGGCTCATCATCGGTCTCATCACCGTCCCGGTCCTTTTCGCGCTCGCCGCCCTCGGATGGCTTCTCCTTGTCTTTCCGCGAACCTCGAACCCTGGAAATGGAGATATCGTCACAGTGCGGGTCCCCGAGGGAAGCAACGCGCGCCAGGCGGCCCTCGCCTTTGCAGCGGCGGGGTGCCTTGAGAACCCAGAAGCGTTCGCGATCTACCTTCGCGTTCAAGGGGTCGATCGCCGGCTGCGTACAGGTCCGATCCCAGTTCGAAACACGATTCGTCCTGAAAACCTGGCACATCAGCTCGACACGCGCCGACTTGGCCCGCCTACGCGAGTGACCATCCCAGAGGGATTTACCCGCTTTGACATCGCAGAACGCCTCGAAGAGCTCGGAGTCTGCTCGAGGAGCGCATTCCTCTTCGCTTCTGCTTCTGCTCCGGACGGCGTTGATGCTCCGAGCGCGGAGGGATTTCTCTTCCCCGACACCTATGAGTTTCGGATCGACTCGGATGCACGGGATGTCCTGCGCACGATGACTGAAACGCATCGGCGCCGCATTGACGATCTTCTCGATACCCGGCGCGAAGAACAGGCCGGGCTCGGACTCAGCGAAACAGAGATCGTCACGCTCGCGAGCATTGTGGAACGGGAGGCAGCCGTCCCCGATGAGCGAAGCACAATCGCGGGGGTCTTCCTCAACCGATTGCGCTCGGAGACGTTTCGGCCTCGACACCGTTTGCAGGCGGATCCAACAGTGAGTTACGGCTGCCTCGCCGAGCCGCAGCTCGCGGATAGCTGCGATGGCTTTGATGGACGCATCACGCGAGCGATGCTCCAAGACTCAGACAATCGCTACAATAGCTATCGCCACGCAGGCCTTCCCCCAGGCCCTGTCTGCAATCCCGGAATCGCTGCGATCGACGCGGTGTTGCGTCACGAAGAGCACGAGTACCTCTACTTTGTCGCACGTGGAGGGCGCCGGCACGCATTTAGCGAGGAACTCGGCGACCACAATGACGCGGTGTCGAATTACCGCGAAATCGAACGCTCCCGGGAGCAGGACTAGTCCGGTGGCGCAGCTCGAACTCTTCGAGTCTCCGGATGCGTTTGAGAAACCACGGGAGTGGTCGCGGTGGGCGAAGGTCGGAAGCGCGCTCCCGCGCAACGTGCGATTCGGGACCTCGAGTTGGACCTTCGAAGGATGGGAAAAGATCGTCTACTTCCGGCGCTACAAGAACCGCACGGAGTTCGTAAAACGTTCGCTTGAAGAGTACGGAAAGCACCCGCTCTTGAGGACCGTATGTTTGGACCGAAGCTACTACCGCCCCATCCCGGAGGAGCAGTTACTCGCTTATCGCCACCAGGTGCCGGACGACTTTCGGTTTGTTCACAAGGTCTGGAACGAGCTCGCGACGCGCATGTTTACGCGTGGGGAGCGCGCCGGGCACTTCAATAAGAACTTCCTGAACCCCGACATCTTCGAGGAGCAAATTCTCAGGCCCCATCGCAACACCCTTGGTACCCAGAGTCCATTTTTGGTCTGTATCCCGCCGGCGGGAGGCCCCGTCAACGCACGCGGCTTCGCCGACCGGGTCGATGCCTTTCTCGAGCGCGCCCAGAAGTTCGAGGCAAAGGTTGCGTTTGAGGTGCGTGACCGACGTCTGCTCGACGACCCGTATTTGCGCGTACTCGAACGCTACCGAGCCGGGCATGTTTACAACTTCTGGCGAAATATGCCCTCCCTTGCCGCGCAGCGTCGCCGCACCGGGACCCTCAGCGGCCCCCTCTTCTTGCGTCTTATGTTGCCGCCGGAAAAGCGATTCGAAGAGACCCGAGAAGCCTTCGCTCCCTTTGATCGAATCCAAATTCCGCAACCCTCGATGCGCCAGGAAGTGATCGAACTTGTGAGCGAAGCGATTCGGCAAAAGAACGATGCATGGGTCATCGTGAACAACAAAGCGGAGGGATGCTCGCCCTTAACGATTGCAGGGATCGCGACCCAGCTCACTATCCCGGAAGCGGAATAATTCCACGACTGGACGGACGGTCGAATGACCTTCGATCAGATCTAGCGATTTGAATCACGCACCAGCAGCAATCCCGTGAGACTTTGTGGTGCGTCCCCCCTGAAGAACAAGCCGGTCGACGCAGAGCGTCGTCATGGTCGAAACACGTGAGCTTCGTCGATTCCCCTGCTACGTCTCTCCCATGAGTGATTCGATCAAGGGAACGAACCTGACCTGGCACGCTTCCGAAGTCTCGGCCGAGCGAAGGCGCGAGGTCCATGGTCATGGCGGCGCAGTTTTATGGCTCACTGGCCTGAGCGGTTCTGGAAAGAGCACGCTCGCTCACCGCGTCGAAAGGCTTCTGCTCGAACGCGGCGTCTTCGCTTACGTCCTCGACGGGGACAACGTCCGCCACCGCCTGAATCGAGATCTCACCTTTTCCGCGGAGGACCGCAGCGAGAACATTCGGCGCGTGTCCGAGGTCGCCAAGCTCTTTCAGGATTCCGGTGCGGTGGTGATCACGGCGTTTATCTCGCCCTACCGAGCGGACCGCGCGCAGGCGCGCGAAACGGTCGGCGATGCCTTCTTCGAAGTGCACCTCGACGTCGACGTCGACACCTGCGAAGTTCGTGACCCGAAAGGTCTCTATAAAAAGGCCCGCGCCGGTGAGATCAAGAACTTCACTGGAATCAGCGCACCCTACGAAGCCCCTGAATCCCCCGAAATCAAGGTCCGGACGGGCGAAGAGCCGGTCGAAGCATCCGCTGCGAAGGTCCTTGCGATGCTGGAGGATCGAGGTGTGATAGCGGCCGGTTAACGAAAGCGATCACGGGCATCTCATCTCTTCCGCGTTTCAATCCGGATCGACGGTGAGCCGCGCCCGCGCCTTCAGCGTAGTACGAAGTGAGACCTGCGACACGTTGACGAGCAGTGAGCGGCGCCAACACCGTCCAACAAGCGTTGCGCTCGAGTGGCGGCTCGACTTAGTCTCCTTCGCCATGACCAAAAAGATCGTCTTCACCGAGCACGCACCCGCAGCCATCGGCCCCTATTCTCAAGCTGTCGTGGCGGGCAATATGGTGTTCTGCAGCGGCCAAATCGCGATCGATCCTGCGAGCGGAGAACTCAAGAAAGGAACCGTCGCGGAACAGACGGAGCTGGTGCTCCGCAATATGAAAGCGGTGCTGGAGGCGGCCGGAAGCAAACTCGAAAACGTCGTAAAAACAGGCGTCTTTCTCGCCGACATGGGGGACTTTGCCGAGATGAACGAAGTCTACGCTCGCTACTTCCCCGAGAACCCTCCGGCGCGCGCATGCGTCGCCGTACGTACCTTGCCCAAAGAGGTCGACGTCGAGATCGAGTGCGTCGCCCTCGTCGGCTAAGACTCGTCCCTAAATCCGGGTTGCCAGAGCACAGAGGATTGGGCGCAAAGAGTTTTTGGAAGCGAAGAGGAAGAGCGAGGTTCTTTCGACGAGCTTCGGAAAGCTCTATGACGGGTGGCGCGATGGCCGCCCCGAGTATGCGGCCAGGCCCTAGTCCACCCGCTCCGCGTTTGTCTCAAGCTCGCTTTCTTCTGGAGGCGGCACCCTCAAGTATCGGCAGAGCCAACGCGTCCCAAGATAGAAGAAGGGCGTATCGAGGAGCGCCACGACCAGCTTAAAGCTGTATCCGGCAAGAACAAACACGAGAAGCTGAGGAACGAGTGGCTTGTCTCCGTCGACGGGCAATCCGCCCGCGAGGTAGTGCGTGACAAATACGACAGCGAGCGTGTCGACCAACTGACTCGCAAGCGTCGAACCGTTGTTTCGGAGCCAAAGGTGTTTCCCCTTCGTCAGCCGCTTCCAGAAGTGGAACACGTGCACATCGACGAGCTGCGCGAGGAGATACGCGATCATCGATGCCAGCACCGCCGCTTGTGTCGCACTCTGAAGCTCGGTGAAGAGGTGAACCGGCGGCTCTCGATCCGCGCCCAAATCCACGCCGGGCAATGCGCCCCCGGCCCACATGATGAACATCACCCAGATGTTGAGCAGCAAGCCAACCCAGACAACTCGCGACGCTCTATCCTGGCCGTAAAGTTCGGAGATGAGGTCCGTGCAAAGAAACGTGATTGGATAGGGCAAGACCCCAACCGCGATCATAACGGGATTGCCCGCGATCTCGAATCCGAGATCCAAGAATCGCGTAATGCCGAGAAGATTGAGCATCGCCAGCGTGCCCAGAAAGATCCCCGAGAGGACCAAAAAGACCGTCTCCCGGCGACGATAGAGCTCGGCTTCAGGGAGCGCCTCGAGCCCCGAGTGCTCGTACTGCTGACTCGGGAGCACGCCTAGCCCTCCGCGGATCGATATCCCATTTTGAATTCGGGGAGTGTCGTATGCGCAGATGCGCCCGAATCAACGATGGGGACTAAGCGATAAGAATTGGGCGGCGCATGCATACGTGAAAATGCCGCGAAGCTGCTCTGAGACATTTTCACCATCCTACTAAGCCTTCCGATAGCCGCGATTTTCCGCGATTCGCTCAATCGAGCGCCACATCTGGTGTTCCTTGCCGGCGCGGGCGCTGTCGCTCCCAAGCTCGTAGAGCTTCGGAATCGCGACCCTGAACTCACGGCTCTTGTGCGCTTGCTCGAGTCCTGCACCAACGAGCGCGGGGCTGACTCCTTTTGGAAGAATCAGCTTTCCGTAATGCAGAGCCTGACCATCCACCGAGGTTCCGACGGCTTGCGCGAAGACTTGAACACCGTCCGCGAAGGTCGTGAAAAGCTCAACGTCCTCCGGACGAAGAATGGCGACAAAAGGAAGCTTTAACTCTTCACCCCGACGGAGAACTTCAAGCACGCCAAAGGTTCGTGGCTCTCGAAGCACGGGTGCACCATCCCACAAAACGGTGTCACCATAGTCGATTGGGCAATCGAGGAACGCGGCGGATTGAACCACACCATGTCCCGGACTGATCGGAGCGACCCAAAGGCTTTCGAAAAGCTCCTTGTCTTCGTTCGCATCGAATCCGGTTCCCGTCGGGCGGGCGGGAGAACGAACACGAAGCTTCGGAGACCCTTCCACGATCGGTAACGCGCTCTTCTCGGTGAGCTTCACATCGAATCCGAGATCGCGCCAAAATCCTCCAGCCATATCGCCGTCGCCCATCGCGGTCGCGGCAAGTGCAGCGTTCCAGAGAACGGGTCGAAGATCGCCGAGCCGCGCGCGCGCCTTGAGGGAGCACGTCAGAGCCGCCTCAAAACGTCCGCGCCATTTGTGACAGACGCCAAGGTCAAACCACCACCACCCGCGATCGGGAGCCAGACCGAGGGCTTCGGTGTAGGCCTCTTGCGCCGCGGCATCTTGCTCTGGGCCCAGTCGACGAAGAGCGTTGGCGAGATTGATCCACAGATAACCAGCGATATCGGGGTCGGTGACAGCACTGGGCGGCAGCGCGTCCAGCGCAGCGCGCGCAACCTTGGCGGCCGTCGCGGCAGGGCCGTTTTCTCGCGGTGGCGCATCGAACGGTCGTCTCTCCGCCGCCGCATTCAACGCGGCCAATCCAGCAAGGACGACCGCAACATCCGAAAATCCTTCGAACGCAGTGAGAACCTCTTGATGGAGGGTCGGTCGCCCGGGGTCGGAGGCGAGCGCGCGAAGCCAGCTCAGCGTCAGGTCGCGTTCTTTTCCCAGTCGCGCTTGATACGGCGTGAGCCGAACCCACAATTCATCAATCGCCGAGGCGCTTTCTTCGGGAGTCCTCTGATCGTGTTCCGACATCGCGCTGTTCTCATGAGGTGAGCGGCATCGAATCGCAAGCGCCGGCACGCTCTAGGCAGGCGCCTTAGCGCCCGCCGGTCACGATCCCCCTTGCAAGAGCCTTGGTAGACACTCTAGTCTCCCTAGGGTGCAACGCGTAGCAGCAGGGGCGAGTGATATCGGTCGCCGCCGGACCGTCAACGAAGACGCTTACTTCTTCGACAATGAGCTCGGGCTCTACGTTGTCGCCGACGGAATGGGCGGTCATGCGGCGGGCGAAGTAGCCTCTCAGCAAGCCGTCGATACCGTGCACGGAATGGTAAAGCGAGGCCGTGATTGCCTGGCTCAGATCGCTGCTGGCAACCGCGATCCGGAGATTGTCCAGAAGGCGATGCGCCTCATGGAGAGCTCAGTGCAAGCGGCGACGTATATGATTTTCGGTATCGCCCAGCACGAGCCCGAGCGGCACGGCATGGGTACAACCGTTTCGGCGCTTGCGATTTGTGGCTCCTGCGCCGTCACCGCGCAGGTTGGCGATAGTCGCATCTACCTGATTCGAAACGGCAATGCCGTCGCAATGACGGAGGACCACACGTTGGTCGCATGGCAGCTGAAGCAGGGCCTGATCACCGAAGAAGAGGCGGAAATGTCTCCCCATCGGAATGTGATCACCCGCGCCGTTGGATCCCGTGACTACGTGCAGGTCGACACCGGAATCTTCGATGTCGAACCCGGTGACCGTTTCGTGATCTGCAGCGACGGGATGCACGGCTACCTCTCGCTCGAAGAGGTCGCGTCAGTCGCTCAAGAAACCCCGGACGCGGCGGCGCGCCAGTTCATCGACCTCTCGAACCAGCGCGGCGGAAAAGACAATATCACCGCGATCGTCGTTCACGTTTCCTAGCCGGTTCCTTCGCCTCGACTTTCTTTCTCAAAGGGTGACTTCGCGCCCTTGGAAGGATACTCTGGGCATCCGCGATTTCCGCGCACTCACAACGACTTAACGCGACTCCATTGCTCCGAGGCTCCCTCGACCTCCCCAGACCTTTTGGGCCGTATACGCTGGTCAAACGACTCGCGGTCGGCGGCATGGCGGAGGTGTATGTTGCGCGAACCCGCGGGCATGGTGGCTTCGAGCGTTTGGTCGCCATCAAGGTGATCCATCCCCGGTTCTCCGAAGACCCTTCGTTCGCGGACATGCTGATCGAGGAAGCGAAGCTCGCGGTCATTCTGAACCACGCCAATGTGGTGCAGACCTTCGACCTGGCTTCGGTCGACGGCACCTATTGCATCGTGATGGAGTTCATCGATGGTGCAGATGCCTACACGCTTCAAAAACGCACCAATATCAAGAGGGCCCATCTCCCGATCGACATTTGCGCCTATATCGTTTCGGAGGCCTGCACCGGCCTTCACTACGCGCATCGGAAGACCGATTCGACGGGCAACCCGCTCGATCTCGTGCACCGGGATATTTCGCCACAAAATGTTCTCATAAGTCGAAGCGGCGAAGTGAAAATCGTGGATTTCGGAATCGCAAAAGCGAAGAACCACGGCGGGCACACCGAAGTCGGCGTCATCAAAGGCAAGTACTATTACATGTCCCCGGAGCAGGCTTGGGCAGACCCGCTTGACCATCGCTCCGACGTCTTCTCCGCCGGCATCGTGCTGCACGAACTTTTGACCGGCGAGATGGTCTATCAAGAGGACAACCTCCCGAAGCTACTGACCGCCGTCCGCGAGGCCGAGATTGAGCCTCCGTCCAAGAAGCGCCCTGAAATCCCCCAGGAGCTCGACGAAATCGTGATGCGTGCAGTCGCCTCGCAGACGAACGACCGTTTCCCGGATGCACAAGCATTTAGCGCAGCCCTCCGCAGATTCTTGCATCGGCATCACCCCAGGTTTTCCAAGGCGCGCGTCGTCGCCCTCATGCGTGAGCTCTTCCCGCGGGAAGATGAAGCGCCCCTCCCCTCGGAAGAGCGGGTCCTTTCTCAGAAACCGTTAGAGCCTGCCCCCACCGAGTCCGTGGAGGTCATGCGACAGGAGGATTTCCGACCCGCGGTACGGTCCGTCATCTTCGACGCTGCGAGCAGTCACCCGGCGAGCAATCATCCAGAATATTTCGACGAGAGCGACGGCGAGGAGCCGACCAAGGTGCAGCGCCCGCTCGCGGATCTCTACGACGCCTCGGAATGGGATGACGCCACGGTTGTGGATGCGACCGGCGACCTCGTGAAGCAGATGCGCTCGAAACTCGAGTCTGAGATCGCGCAAAAGAACCAGCGAAGAATCACGTCCGAGCGCCCGGCAGGTGCGCTCTTGCCCGACAGCACCCGTCACGCGGTGCCGAGGAGCAAAATCGCGGAAAGCGATACGAAGCCGAGGAAACGGCCGGGACGACAACTCGCTCCACCGCAAAACTCAGTACAAACCCGTCCGACCGCCAAGCCGCTCCAGACTTCGCCTTCCGGCGCTCCGCTCGATACCGCGCCCTCGGGAAAACCGCTCCAGACTTCGCCGACCGCAAAGCCCCTTCGGGAGGAGACCACGGCAAGCGCGAAACGAAATCGTCGCGCGCTGATGAAACCTCCCGCGGCACGGACGTTTTCCAAACCAACTCCGGACTCGACTGCGAGTGGCTCCCTTGCGAGTGGCGATATCGAATCGATCGACAGCGATATTTTCGCGGATGACACAACCACGGCAGCCGGAGCGCCGGTACAAGATCCGACCATCCGGACTGCGCCCGCGGACCCCACCGAGAAACGCCCACCTCTTTCGGATGCTGACCTCGGTCTGCGACCTCCGCGAAATGTTCCTGGATTGCCTCCCACGCCCGGGCAACACCCAGGATTTGGTGCCCCCTCCCAAACCGCGACCGGGCCTCGCAATGAAACGGGTCCCATGCGATCCGCGAGCGTCGGAATCCCCGATCTGAGCACAGGGACCTGGGAAGAAGCACGCGATCCGCGCGGCCGAGTCGCTCCACCTCCCATTCCCGCCGGTTTCGACGCGCTCGACGCCGCTCCAAGTGCCTTCGATACCGCGCGACTGAAAGCACAAGAGGCAGCTCAGCTCTCGCAGAAACGGCGCCCTCTTCTCATCGCTGCCGCGGTCCTTGGTTTGATCATCATCGCCGGTGGTCTCGGCTTCTTTGCGCGAAAGCTCTCGGCCCCAGAAGTGGAATCGCGTATGGACGTGACCTCTGTACCGGCTGGGGCAGTGGTCATTTTGGATGGCCGCGAGCTTCCGGGGAGGACCCCAATGACCGGCATCGGACCCCTCCAGCTTGGCCGCTCTTACTCCCTTGAGGTTCGCCACGAAGGCTATGCGCCATGGAGCAAGGATGTCACCGCGAGCGAAGGCACGTTCTTGGAGGTCGCCACGCTCGACGCCCTTCGAAAGACACTCGTCATTCAAAGTGAGCCTCCGGGCGCGATCATTTACGTCGATGGGGCCCGCGCGGGAAATGCACCCATCACCCTTCAAGATCTCTCCCTTGGCAGAGTTCTCCGACTTCGAGCCGTCTCTGGAGAGGCCTCGACCGAACTGCAGCTGACGGTCGAGGAATCGATGCCCGCGGAGATTCGGCTCCAGCCGCAATAGATTCAATGGGCGGGGGGCACGCGAAGGAAGAGCGCGACTACCGGTCCGCGCAGCTGCGCGAGCCAACGCCATTCGATCCGCAGCTAGAGCCCGGAGAGCGGATCGAGATTTGGTCGTCGAATCGGACCGAGCGCGACATTTCGGGAACCCTTGAGGGGCTGATAGTCATCTTGTTGCCCGCGCTGTGGTTCGCCGCTCATTTCCATTCCGCGTACCTCACGCTCTTCTTCGTCGCCGCTAGTGTTGCCGCGATCGCGTTCGTTTACCCTCGCTTACGACCTCCGCCGGAACGACCAAGCGCGGCGCTCACGGAACGCGGCGAGCTTCTTCGGCTCAACACGAGCGTCCGTTTCGAAGTCGCCACGTGGACTCATCTTCGGGTCGCGGAAAAGCGTGGTAGCGGAACGCTCTCGGTGCGCCTCGAACACACTGCCGAGCCAATCGAGCATTTCGTGTTCGAGGAGAACTTCTGGGAGATGTACGAAGCGATCGACCGGCATCGTCCCCGTACGCGAATTGCGACGTCGGAAGATCCCGAAAGGGGCTCGGGTTGGAACCCGAAAGTACTTTCAAGAATCCTTCGTGATGGAGAGCGAGTTCTCCTGCGAGGGGTTCGCTTCGTGATTACCAATGAACGAATCATGATCTGGCCGTTGGATATCTCCGGTTTCATCGAGCTCGATGGGAGAGCGATCGACTCGGTACGCGCACAGAAGGTCGACGGCGACGGTCGACTCAACGTCGTCACTCGAACAAAAAACGGTTCGGTGCCCGTGCACTTTGAACTTCGGGCACAGGAATCACAGCTTGCGCAGGCGGTTGCACAAATCCAAGCACTCGCCGAAGCCGGGGGCAAACTTTGAGTCGCGACGCAGGCTATCGCGCCGCGGCAGAGAGAGAACCGACTCCACTCGACGAGCTTCTTCAGCCTGGGGAACGTGTCGAAGCCTTTCGCGAGGACCGGCGTCATCTAGCTCCGAAAACGCAAGACGAACCATTCAACATTCTCTTCGTCTTGGCGTACGCCGTCGCGGGCGTGATGCTCGTCGGAGGCTTTTGGAAAGTCGGCGTTGCTATCGGCTTGCTTGCATTCTTCCTCCGCGGAATCACCGCCGCCGCTCCCCAAGAGCCGACGCTGGTGCGCGCCGTCGGAGTCGCGAATACCGGCGTTCTCCTTCTGCTCCAGCCTGGGATCGCCAGCGAGCGCATCGAAACCCAGCACTGGTCGCACCTCTATATCGAAGCTTCGGGT
>JAHDCI010000098.1:13889-17615 GCA_020629955.1 Myxococcota bacterium | reverse complement strand
CTAGAAGCAGCCCCGCGCCATGACGATCATCGCGGCGGCAACAAAACATGCGACCACGAAGAGTGACGCGCCAAAGACCGGAGCGCGGCTGACCTTTCCATCTTCTCGGATCGTATCGGCTTCTTTGCTCGCTCGAAGCCCGCGGCGTCCCACCGCGATCGCGACCAGGATTCCAGCGAGTACGATGAGGAAGCCAGCCAGACCGCGCTGTCGATTCCGCTTTCCTTCGTCGCGTTCCTGCGCCTGCGCGAGGCCACGGGTGTAGAGCGCTCCTTCCACCCCATCGTATTCGGCGCCACTCAGCATAAAGCGCGCAATCCGCTCATCGGAACAGTGCACGCTCTCTGCTGGCGCGCACGAAAATCGGCCGTCTGCAATCGCCTGGGAGATTGGATTCGGCCACCGTTGCTGCGCTCGAATTCCTGCCAAGTTGTGGGCCAGTTCCTCAAGCGTACCGACGAAGAAGCGGCGCATATGGTGGTCGGTCCCGTACAGAGGCGCATCCCGGGCTTGGGCGAGCCAGAGGCCGGGCGCGACGGGCACCTGAAAGGTCAACTCATCCTGTCCAGAGCGAGTGTCGACCCATGCGCTTTCGTGAAAAATGTCGATCGCGATATCGCCGATATGTTGAACCTCGAGCCGGGCGTCACGAGCATCCGGCGCGATCAGACTCGGCACCGAGATCCGTGGGGCGTTGGTTCCCATGGGTAGCTGGACTCGGCGGCGTCCCACTTCGACGCCACTTCGAAACGCCACCACATCGAGTTGAGCGTGGTCGCCTTCGGCACGAAGCAGACATCGCACCACGCCGCTCGTCTCTCCAGATTCGCACGCGTCTTCCCGAAAGGAGACCGTTCCCATCCCTTCGACCGCTTCGAGGCGAATCTCCGCAGCGCCTTCTCCGACCCAAACCAATAGCTCCGCCTCTTCGCCATCAAGAGAGGCCGAGCCGCCAACGAATCTCGCGTCGAGCTGCTCCGGAGCATCCTCGCCAGATCGCTCGAGCAAAGCGTAGCGCTGATTTTCATAGCGACGATTTCCTCGCACGGGCAGCGGCGGACGAGGGTCGGTGGCTATTTGAAGCGGATGTGCAACCGTCTGCGGGCTATCCTCACCCCCTACTTGGGCGCGCGCAAAGAGGACATAATCCCCCGACTCAACGCCGGGGACCGTGACACGACCTTCGACTCCATCCCAGAGCGAGGGATTGTCGATCGTCCACGTCTGAATGCTCTCGAGCTCCGGTGCCGGACGGTACCTCTCGGTCTGTTCAACTTCCCCTTCCGGCGCAGGGTAGAGTTCGAGTTCGATCGATTCGAGGGGCAACGCGCCTGGCGATGCGCGATCCAATAGATGCGCCCGAAGCGGCAGCGGTGCGCCAGGGCGCACAACGGAGGGTGCAGCGATCTGCAAATCGTAACGAAGCGCTCCCATCTCGCTCACCCACGCGGCCGCCAAAATAAGCCCGACAGCGGCGGTCAACATCCCAATAAATCCGCGATCGAGAACCGGAGGCCCCTCGTTTTCCTCCTCTTCGTGCCAGCCAAACGCCGGCTCCTCGTTCGGTGAACCAGCTTCGTTTTCGACGTCTTCTTGATTTGGGGGCGTGGAGTTCATGGACAAGAGCGGCACTCTACCCTATTTACCCGTATTCGAACGAAACGCGGAGAGTTGCAGGGCATATAGACCCGACAAGAACGAGAGAGCTTGGTTCCGAAACAAACCAAGCCCGTGCGCGTTCGAAGAAATGGGGGAGCCCCGCCCTGGCGGAGCTCGCAACAAAACCACAAAGATAGGCGACGAAATGGGAGAGAGCGCAGCCAAAGCAGAGCTAAACGAGCGACTTGCGGCATATATGAATCGCAAGGGGTTACGCTCGACTGCCCAGCGCCGCCTGGTGACCGACCTCTTTTTCGACTCCACGGATCACCTCTCGATTGAGGACCTTTTGGCGATCGTTCGAAAGGAAGATCCGAAGGTTGGATACGCGACGGTGTACCGCACGCTGAAGTTGCTCAAAGAGTCAGGGCTCGCAGCAGAGCGCCATTTCGGGGACGGCGTCAGCCGGTACGAGGTGGCGAGTGACGAACACCACGATCACCTGATCTGCACGGAATGCGGGAAAATCGTCGAGTTCGAACACGACGAAATCGAACGTCTTCAGGATGAGCTCGCGGCGAACCACGGTTTTAAGCTGAGCCGCCACGTGCACGAACTCTACGGACTCTGCGAGTCCTGCCAGGGATAGACAAGACCGTGCTGAGTCGCCGAAAGATTCTCGTGGGCGGAGCGGCAACGCTGGCGGCCGCCATCGCGGGATGCGGCGAAGATGAGGGCGAGGTTCGGACCGTGCGACCGAGTGGGCCAGCTCCCCATCCCGGTTTCGAAAAGCGCCCAGGGCGCCCGATCGAGGCGAGTTCGCGAATCCCAGACCTTGGGCCTCTCCTCCCTCCAGATGAAAACGGTCTTCGGCTCCCGGCAGGATTTCGCTCACGGCTCCTCGCGCAAAGTGGTCAGCGCGCCGGAGGCAATCTCTGGCACCCGAACCCCGATGGTGGGGCGGTGTTTCCAACCGCAGAGGGTGGCTGGATTTACGTCTCGAACTCCGAGGTTCCCCGTGCGGGTCGCGGCGGCGCCGGAGCGATTCGCTTCGATGCGCGTGGCAATCTCCAGCGTACCTACCGCATCCTCAGCGGAACGACGATGAACTGCGCGGGTGGCGCGACTCCTTGGCAAACGTGGCTCTCCTGCGAGGAGACCTCGACGGGCCGCGTCCACGAATGTGATCCGTGGGGGGAACGAGAGGCGCTCGTGCGGCCTGCACTCGGAACCTTCGCGCACGAGGCCGTCGCGTACGACCTCGAACGTCACCAGCTCTACCTCACCGAAGACTCCCCCGACGGTTGCCTCTATCGATTTACGCCGGAATCCCACGATGATGAGGGGTACGCCAAACTCGACGCGGGCACGCTCGAGGTCGCGTGCGTCGATGCAAACGGCCGGGTCACTTGGTCGCGCGTTCCCGACCCGGAGTTCCGCGGCGAAACCCCGACGCGAGCGCAGGTCGAAAGCGCGGCCCACTTCCGTGGCGGCGAAGGAATCTACTACGCGAACAGCACGATCTTCTTTACGACGAAGTACGACGGCCGCGTTTGGAAGTACGATATCGAAGGCGCCCAGTTGAGCGTGCTCTATTCAAGCGAGGCGCACGAAGACCCGCCCCTATTCGGCGTCGACAACGTCTGCTTGAGCGCGTCGGGAGATGTGCTGGTCGCGGAAGATGGCGGCGCAATGCGCATCGTCGCGATTTTGCCAAGCGGCGATTTCCGAAACCTCGTGCAGATTGTGGGACAGCCTCGGTCGGAGATGACCGGCCCGGCCTTTGATCCAAGTGGAACCCGTCTCTATTTCTCCTCCCAGAGAGGAACCGACGGCGCGGGACTGACCTACGAGATCGAAGGCCCATTCCACGGCTGAGAAGTGCCCGATTTCGAGATCACGTCAGGCTCTGGCCCGCTGAGTGCGTTCGCGATCGAAAAGCTTGGCGCTCACCATTTTCTCGATCTCGCCAAACGCATCCGAGACTTTCGGTATCAGCGCCCTCTTGAAAGCGGCATTGATGCCGTTCTTCGAGAGGAATGCGGCACCTGCAGCTCGAAACACGCACTCCTCGCGGCCATCGCTCAGGAGAGCGACGATCTCGCGGCATCCACGTGGCGCCTGACC
>JAHDCI010000098.1:11331-13789 GCA_020629955.1 Myxococcota bacterium | reverse complement strand
GTTCGCTGGCGCACTGCTGCTCGAAGAACCTCTCACACTCGACGCGGTCCCCCACAAGGCGGAGCGTCACCGGGCTTACCTGCGTGCTTGGCTCGAAAGGGAAGCGCTTCCATTCTCCCTCGAAGAGCTGTGGACGATTCGCGAGCAGTGCATCGCGGCTATATCGAAACGCCCGCAATCTCGCTGACCAGTTCGACGTCCAGCATCGTCGCGACACGCTTCGCGTCGATTAGAGCCTGGACTCGATGATGCCACTTGCAAGCTTCGAACTCCTGGAGGTGTCCATCTACGTCCCGGAAGACGGCCTTCAGCAGGTAGCCGGGCTGAGTGGTTCCACTGAGGTGCGCCGTGCTGAGCACCAAACGCTCGATGCAAGGTTGCGCTAGAAATCGCGGGCGCCGGCCAAGTGCGCCACGGACAACGGTGATCCCCAAGCGATCGACCTCGGAGCTCCACTTCGCTTCGAGGATCATGAGGGTCGCTGGCAGAGCAACGATCAAGCTGGGGAGGAAACTGAGGAGTCGAGGCCCAAGCTTAAAGAGCACCGAGATGGTCATCCCGAGACCAAGCGCGACGAGAAGCCATGCCAGCATGCGTTGACGCCCATCCACCCACGCGAATACCTCTGGCTTTTCTTTGAGATTCGGCAAGAGCGCACCAAGAGCGGATGAAACTTCGAGCTGCGCTCCAGATTCGAGCATGAGCACCGAGTTTTTTCCGTTCGATTTCACTCCACGAATCGCGGAGCGTGGCAGGCGAAAACGCTCGCTCTCACATTCCACATAAAGAGAATGCTCGGTGAGCCCGACTCGTTGCACGGGGATCGCATCGGCCGTTTTCTGAACCACGCTCTCCGCGATCAACGCTTCGGCCGAAGCGCGGTAGTCGGCGGTCGCCTCGGCGTCTGGCCAGTCTTCGGTCTCGCTGCCAAGCGAAGCGATTCGACCCCGCAATCGTTCGGTCTTCGTTCGCTTCTTATCGAGCACGATCAGCGCCAGCGAATCTCGTTAAAGCGCACGCTCCCGCTATCGATCGCAGGCCCAAAGGTCAGTGGAAAACGAATACTCTGCGTCGTGGCCACCCCGTTCACGGTGACCTCCACGCTCGTCTCGCTCAGACGTCGCGCTCGAACGGCGTATCCTTCTGCGGTCGCTGCGGGGGCGCTTCCAACGTTGTTCCAGATCGCACCGCCATTCACATCGAAGCGCGAAAGCGAGCCATCCCCCCGCACGACGAGCGCCTCCCAGTGCTCGGTATCTTGAAAGCTGAGAAGAACCCCGGCGGAGCTTGAAGGTGCTGGCGCTGGGAACCGGAGACTAAGCTCGTTGACGCTCACCTTTAGACGCGCGATCGAAAAGAAGTCCGAAACCGCTTCGAGCGTCTCAGGTCCGAGGTGGGTCCACTCGAGGTAAACAATGGAGAGGGGCTCTTGGTCCCGCGAGAGCGCTGAGCGCCACGGAGTCTCAAGGGCGCTAGGTTCACCGAAAGCCGCTCGAAATGCGGCGGGAACGGCCGTGCCGGATTCCGCGTCGCGAAGGAACCGCCGAAAGAGCTCACGTCGGTCCGCGAGATTGAGAAAGCGAACGATCGACTCTGAGATCGGCCGACTGGCCGAGGCGCCGTCCACAACGGAGGTGAGCTGAGTACCGGCTTCCGATTCGCGAAGCGCATCGAGAGGCGTATCTTCCTGACTGAGGAGCGGAAGGACGCCGAGGTCGATACAGCTTCCGTCCCAGTGATGCCGACCGAGGTACTCCGCGATTCCTTCTTCAAGCCAGAAAGGCAGGTCTGCATCGCCATTGACCGAAGCTTGAAACTGGTGCGCTGCTTCATGCAATAGAAGCACTCGCGTGTAGTACCGAGTGGGCTGGTCATGCAGGTACGCCGTATCTGTATCGGGCGAGTAGAAGCCGCCGATCCCGCCACTCGAAACCACACCGTCCGCGCGAAGTTCAGCCTGGAACGATGGGTCATCGCGGAGAAACTTTACGAGAAAGGGGCGCGCCTCCGTCGATGTTCCAAAGAAGCGACCATACGCGGTGTAAGCGGCTTCGAGCATCCGCGCGAAGCGCTCGGCCCTCGCGCGGTCGCTTTGAGCACGCAGTTCGTAGTGCGGCGTCATGACCGTCCAGTTGCCTTCGGAACCTGTGATGGTCGGCGAACCGCGATAACAATCTCCGCTCGGTTCGATGCTCGAGTCGGTCGCAGCGTCGAGCGCGCCATCCGGTTCCTGTGCGTCCAGAAGTCCCGCGTCAAAGGGCACCGGAGCATCCGTCAACGAGGAGTCGAGCGTCGCATCCGGGGTCGCCGCATCCGATGCGCCGCCGTCGAGGAGACCGTCATCATCCCCGCACGCGACAAGCAAAGAAAAAGATAGACCGATCGCAAATGAGGCGAGCGTTCGATTCAAAGTCGGCTGGGTCCGTCGCATCGCCGCAGAGTACCAACGACGCCGAAC
>JAHDCI010000098.1:3245-11231 GCA_020629955.1 Myxococcota bacterium | reverse complement strand
TGTCGGAGAAGGTGTCGGCATCCCTGTCGCAGAGGGCACTGCCGCCGAAGGCACGGAGGTCCCAGGCTCAGAGAGTCCGGCTACCCCAACGGGCACGGCAGGTGGCCTTCGCTTTCACGTCACGCTCGGCCCGGCGAACGCAGCAAGCTCGAAGGCCGCGCTTACCAGCGGAGACATTCTGGGAGACAACGCCGCAGAGTTATTGGTCGCAACCGGCTCGGAGCTCGCGATTCTTTCGTACTTCAACGGCGCTCCCGTTCTCACCGCGCGCGTCCCCGGGGGGGAGGGAAATGCGTCCCCATCGCGGCCCCTCATTCTGGACCTCAACGGAGACCAATCTCCAGACCTGATCGGGGGGCACTTTCAGATGGACGCGCAGGGCGGGCCGGACGGCGGACAACTCTGGGTCGCGCAGCGCAATGATTCCGGAGGGCTCGAGGCACCTCACCTTCTTGCGCCAACCGCCACCCGGGATCTTCACGCACACGCGGGCAATCTCTTGGTTGCACACTGGACTGACGCGATGGGTCGTCGCCCGAGCGAAATCTGGAGCTTCGCGCCCGGCGCATCGCCGCGGCGCACCTCACGCGAAACCATCGGTCAGGATGTCTTGGCACTGGGCGGACTAAGCGAGAATACCTGGTGGGCACTCGACGGTGGGCATCTGCGTTCGTTCGGAGAAGCCCAACACGAGGTCGAAGTGGTGGGCGCGCGAGGCGCGATCACGGCGGATACCAATGGCGATGGCGCGCCCGAGGTCGTGGTTTTCGGCAGCACCGTGCAGATCATGACGCTTGGCGAAGAGGGGTTCCGCGGCACGACGCTCGACTCGCCCGAGCTCTTTGAAGCGATCGCGACGGATATCGATGCGGATGGGGATATCGACCTCATCGGCGCGACCCGTGCCGACATTGTTCTTCTCCAACAGGACGGCCCCGCGCAGTTCGAACGTTCGACCCTTGTCGCGGTTCCGGGCACGCTGCGTCTCCTCGATATCGCACTGTGGAATACTGGAGAGGAAACCCTACTCGTGGCGGTCGCAGCGCACGGCTCGACCTTCGAACTCTTTGGGACTCCCCTTGAGCGAACCGATATCGATGCGCCTACTCCCGCGCCGCTCGCGAACGCACCTTTTGTTCTCACCCTCCCCGCCCCTTAGCAGCCAAGCCATGCGAATCTTTGAACAGCTCGCCAACACTCGGAGAGAACTCGGCGGGAAAGCGCTCGAAGCGTTCTTTCGCGGTAGCTCTAGCATTTCGAAACGCACGCCGTGGGCGAAAGCGGCCCTGCGAGACATCGAGATTCACTCGGATATCGGCTACCGGTCAGACAGCTCGGACGCCGCGCATACGCTCGATATCTACCGACCAAAGAACGCGGCCGGAAAGCTACCCATCGTCTTTCACGTGCACGGCGGCGGGTTTCGGATCCTCTCGAAAGACACGCATTGGATCATGGCGCTTCGCTTCGCGCAGCAGGGCTACTTGGTGGTGAATATCAACTACCGCCTCGCGCCGAAGCACCCTTTCCCAGCGGGCCTTGACGACACCTGCGAAGCGTATCTCTGGACGCTCCAGAACATTGAATCCTACGGTGGCGACCTTCGTCGCCTGGTCGTCGCGGGCGAATCAGCGGGTGCGAACCTTATCACCGGGCTCACCATCATGAACGCTCAGCGGCGCTCGCGAGAGCTCGAACAAAGGGTATTCGACGCGAACGTTCGCCCGATCGCGGCGATCCCTTTCTGCGGCTTCCTGCAAGCATCCGACGTCGAGCGATTTTTCCCGTCGGTCTCGCCCCTCGTTCGCGATCGGATGGAGGTGATCCGCCAAGGCTACCTCGGAGATAGCCGTGCGGAGGATACCTCGCTCGCCGATCCCCTCTGCGTGCTCGAATCCGACGTCGAGTTTGAGCGGGAACTTCCCCCCTTCTTCGCGCCTGTCGGCGGCGCCGATCCCATCCTCTCCGACTCCCTTCGGCTCGAACGCGCAATCCGGGAGCGAGGAGGACGCTGCGATGCACCGATTTACGACGGAGGCATTCACGCTTTTCACGCGTTTGTCTTCTGGGAAGGAGCGCGCCGAGCCTGGGACGATACGTTCCGCTTTCTCCGCGACACCGTCCCGGACGCATAATGCGCTCGACGTTCACATCGCGCGGCTCCAAGTAAAGAAGCCGTGAGCCAGGACGCACCCCAAAAGGACGATTCCGAGAAACGCAGTGCGAATCGCCGAGCAGGATTGAGACGACTGCTCTCCCTTGTTGCGCCCTACCGACTGCGATTTCTGCTCGCATGCCTCTTCTTGATGCTCGCGAGCGCCGTCGGTCTTTCCTATCCGCAATTCGTTCGAATCGCGATCAACCGAGGCCTCGGGGCAGAGACATCCGGAGAGGATGGCCAGACCGCTCCGGAGGTTGCGAGCTGGCTACCGGATTTCGAGCTTCGCGATATCGCATTGATTCTTCTTGGGCTCTTCGCGATGCAGGCTGTCTTTACCTGGATTCGTCACTATCTGATGAGCTGGCTCGGAGCCCGCGCGGTCGCCGATGTCCGGCGCTCAGTGATCGACCGCCTCGTGCGACTGCCGCCGGAATGGATCGAACAGCGTCACACTGGCGAGCTCGTAGGACGCATCGCAGGCGACGTATCTACACTGGAAGGCGCCGTAGGCTCAGAACTCTCGATGGCGGTTCGAAACGTCGTTCAGCTGGTCGGCGGGCTCACGCTACTCTTCACCGTAAACGTCGAGCTCACTCTCTTCATGCTACTTGTTGTCCCGCCGATGACGATCAGCATCATGATCTTCGCGCGCAGGATCCGCTCGCGAAGTCGGCGCGTGCAGGATGAGCTAGGGAAGACCAACGCACGCGTGCAGGAGATCCTCTCGGGCCTGAGCGCGGTGCAGATCTTTCAACAGGAAGAGCGAGAATCCGCGCTCTACGCCGCTGGCGTCGAAGAGACCTTCAGCGTCGCGCTCAACCTCGCCAAATGGCGGGCGAGCTTTTTCGCCATCTCGAGCTTCTCCGGTTTCGCGTCGATCGCGATGGTCATCGGATACGGAGCGCGAATGAATATGCCGGCGGGAGACCTCACGGCGTTCCTGCTCTACACGTCGATCGTTGCGGTCGCACTCGCGAGCTTAACGAGTCTCTGGGCAGCGATTGAGCGCGCCTCTGGAGCGACCGAACGGCTCTTTGAGATCATTGATACAACGCCCGAGCTCCGGTCCCCGGATTCGCCCGTTTCGATGCCACCAGGTCCACTGCAGCTGACTCTTGAAGACGTACACTTTCGCTACGCTGCGCGCCCCGATGCCAAAGTTCTCAAGGGTGTCTCCCTCACGATGAACGCAGGAGATACGTTCGCGCTCGTCGGTCCAAGCGGTAGCGGCAAGTCCAGTTTGGCCTCCCTCATTCCGCGTCTTTATGACATCGAAGGCGGCAACATCGCCCTCAATGGCGCATCCCTACGAGAACTATCGCTTGAAGACCTGCGAAAAGAGATCGCGGTCGTTCCGCAAGAACCAACGCTCTTCTCGGGAACGATCGCCGAGAATATTGCCTATGGCGATCCTTCCGCGTCCCGTGATCGAATCGTCGCGGCAGCAAAGGCCGCCTGCGCGCACGAGTTCATTCTCAGCTTTCCGGATGGATACGAGACGCTCTGTGGTGAGCGCGGCGTGCAGCTCTCGGGGGGGCAACGTCAACGACTCGCAATCGCGAGAGCCCTGCTCGTTCCGGCCAGAATCCTTGTCTTAGACGAGGCCACCAGCCATCTCGATACCGAGAGTGAAGCAACGATTCATCACAACCTTCAAGAGGCGGCTCGCGAGCGGTTGGTGATTCTCATCGCACATCGGCTCAGCACGGTGCGGGACTGCGATCAAATCTTGGTTCTCGTCGATGGCGAAGTGCGGGAACGCGGGCGCCACGACGAGCTGATGGCCAAGCAGGGTGTCTACGCCGGCCTCGTGAGGCAGCAGAGCGCTTGACGGCAGCGCTCTGCGTGCACAAATGGACCCGACCATGCTCCTGCCGGACCTCAGTCGCGCGAAGCGATTTCTAAAGGAAACGCCTCCGCCCGGCCCGCTCGTACAGTGCGGGATTACGGGAGCGCACCTCTATGGGTTTCCGTCCCCGGATAGCGATGTCGACCTCAAGGGCGTCCATTTCTCGCCGATCGAACAACTGCTCGGACTCAACCCGCCGCCAGAGACTCACGACGTCCTCCGTCCGTTCGAGGATGTCGAGCACGACCTGACGACACACGAGTGCGCGATGGCGCTTCGACTCCTGCTTCGCGGCAACGGCAATATGCTTGAGCGCCTGCTTTCTCCCTTCCAGCTGGTCGAAGGAAGAATCGCCGAAGACCTGGCGGGTCTGGCGAGAGGTTCCATCTCCAAAGTCTTCGCGTCCCACTATCGGGGGTTCTTCCGGGGGATACGCCGGGAACATGAAAACCGGCGACGAAAGAAGACGATGCTCTACAGCTATCGCGTCGCACTCTCAGGCACCCATCTGATGCGGAGCGGCGAACTCGAATGCGACCTCCGGAAGCTCGCTCCTGCTTACGACTTCCCGCTCGCCATGGACCTTATCCGCGAAAAGGAAACCGGCGACGAACACGGCACGTTCGAGGTTGACGCAGACAGCCGCTACATCGAGGACTGGCCTCGCCTTGAAGCTCTTCTCGAAGAATCGATTTTGCGAAGCGAACTTCCAAGCGCTCCTCCAAATCGCGAAGAGATGACGCGCTGGCTGGTCAGCGCCCGCATCCGCTACGTGAAGCAAGCAAAGCTGCCGAAGGTGGTATCGATTGGAAAGCCACCCACGAAGACGCGCCGGTCGAAACCACCAGAATCGGAGTAAACCTCGTTCGTGGAACGGAGCTTGCTTTCGGCCATGACATGCAGAACGCGCCCGACATCGTCGAAACCTCGTGTCTTCTTGTGCCACTCGGGCACTTACGCACACTCACCGTCCTGAGTTCTACTTTGGCCGCGTTGCTCTCCGCAGGTTGCTTCGCTTCCCACGAGGATGGGGATTTCTGCTGCGATATTTACGGTTCAGCATTTGAGCGCGATGGGGATTGCCCTGGCGACACGGATCCCGTCGTGTCGCCAGCGCTGTGCAGCCCGGCACTCTGCTGCGCTCCCGATGGCAGCACCTATGACGCGCTCTGCTGCGATCGCGCACCGTGCAATCTCTCCGACTCTCTCCTCGCGCGAGGAGAGAGTTGCGAGCCGTCATCGTCGGCGGTCGCGTGTTGCGATGTGCTCGGCGCCCGAAGCGTCCGTGATTCCTCCTGTCTCGAAGGCGAAGTGGAGATCGGGCTCGATGAGATGTGCACGTGGATGCAGCCGCCGGTGCTATGCTGCGCGGATGGAACCGTGACCGAACGTCTTTCCTGCATGCCCGGCGAACGGGAGCTTCGGCCAGGAGAAAGCTGTGAGACCGCCATGCCGGGCGTCCGGTGCTGCGATGTAGAGGGAATGATTCACGCTCGCGCGCGCAGCTGTGAGCGGGACGAGCATCCGCTTCGATCGGGGGAGGCGTGCGAGCCGATTGTGGCTGGGGACCCGAATGTCCACACGTGTGGACAGCTCCGGCCCCTTCCAGAGCAAGTCTTTCTTCGAGGAAGCGGCTGCTGCCCGCCAACGGAGTGCCGAGTCACGCAGCGCGGTCAGCGCATCGATATTCAAGCCAGCGTAAACTACGAGGCCGATGTCTGCGATTGCGTCGTTGACCAGACCGAGTTCGAAGCATTCTGCGATTACTCGGAGGTCGCGATCGAAGCCGGCCGGGACTATCGCGTATTCCTCAACGGACGACCGCTGGAGCGAGGCGCGATCCACGAACTCGAGGAAGACGAGAGCGGTTGTCGAACGCCGGGCGTTTCCACTTCGCCAGGTTGCGATGATTCCGCCTTTGACCCGGACGAGCTTCGCCCCGCCGAGGCATGCTGGCGCCAAAACGAGATCGGAAGGCCGATCGTGGAAGCCTTCTTTGATTGCTTGGGCTGTCAGGAGCAAGGGGTGTGCGAAGCAAGAACAGAGATTCTCGATTCGCCCGCTGGCGCGCAGCGAATGACCGAGGTTCGCTTCACCCAATACGCAGATTTGACCTGCGGTGGATTGGTCTGTCCTCCCGTATGCATTGAAGGAACATCGAGCTGCATTCTTCCGTTTGGAGCGGTTGAAGACGGCGCCCGCGTTCTTGTCAACGGCGTGGAGGTCGACGAATGTCCGAGCTTCGAATGAGCTTCCGCTTCTGGGCCGCTACGCTCTGGCTGGTCAGCCTCACAGGTTGCTACGTTTCTCATCAACGCGACGCCGACCCCAGCCCGCGAACGCTCTGCTGTTTTCCGGACGGCGACTTTGTCGAGGTCGACGGTGAGTGCCCTTCCGGGTCGAGCGAGAGCGAGGATGGCCGAAGCTGTTCCTGCGGGATCTGCTGTGCCCCGGAGGGCGATGAACGACCCGCTCTCTGTCGCGACGACCTCCTCCCCTGCGATGGTCCGCGGGAACAATGGGTGCCCGACGGGGCGCTCTGTCCTCCGAGCGTTCTCTGCTGCACCGGACGCACCGAAACCCCTGAAGCGTTCGCCGGAGAGTGTCCGAGCGACGCGCAGGCGCCGAACGAAGCTGGATATTGCTGCGATTGGTGTTGCGACCCAAGCGACGGGGTATGCGATCGGCTCTTGCCGCTTTGCCCGGTGGATGGTCCTTGCGGGACGGGAGAGAGCGTGTGGTGCTGCGCGCCCGACGGTGTGCTGCGCGAGTATCCCGGAAGCGAGTGTCCGGCGGGGGCGGGACAGCCGCTCGGACCCGGTGAATCATGCGTGACGCGTGTCGAAGATCGGAACTTCGTGGTTTGCGGAGAGCGCCCGACACTGCCCGACGATGTCTACCTGCTCGGCGACGGGTGCTGCCCCGCAACATCCTGCGAAGTCGAGCTCGTTGGTGATGAGGTCCGCGTAGGCGCGAGCATCGATTTCGCGGCGGATGATTGCGACTGCGACGCCTCGATCTACGTGCACCCGGCGGGCTGTGACTTCCGTGCGCTCGACCTGCCCATCACCCCCGATCCGATTCGGGTGGTCGTCAACGGCTATCCGATTTCGATGGAGCTCGGAGGGGTCGTCGGATTGCACGAAACCTACTGCAAAGCTCCGCCCGCCGCGCCCGGTCGAGGCTGCGGGGATGGCGCCTTTACGCCCCGCGAAGATACACCGGATGATATCTGCTACCGGCCCATCGGGGGACGTTACGAGGTCGAAGGCTTCTTTGCGTGCACGTCCGGATGCGAGGTGCACGGCGCGTGCGAAGCGATCACCTCGCTTGCGGAGGGAAGCCTTGGAACCGAGGTTCGATTCCTTCGACATGAAGCCGGTTGTGGTGGGGCCTGCCTCGACATCTGTGAACCGGAAGCGGTTCGCTGTTTGTTAGCGCGCGACGCCACTCTTGCGGAACTTGGCAATATCAATTCGGGCGAGCGTTCGGTGCCGCCCTGCGATATCGATTTTTAGCGGTACGCGGACAGTCCGTGATTCAGCGAGGGTCGTCTTTCGCAAGGTCCGGTACGAGTTCGTTCTCGTCGAGCCAGTGCGTGTCACCGGCTTCGTCTTTCACGCCATAGCGCCAGCCTTTTCCAAACTTGCTCTTTCCGATCCAAAAGACTTCCGCCTTCGCGCCACCATTCACGATCGTCACCGTCGTGCCTTTGGCGAGCGCCTCGGTCTCAGGCTCTTGCGGTTCCGGAGGCTTCGCTTCGTCACCTTCGAGCTTCGTGACGTCTGCTTCGTCGATCCAATGCGTCTCCCCATCATCGGCGCGCACCCCGAAGCGCATTCCTTCGCCATAGCGGCTCTCGCCCGTCCAAAATACTTCGCCGATTTCACCGGTCTTCAATCGGACGCGATCGCCCTTATCGATTCCACTCATGGCGAAAGTGTACGTCCGCCGGTTTCAAGAACGCGAGTCTTTG
>JAHDCI010000098.1:2012-3145 GCA_020629955.1 Myxococcota bacterium | reverse complement strand
CTCAGCGGATGCGCGCGCTTGCTTTCCTTAGCTGCCTCGGCACCCTCCTCTTTCCCGCGTGGACTTCCGCGCAGACCGTTCGCGATATCGCAAATCGCGGCGCGTGCTCGACCTCGGGCGTCGAAGGACTCTCTCGTCAGCTCGCTGAGCAACAGATGTGCATTCGCCCTGGCGCGTTTGTGCGCTTCGCTCCAAGCGAGGGTATCTCGCTCGCCTCTGGACGCGTTCATCCCTACCTTCAAGCGGGGGGACGAAGCGCGATTCAGACCGCCGCACGTTCGGTGAGCCTGACGATCACCTCCGCATTTCGGACACTGGCCGATCAATACGTGCTGCACCATTCGGGCGGCTGCGGACTGGCGGCAGCTCCCGGTAGTAGCAACCACCAAAGCGGACGAGCCGTCGATGTCTCCAACTGGAGTGCCGCACGTTCGGCGCTCGAGAGCGCCGGATGCGCCTGGTTCGGGTCGCGCGACGCCGTGCACTTTGACTGCCCCGGCGAGGACCGCCGAAGTGATGCCATTCTCGCGTTTCAGGTACTTTGGAATCGCAACAATCCAGGCGATACGATTGCGGAAGACGGCGCATACGGTCCAATGACTGCATCGCGACTTGCATCGAGCCCTGCGGGCGGTTTCTCCGTCTCTGGCTGCGGCATGGAAACCTGCGAGGTCGAATGTGATGGGAATACACTCGTGAACGGAGACTGCTCACGCACGACTTGCGGGGACATCTGTTCTGCTGGCGCCTGTATCGACGCCGAGTGCGCGGGTGGCGATGGGCTCCTCTGCGATGGTTCCGAACTCGTTTCCTGCACCGATGGGATCGCACGCCGAATGGAGTGCTCCGGGGGATGCGAGGATGCTCGTTGTGTGTCGAGTGTGTGCGACGGTGTCGGTGACGGGAGCGTTTGCGTCGACGCGATGGTCATTGCCGACTGTAGTGGCGGCGCCATCGATGAGACACGTCTGTGCAGCTTAGGCTGTCGTGATGGCTCGTGTCAGGAGCCCGTTGATGATGCCGGCGTGCCAGACGCCGGATTTGACGCGGGCTCCGGTCGCGACGCGGGACTCGACGCTGCGTTCGACGATGCTGGCGTTCGTATCCCCGTGAGCGATCCAGGCTGCGGTTGC
>JAHDCI010000098.1:0-1912 GCA_020629955.1 Myxococcota bacterium | reverse complement strand
CGAGCGGCATCCATCATCTCGAGCTGCGCTGGAAGATCCCGCGCCATCTTTGCTCGCAAGCGAGACAAGAGCGCCACTCCTTGCTCACTGACCGGCTTCGCCATCACGACCGAGGGTTCCCCCGACCGGGCATTCTGCGCCAATCCCAGACGAACCAGCTCGTAGCCGAGGCTTCGGCGAAACGAGAGCAACGACGGGGTGAGACCAAATAGAGTCCCGAAGAGATCAGGCGAATAGGTTTCGTGCACACATTCAAGGAGCCTCCGTGCATGCCCCTGCCGGCGAGCTTCCGGGTGCGTCGCAATGCGAACGCTCCGGATCATCTTGAGTCCCGCGGCTTCGAGCTCTCCGGCATGCGAAATCAAAGTATCCGGCAATGCGTGTCCGCGAATTCGTTGGCGTCCCCAGTAGAGTTCCTCGGCCAGCACCTTCGGAAGCTCCCCCTCGATCGCGATCAGGTTCGCCGCGACAACCGTCGCCCCCGCTCGCAACAAGTGAACCCGGAGGTTTGGACCGTCGAGCAATCTCGCCAGGTCATCCGGTGTTGTGCGGTAATGCGCCTCGACGAGCAGACCGAAGACCTCACGAAGTGTTTGCTCGTCTTCCGCGAACTTCACGCCGGTGTAGATCTCGTGGTTCGTCTCACAAACGCCCGCCTGGATCTCAGGTGCACGCGCTCGGAGAAGCAAAGCTTCGTCGACCGCATCCTCCAACGAGTCTCCCTCATCCCAGCGAATCGGTGCGCGTAACGTCCATTCCGGACCAAGTCGCCGGCGCTCGCGGAGCCAAGGTTTCAAACGCAGCAAAACGCCACGCCCCGTTCCTTCGTATCCATCGACCGTTGTCGAAAGAACGACTCGCGCAGAAGGATTCTCGCCGGTGATTCGTCGGAGCAGTGCCACGGAGAGCCGGGCTGCCTCATCGACGATGATGGCACTCGCGACCTCGTGCCCCAACGCCAGGGCTTCCGGGTGAACGATGCGAAGACGATCGGGGGCGAATTTCAAAACGGGCGCCACGTCCTTCGGATTGGCGGCCGCGAGCACCAACGAAGAATGCTGCTCTTCTTCGAGACGTGAAATCGCGAGTCCGAGGGCGGCGCTTTTCCCGCGCCCCCGCGGTGCGTGCAACAACCCAACATGGGCTTCCGATTTATGCTGAAGATGCTCGACGATCTTCGGGACCAGCCTGGTTTGCTCCTCGCTTCCGGCGGCCGAAAACACAAGACGCGCCAGTGGCTGTGTTGGAGGAGGTGCGAAGAATCGGTCGCGAATGCGCTCGAACGCCAGCGATGTGAGCGAAGCCCCCTGCGCAGGATAAACGAGCAGCCTCGGGTCGATGGAAGGCTGTCGATTGGCAAGGAATACGAGCGCGCCGCCGCGATGGACCAGCCCGTGCGCTGCGCCGATCGCGTTTAGTTGTGCGCCAGTGCGCAAGTCGAGGATCACGATCCCAAACGTCGCGCCCAGCTCTCTTCGGAGATCCGCGAATCGGGCTTGTCGCCCGGCCCACGATTCCGGTGGCTTCCCCACCCAAAGGGACGTATCAAGATTCTCCGCAGCGTAGGCCATCGCCTGGCGTTCCGCCTCCGGCCCCTCGAACCACACGGCAAACCGGTCGGCCCGGATCATTGACACCGCATGCCTCGCGATTGAAGGGTTCGTTTCCGAAAAACCAGCCTCACGTCACGATCGTAGCAGGTGCGAGCCGGGGTTTCCTGGCGTCACTTCACGCAGAGCCAGTCGCACGCCGTCTCCCCCAAAAGCGGTGGGTCGGTTCATGCCAAGATTGACCTTCTTGCATGCCAAAGGATAGGCTCGCCTCTGGAAGGACCCTGAATGTCGCATCGCATCCTTGCTTTCGAAGCAGACGCTGAGTTTTCTCGAGCACTTACCGACGGATTTTCATCATT
>JAHDCI010000347.1 GCA_020629955.1 Myxococcota bacterium | reverse complement strand
ATGGTCGCGACGCGATCGCTCGGCGCGTTCTGAACGCAGAAGCTCTCGGAGTAGATCTCCGCGCAGCCTGCGATGAGGTCGGCCGTCGCGGCGCAAGGGTCAATCTCGGCATCGCAGTAGTCGTGGGAGCCAGCTTCGCAACAGGTGAAGAGCACGCCGGGGTCGTCATCGAGCACGTAACTGCGACACGCCTCAAGCGACTCCCCTTCTTCGACGCAGAGGTTGATCAAGTCCCCAAGCTCGCCGCAGTCCACCGGGCGCGGACAGAAGTCGTGCCCGGCGCCGTCCGCGCAACAGAGTGCGACGCTTCCAGGGTGGGCACGTTCGGAGTTGTGCAGACACTCGGCGAAGATCTCTTCGCCTTCCTCGCACTCGGCAACTTCCGCAAGGAACGCGTCGCAGGTGAGGCTTGTGTCGGGGATCATCACTTCTTCGCAGAAGTCGAAATCGCCGGCGCGGCAACAATCGATGAGCCCGTGTTCAAAGTCATCGTTTGGCATCTCTTCGTCCGCGCGATAACGCTCGAGACATTCCGCCGTTCCGCGTTCGTCGCTTGCGCAGCCGGTGACGCTTCGATCGACATCCGTGCATACGATCTCGGAGCAGTCCGGATCCACCGAAGGACAGAACGCGTCGCACATCCCGTCACCGTAAAGACCGGCCTCTTGGCATAGGTCGCAGCCAGGCATGAAGCCGTATTCGACGCATAGGGCATCCGCCGAGATATCGGCTTTGCCGAAGTCATCACGCACGCTGCTCGCGCTGAGCTCGGCGCTTGGCGGCGCGTCCTGAGCGCAGGCGACAAAAAGAACAACCGAGAGGATGGAAAACTGTTTCATGAGATTGGGCTTTGAAGGGAGAGAGGGGCTTTGGTGGTTCTTCACGGCTATCGACGATCGCAGTGTCCGTAGAAGGGCTGGCATTCCTGCGGCGCCTGAGCGCGTGCCGCGCGGACGCAATCGCCATGGGATTTATTGCCGCTCACGGAAGCGCGAAGGCGTCCCGGACAGTGCGCGGGCGCGTTCTGATTTCGGAAGTTGTCGCGGAGCGGACACGAACAGCTCCGGGTTCGTCCTTTCGCGCGCGCCTCGGCACGCACGCGTCCGACATCCCGCGCACTAAGCCCCATCCCGAGCAACACGCCGGTGACCCCCGCGCCGCCCGCGATCGCATCGGCGGCCGATTGCGTCAGCGCCACAGAACGACCACCGGCCACAGCCACCGTCGCAACCGTTCGTGACGCAGAGTACGCGCGATAGGCGTAGACCCCCGCACGAACGCCCCATGCAAGCACAATAAAGGGCGCCACTTTTTCCCGGCCAACGAGGTTCCCCTCCTGGCTCTCGCAATGAAGGGTGCCTTCCTTCGTTTCGTAGGATGCAGGGTCGTTGCAGTCGAAGAGCGAGAACTGGGCATCGAGCGCTGCGGCTTCTGCGGAGGGAGGATTCGCACCGCTTGAAAGTGGCTCGGCAGGCTGACAAGCGCTCGCGACGAGCAAGCCGAAAAGCGAGCAGAGAACGAGGAGGCGATTGGTTTCGGGGTGACGCATGGTTCTTCTCAGGAGGTCTTGGCGGAACCGGGATTGTCCCGTCTGCCGATTGCCCGAGAGACTTTGCATTCGACGTGCCAGGGCGATCCGCGCGAACTGAGGGGGATCTGTTCAATGAATCGGCTCTTTGGAACACTCCTAGTTCCGCTTTCTCACGGAAGGTTTCACCAGGGTTTCGACGTACACTGGTGAAGGAGACCCGCCATGTGTCGAAAATCTATTCTTGGGCGATGCGCCCTGACGCTCACCTGCGTACTCTCGACCTTCGCGTGCGGCACATCATCACCGCCCGCTGCGCCGCAGGAATCAGAGCCTTCGTCCATCTCGAATATCGTCCGCGAAGCGGATCGATGTATTGGACAGCGCCGTTTCCTCGGCACGGGTCCCGGCACACCTCTCGCGATCGTCGACGAACACGGGCTTCGTTCTGCGGGACAGCCGTGCTGCGAGGCGTTTGCAGATCGCGAGGCAACCTGGTTTGCGCTGGATGCCTATGGACGTTCCAAAGGCACCGCACACGTGACCCACGCGGAGCTTTATGAAGTCTCCGGATGTTTCGAACTCGATCTTTCTGGGCCGGCAGGAGTGTTTCGCGACAATATGATCGACCACTTCACGATCGATACGGTCTTTGGTTTTGCCTCGTCCGTTCCGCGCGCAGGGAGACAATGGCAGCCAAGCGAACTTCAGCTCGCTGCGCTCGAGACCTGGGTTCAGACCATGCGCGCCCCGCTTGGCATCGAGGCGAATCCGATCCCTCTGGCCGAGCGCACTCTCTTCTTCGAAGAACGTGATCCCTATCTTGGCGAACGAGGCAATGAGATGGTCCGGTACGCGGTGATCGGCGGTCGCGCGCTCATCATTGCGCGCCTCGATGGAGAGGGCTTTGTACTCTCCCATCTGGAGAACGACCTCACGCATAGTGGCGTGGCACACGACCGAATGTACCTACCCGCCGCCGCGTTTGATTTTGGTGGCGACGAAGGCGAGACGGAGATTGTCTTCCGGTGGAACGAAGCGCCCGCATGGAAGCTGCGCGTGCTCTCCCGGCGCTTTGGCGCGGCGGATGGCTGGGAGATTCGCGCCGAGGACATCGGCGGAGCGACGATCTAAAGACGCTCCGCCACAAACGCTCCTACTCGCTCAGCCCACGGCGCACGCGATGCGTCGAGATCTTCGTGGCAACGCGCTCGCTCTTCACCTTGTCGAGGTTCATCGGGTTAAAGAGCTTCAGGTACGCGTGATGGTTCGCGTGCATATAGAGCCCGAAGAGGATGCGGTTGGCGATCCAGT
>JAHDCI010000097.1:16376-17893 GCA_020629955.1 Myxococcota bacterium | reverse complement strand
GTCGACTACCCGACGCCCGAGCAGGAGCGTCAGGTCATGGAGCGGATCTCAAACCACATTCTTCAAGGGCCGCGACAGGTGCAGCCTGGCGAGCATGACCCCAATGAGGTTCGCCCCGTCTGTACGCCGGAGCAGATCCTCCATGCGCGTCGCACGATTGGTCACGTTTACATGGACGAGAAGATCAAGGACTACATCATCGATGTGGTGACGGCGACGCGAGACCCAAAGCGCGTCGGCCTTGGTGATCTGAAGGATATGATCGCGCATGGCGCCTCTCCCCGTGCTTCGATCGCGCTCAATGTGGCGGCGCGCGCCCATGCGTTCGTGAAGCATCGCGGTTATGTGACTCCCGAAGACGTGAAAGCCGTGGGTCACGACGTGCTCCGTCACCGATTGCTCCGCACCTACGAAGCGGAAGCCGAGGAGATCACCAGCGACGATCTTGTGCGGCGAATCTTCGACGCGGTGGAGGTCCCCTGAGGTGATCCCGCGCGAGCTCGTTAAAAAGCTCAGGAAGATCGAGATCTATACGTCGCGGCTCGCCAACGAGCAGCTGGCAGGAAGCTACCACTCCGTCTTTAAAGGGCGCGGCATGGCGTTCTCGGAGGTGCGTCAGTATCAGCCGGGCGATGACGTTCGTTTCATCGATTGGAACGTGTCCGCGCGAATGAGTGAGGCCTACGTGAAGGTCTTCACCGAAGAGCGCGAGATGACCGTCATGCTCCTTGTGGACCTCTCGGGATCCGAGCGTTTTGGGAGTGGGGAGCGTCCCAAAGTCGATGCCGTGGCGGAGCTCTCCGCGCTGCTCGCGTTCAGCGCCATCAAGAACAACGATCGCGTTGGATTAATCCTCTTCACCGACCGGATCGAGAAGTTCATCCCGCCGAAGAAGGGGCGAGGGCACGTCATGCGCGTTGTCACCGAGATTCTGAACGCGAACCCCAAAGGGGAACGCACCGATCTCTCGAAGGCGCTGGATCTGCTCGGAAGCCTCAACAAACGGCGAAGTGTTGCTTTTCTGATCAGCGATTTTATCGCGCACGGTTACGAAAAGAAGCTTCGCGTTGCCTCGCGGCGTCACGACCTCATTCCGGTCCGCATCAGCGACCCGCGCGAAGAATCGCTTCCAAATGTGGGGCTGGCGCTTGTCGAAGACCTGGAAACAGGGGAACTCATCGAAGTCGACACGTCGGACAAACGAGTCCGGAAAGCGTTCGCGCGCAAGGTACTGAAAGAAAAAGCGTATCGAGAGCAGCTTTTCCGAAAGCTGCGAATGGACCACGTCGATGTCTCCACGGAGGGAGATTTGGTTCGGCCGATCGCAGAACTCTTTCGTCGGCGTCAACGCAGAATGTCGAGGTCGCGATGAAGCGCCTTCTGCACGTGGCGCTTCTGACCTGCATCGCGGGAGGGCACGCGCTTGCGGATGTTCCGCCGCCAGCGCCTCCGGAGATCCTTCCGGCGCCAGCCCCAACGCCGGTCGCCCCTGAAGATGCGCCTCCGAACCCAGCGCC
>JAHDCI010000097.1:0-16276 GCA_020629955.1 Myxococcota bacterium | reverse complement strand
CGGCGCCAGCCCCAACGCCGGTCGCCCCTGAAGATGCGCCTCCGAACCCAGCGCCTCCGAACCCAGCGCCGGTCGCCCCGGACGACGCTCCTGCGATCCCTGCGCCAGGTACTCCATCCGTCCCTTCCGCAGCATCTCCAGATGCCCCGCCGATCGCCGCCCCGGTTGCTCCGCAGCCCGTCGCGCCGGATTCCACCGCAGGAGCGGCAGCGGATTCCGATGCCGATGCGGAGGAAGAATCCGAATCCGCGGCGAGTACGCTGCCGGATGCGCATCGTCCGGAACTGGAAGCTGTCCTCGACCCCCAATCGGGGCTCGTCACGGGGGATATCACGACGCTTCGGATCACGGCCACGCACCCGAGCGGCGACGATCTGACCATCTCACCAGATATCGACTTTCAGCCGAGCGAGATGCTCGACTCTCGCGTTCGAAGCCAAACCAATGGCGACCGAACGACAACGATCTTCGAGCTTGATTTGCTCGTCTTGCAGCCGGGACCGACCGAAATCCCGCCGGTCGCGGTGCGCGTGATCACCTCCGATGGCGAGATCGGTGAGGTCGAGACCGACTCGATTCAGATCGAGGTTGGCTCCGTACTTGGCAACGAACCTGACGCAGAGCCGCGCGACGTTACCGAACCGGTCGAAGTGTGGGAGGATGACTATACGCTCGCGTGGGTCGGAGGCGGTCTCCTCGCGCTGCTGCTCACGGTCCTACTGACGCTGCTTATCGCTCGATGGTGGCGAAAGCGTGCACCGGAAAAACCAGCTCCACCTCCCGCACCGCCATGGGAAGAAGCGATCGGCAAGCTCCGAAAGTTGCACTCGAGCCTTCACCGCGAAGTCGAGGATGGCCGAGTGGTCGAATGGGTCGATGGAGTGAGCGATACCGTTCGCGAATATCTTGGCCGCCGCTACGGCTTTGTGGGGCTCGAATCCACGACGGACGAAGTCATCGAGGAGCTCGGCTCGCGAAAGCTCATCGGCACATCGAAGGATGAAGTCGGCGCGATTCTTCGAGACTGCGACCTCGTTAAGTTTGCGAAGGCGGAGTTCGATGAAGAACAGTGCGAGAAGCTGCTTGGCGGCGCGATTCGCGTTGTCCAGCGCACAGCGCCAAGTGCACACAATACGCCAGCGGCTGGCCCGCGCCCGCAGCCGGCGCCCATTCCGAAGAGCGTTCCCAAGGCGCCTTCGCCTACCGCGCCAAAGGCGGTGCATCATGGCGCCCCGAACCCTCGCCCCGAACCGTCTTCGAAAGGCGAGGCTTCCGTTCTGAACGCCCCCGCGGACGCTCCGATCGAAAATCGATGGGTTCCGCAGACGCGACCGGGCGTAGAGCCCGCGGGCGCTGAGGCGTCCGTGCCGCCCGCGGAGATCCCGGTAACGCTTCCTCCCCGCAGGAGCGACGTTGAAGCCCGAGCAACCGCCCCAGGCGTAGGGCCGGATGCAGCGCGCCTCAACGAAGGCGAGCCCTCCGGAATCGGGGCAAGCACAAGTTCCTCCTCCCCGATCCCCGAAACCGCAGTGTCGGCCGAGCTCTCCGAGGTGGCGAAAGCAGCCGCTTCTTCTTCGGAGCAGCGCCTCTCCCCAACCCTCCCATCCGATCGCTCGACCATGCCGGGCGTGGGTGAGGATGCGCCCAAGCCCGCCGGCGCAGACTCGACCTTTATCGAAGGTAGCGCGGATGGAACGCTATCTCGCGCGCTGCGAGAACAGCGCGAGAAGCAGGCGGCAAGCCGGCTCGACGAAACGCTCCGCAAGTTCCCGAGCGCCGCGGGCATCGAAGATGAGCCGAACCGGTCCGCCGAGACGGAGGGGGAGGGCGACGAGTCATGAAGCGCTTTCTGAAGCTCATTCTCCCGATCGCATGGACCCTGCTCTTCTTCGTCCCCGCTGCGTATATTGCCGCGTACGTCATCATGAGCGTCTACGAAGTGCCCCTCGAAACGGCCTCGTTCCGCTTTGAGCGTCAATCGGCGGTGTGGCTCCTGCTCGGGCCCGTGCTCGTCCTCGCGGCGCACTACGTTCATGCCTCGAATCGTCCTCGGCTCTTGGTCAGCCGCGGCCGAACCCTCAAGTCGATCAAACCCGGTTGGCGCAGCTGGACCGATGGCTGGCGCGCCGGTGTCCGCGCTGCGGCGCTCGCCCTGGTCGCAATCGGCCTGATGGGGCCTCAGAGCATTCACGCTCGTGACGATACGACCGTCGAAGGAATCGATATCGTGCTGGCTCTCGATATGTCGCTTTCGATGCAGGCGGCGGATGTGCAGCCGAATCGCTTCGACGCGACAAAACAAGTTGTCCTCGACTTTATCTCACGTCGCCCCAATGACCGCATTGGCAGCGTTGTATTTGGTCGCGATGCATTCACCTTAATGCCGCTGACAACCGACAAAGAGGCGCTCCGGACCGTGATCAATGAGCTGCAGCTTGAGCAGATCGATGGGCGCGGCACCGCGATCGGCAACGCGGTGGGAACTTCGCTGAACCGTCTGAGGCGAAGTGATGCCGAGTCGAAGGTTGTCATCTTGCTGACCGACGGTGACTCCAACGCGGGCAATATTTCTCCAGACCAGGCGGCAGAACTTGCCTCTGCGATGGAAGTTCAAGTCTTCTCGATTCTGATGGGTCAGACGGAGGACTCTCGCGTGCAGCGCGGGACAGACCTCTTCGGACGGCCGATCTTCGACTCGGGCAACTTCCCTGTGAACCCCGAGCTTCTTCAGCGCATGAGCGAGCGAACAGGAGCTCGTTTCTTCTCTGTGACCGACCGGCAAAGTCTCGAGCGCAGCTTTCACGACATTTTGAACGAGCTCGAACGTACCGAGATGGAAGACCGGGGACAGGTCTTTGGTGAGCTCTTCCCGGCGTTTGTTGGGCCCGCGATTTTGCTGCTCTTCATCGAACTCTTGCTCGGCGCCTTCGTGCTTCGGAGGTGGCCCTGATGCGCGGTCTCGCAGGTCTCTGGTTTGTGTTGATGACAGGGCTCGTGGTCGGGCTCTCGATTGTCGCGTTTCTAATGCTGCCGATCACATGGGCCGCGCCGCATTGGCGCCCGCTCGCGATCATCGGCCTTATCGCGACCGTCTCCATCGCGATGCTTTGGTGGCGTCGCGAGCGAGACACACGCCGCTTCGGTTCGCAGAAGACACTCGCGAAGCTGATCATCGGCAGCGCCCCCGCACTGCGCGTCGCGCGCGGAACCATTCTCGTGATCGGGATGACCTTGGTCGCGATCTCGCTGGCTCAGCCTCAGTATGGCTCGCGAACCCGGACGCTTCGCAAGCGCGGGGTGGACATCGTCATCGCGCTCGATTTCTCAAAGAGCATGCTCGCCCGAGATGTCCGACCGAGCCGCATTGACCGCGCCAAGGCGGAACTCACACGTCTTCTTGCAGAGCTCGATGGTGACCGAGTCGGTGTTGTCGCATTTGCCGGAGAGACCATGGAGTTCCCAATGACCGTCGACTATTCCGCGGTCGGCCTCTTCCTCCGTGACCTCGGGCCCTACGATATGCCTGTTGGGGGAACCGCGATTGGGCGTGCGCTGATCGCGAGTCAGCGCCTGCTTGAGCGCAGCAATCGCCGGCCGCCGTCGGTCTCCGAAGAGGAAGCGGAGCAACAACAACGTTCTCAGGTGGTCATTCTCATCACCGATGGAGAGGACCACGAAGGAGATCCCGTGAGCGCTGCGAACGAGCTCGCAAATGCCGGGATTCAGGTCATCACGGTGGGCGTTGGCTCTCGTTCAGGCGAGCCGATTCCGACCTATTCGCCGGACGGAACGTGGACGGGCTACGTTCGCGACGAGGACGGGAATATCGTTCAAACGGCTCTCACCGAAGAGGGTGAGCAAACGCTCGAACAGATCGCAGAGCGAACGAACGGCGAGTTCCTTCGAGCGAGAGAAGGCAGCGTCGGAATCTCGGAAATTCGAGAGCGGCTCCGTGCGATGCATCAATCCGAATCCGAATCTCGCCGAATCACCGTTCATGAGCCCCGCTATGCGCTGGTGCTCCTGCCGGCTTTCCTGCTTCTTCTGCTTGAGTTTTTGCTTCCGCACTCGTGGATTGGGCGGCGCCAACGTCGTCGTCCACGCCCGAAAAAGAGCCGGAGACGAGCGACATGATGAAATCGACCCACTTCGTAAGACCTGTCTTCGTTCTCTGTGCATTGGGAACGCTCATCACCTTTGCCTCGCCCAGCGCCGCAAGTGCGTGGGACCCTTTCCGTTCGCGAAACTCGAATGTGCAGGTCGGAAACGCGCGGGTCGCTGCCGGCGATCACGCCGGCGCGGTGCCGGCGTACGAGCGCGCTGCGCGAGAGCTTCCGGAGCGAACCGAAGTTCAGCTAAATCAGGGCATCGCTCTGCTCGGAACCGGCGACTTACCCGCCGCTCGCGAAGCACTCGTCGAGGCAACCAACCCCAACTCATCTGATGATGTCCGGGCAGACGCGTATTACGACCTTGGCCTTGCTTTTTATCGAGAGGGCGACGCCTCAGCGCAGGAAGAAGATCATCAGACAGCGCAGCAGCAGTTCCGCGAAGCGGTCGACGCATATCGTCGCAGCTTGAGACTTCGTCCTAGGGATCGAAACACAGCTTGGAATCTTGAGCTTGCCCTGCGGCGCCTCCGCGAGTCGGAAGAGCAGCAAGAGCAACAGGAACAGCAAGAGCAAGAGCAAGAGCAGAACCAAGAAGGCGAAGAAGGCGACGAACAGAACCAGGACGGGCAAGAAGGTCAAGACGGCGAGCAAGAAGGCCAAGAAGGCCAAGAAGGTCAAGAAGGTCAAGAAGGTCAAGACGGCGAGCAAGAAGGCCAGGAAGGTCAGGACGGCGAGCAAGAAGGCCAGGAAGGTCAGGACGGCGAGCAAGAGGGCCAGGAAGGTCAGGACGGCGAGCAAGAAGGCCAAGAGGGACAGGACGGCGAGCAGCAAGGCCAAGAGGGACAAGACGGAGAAGAACAGCAAGAGGGTGGCCAGCCCGGTGACGAAGGGCAGAGCGACGGACAAGACGGATCGCAGGAGGCAGACAACGCCGATGGAGAAAGCCAAGAGGGCGAACAGCAAGGCGAGCAGCAGTCTGGCGAAGGCTCGAGCTCGAGCGGTTCTGATTTTGAACCCACCGAAAACGGCGGAGGCGGTCAGCGCCTTCCCGGACATGTTCAGCGCGTCCTCGATGCACTTGAGAGCGATGAACAGAACCTCGAACGTGTTCGGGCGAGACAGCGAGCGCGAACGGAAGGTCGCCGGGTGAACCGTGACTGGTAAGACTCTCGCTCTCGCTCTCGCTCTCTCACTCAGCCTATTCGCCACGCATGCGCTGGCCCAGAGCGCGCGCGTAAGCATGACGTCGACGGCGACTCAGGTTGCGGTGGGGCAAGCGTTTCAGTTGCAGATCCGAGCCGATGTCTCAGGCGCGAACCTCGACGAGATCCGGCCTCCGAACCTCAGCGCGTTCGAGATACGGGGGCAGAGCATGCGCCGCCCGATGCAGATTTCATTTGGCGGAACCGGACAGCCCATGATGGTCGAGTCCACCACGACGCAGGCATATACCCTCGTCCCGCATAGCCCTGGCACGTTTGAACTCGAGTCCGCCATTGTCGTCGTCGGCGGCCAGGAGTTTCGCAGCGAGCCTCTTACGATCACGGTTACGGGGCAAGGGCAGTCGGCTGCGCCAAATGGTCAGCCTGTGCCGCAACTTCAACAAGCGCAGCAAAACGGATTTCGGGCGCCGACCGGGCAGACCGTTGCAGCCGAGGCGATGCAGGTCGACCCCCAGGCATTTGTTCGGACGACGGTGGATGTCGACAATCCGTATCTTGGCCAACAGGTGACGGTGAGCGTGTACCTCTACACCCGCGATATTTTGAGGGCGACGCCGCGGGTTTTGAGGGAACCCTCCACCGATGGATTTTGGGTACAAGACCTGCTCCCCCCGCAGCGAACGATGCGGCCTCGAACTCGGCAGATGGAAAACGGCGTCTACCGGGAATACCTCATCAAACGTTTTGCGGCCTTTCCAGTCCGCGAAGGTGAGCTGACGCTTGGCGGCGCCGAGTTCGAGATTACGGTCGGTGGCGGACTCGGTCTCTTTACTTCTCCGCAGCAGATTCGGCGCGCCGGAACCGACCTTCAGCTTCGTTCACGCCCGCTTCCCGAGCACACAGGCCCCGTTGAGCCGGTGGTCGGCGAATTCGCGCTGGAGGGAACGCTCGACCGCGCACAGGTGCGCACGGGCGACGCGCTAACGCTAACGATGACGGTGCGCGGAGAAGGCAACGTTCAGGATATCCGGCTCCCCAAACCGCGCGTCGAAGGGCTCCAGATCCTTGACCCAACGATGGACGATAGCGTCGAGGTCGTGCAGGAGCGCGTGCGCGGGCAGCGGCGATTCGAGTGGATCATCGTTCCGCAGCGGCCAGGAACCTTCGAGTTGCCCGTTTTTCGACTTCCTGTGGTGAACCCGAGCACGGGGGCGATTCGGACCGTGGATGGACCGAGCCTCACGCTCACTGCTGCTGGCAATGCAATCGCTACCGACCCGGCGGAAGAGCCAGCCGAAGAGCTCCCCGAACGTGACGATGGCGACGATCTGGTGCCGGATTTCCCACCGCCAGAGCCCGAAAGTGCGCTTCTCCGTGGCTCCGCCCCCGTTTCTTCTTCGTGGTGGTTCTGGGCGCTGCTCGCCCTGGGCCCAATACTGTATTTCGGCCATTCCATTCAACGAAGTGCCAAACGCCGAAACGCGGGCAAACCAAAAACGGTGAAGGGCGGGAAGCGTTTGCAGCGCGCAAAGCAACTCGCTTCGCAAGGGGACTCGAGCGCGTTCTACGGAGAAGTCGCGAGCGCACTGAAAGGCGCAGCTTCCGACGCGCTCGGAGAACCCGCGCAGGGATTGACCCACTCCGCTCTACAGCAAGCGCTTTCGAAGGCCGGCATCGCTAGCGGCGCCGCGAAAGCCCTCGTCGAAGTGCTCGAAGCATGTGATTTTGCGCGCTTCTCTTCGGGCGCGGCCTCGGCCGACGAACAAGGCAAACTTCTCGCGCGCGCCGAAGAAATCGTCCGAGCACTGGAGCAAAGCGCATGAATCGGATCGGCCTAATCCTTCTCCTCTCGGCTTGGGCCGCGAGCGCATCCGCCCAGCCCCTTGAGCAGCTCTTTCGAGAGGGAACGAGCGCGGCGCAATCCGGCGATTATTCGTCCGCGGAGCGCGCCTATCTCCGGATTCTTGAAGCCGGAGTTCACGATCCCGATGTCGAGTTTAATCTCGGGATCGCGTATGGAGGACAGTCGCAATACGGACGCGCGCTCGCACACTTTGAACGGGCGCGCAGGCTTGACCCAGGAGCAGAAGCGCCTCGCCTTGCGGCCGATGAGGCCCGGCGTTTGATCGCGGAACGGCGCGCTGACCAGGAGGGAAGCGCTGAAGTCGATGCGGGTGGCGGATTCGTGGACTCTCTCTATTCCGGATTCACGGAGTCGGCGCTTGCGGTGACGACCGCGATCGCGACGCTGCTCATGTTCCTATTTTTGATCGTTCGAAGCCGCGCGAGTGGAAGCCTCAAGATTGGCTCCGCGCTCATCGCCACGGTCGGTTGTCTTGTCGCGTTCTTCGCCGGTGCGGGCACGCTTGAAAAGCGTGGCGTTTTTCGAGCGGGACAAGACGCGATCATCGTTCAGGACCAAGTCGCTCTCCGTGACGGTCCCGATCCTCGCGCGCGAGAGCGCGGGATCGCGCGAGAAGGCGATTTTGCGACCGTGATCAACTCGGACGGGGAGTTTGTGCACGTCCGAACGCGCAACGGAGAGGGCTGGGTCCCGGCCTCCGGTGCAGTTCTCCTCGAGGCCTCCGTCGACTAGATCAACGACACCCGTTTCGAGACAAACGTTCAACGGGCTTAGCCGCCGAAGAAGCGCTCGAGCAATATCGAGAATGCCCACCCGAGGTACACGCTTCCGAGGGCGAACGAGGCTCCTCGTTCACCAAGCGACGGCGCTCGTCTCCTCTCTCCCTCGATGATGTCTTCGATCATTTGAGCGCGGCCGTGCGCAGACAACTGTGGTTCAGTATCGAAGGGTAGTCGCTCTGTCATGGTTCCTCTCTTTCAAGTTTTGTGTATTCCTCACGAAATTTCGCGCGAGCTCGCGAGATGCGTTTTCGAAGTGTGCTCTCGGAGACACGCTCGGCCCGAGCAATCTCGAGTAGGCCTAGGTTCGAACACTCGACCAGAAGGAGGAGCTCGCGTTCCTTTGGGGAAATCCGGGAAAGCGCGATGTGGACCAACTGATCTGGGTGCCTCGGCGCTTCCACCTTCCGTTCTTTTCGATTTCGGTATGCCTGACGACGTTTGCGCCGGCGGAATTCATCGACCGCAAGATTGCGTGCGACACGAAAGAGCCACGGAGCGGGCGATGCACGCACAGACTGCCGATGCATGGAGCGGGCAAGGCGGAGAAATGTCTCCTGGCAGAGGTCTTCGGCGAGCGCCGTATCGCCGGTATAGCGAACAAGAAAACGAAACACCGAGTCGACCTGACTCTCGTATATGGCGCGAAGCTCGCGCTCGTGTGCCTCACGCATTTCTTCGTTCGGCGAGCGCGATCAGAAACCACGCGAACGCGACCAGCGAGAAGCCCATCACCCCGTTCACCAAGGCCTCGCCAATACCGGAAAGAACGATGAGCCCAACATCCGGCGAATTGGCCCACTCCTCATTCTGAGGAACCTTTGTGGCGACGGCGCCAAGACTCGCGCACACCCCGGCGAGGGTCGCAACCGCTGTTGCCTTGTTCATGGACCGAGCGGCATCTCCAAGATTCGGCTCGCCGTGCCGGAAAAACGCCAGCGCAAAGGCGTTGGCGCAGAGCCCGGCAATGAGAATGAAAACGACGGGTATTCCAGCGGAGAGTAGGGTGGTCATGTTGATTTCCTTTCGATGCGCGAAGGAGCGCACCTGGACAACGCTGGGCACCCCGATCCGTGACCAACTTTCTGTTTCGGTGTGAACTCACAGGGGACGGGGGGACAAGCGCGCACGAAACGAGTAGACTCCGCAAATGCCGGTTGGGTTCCGATACGAGCAGCGCGCGGAAGGCGTTTATCACTTGCTCTCCGATCCGGGGACCGAGCGACCGCTATCTCTCGACTTCGTCTTGGAAATGCCGCTTCAGTTCTACGTCGGCAGAAAAGCGGGCAGTCTGAGTGGTCGAATTTCCGCCGAAGGGTATGCCGAAAACGCGGAAATCGACGGTCTCGTCAAGCTCCATGTCCTTGAGCGTCGCCTCGACTACGACTTTTCCTTCGTGGGAATCGACGGTGCGAAGCGTCGGTTTCACGCGGAGTCCGAGTTTGATGTCACGCGTCCTTTCCGAACTCTCGAAGAAATCGTGGGCCGATTCTACAATGGCCCTCATGAAGAAGCGCGTGTGATCGCCCGTACGCCGCTACCCGACGGGCTCAGTCGAATCCTCCGAACCGTCCGACCCGACCAAGTTCGCGAGCGTTGAGTCACGCCCATCTTTTGGGCAAGACCGTCTTTGTTGCTACGATCCGCTCCTTCTTTGAGCGTGACCTTTCCTATCTCCGACCTCTGCCACTTCTATGATTCCTGAAGACGTCGTTGCCGCCATCCGCGAGCGCACCGATATCGGGGCGCTGATTGGGGAGTACGTTCGCCTCAAGAAATCCGGGGCGAGTTTCAAAGGGCTGTGTCCGTTTCATAACGAGAAGACTCCCTCGTTCTACGTGCATCCAAATCGAGGCTTCTATCACTGCTTCGGATGCCAGGCCTCAGGAGACGTCTTTAAGTTCTTGATGAACATCGAGGGCGCCTCTTTTCCGGCCGCTGTGGAGCGCCTCGCCGATCGGGCGGGAATTGAGATCCCGAAGGACGACCCCAAGCGAGACGCAGAGTACCGTCAGCAGAAGCAGAGAACGGAGCGACTGGCGAACGTGCTCGACTTAGCCGCCGGTTTCTTTGTACAGCAGGTGGACGCGCATCGTTTCGGCACGATGGCACGCGATGCGTGGCGCGGACGCGGCGTCAGTGATGAGGCGGCGGAAACGTTTCGCCTCGGATATGCTCCAGCGGGCTGGGACGGACTCACCGGGTTCCTTCGCCAGAAAGGAATTTCGCCGAACGATGCGGAGGCGGTCGGTCTGTTGGTTCGTCGACGGAGCGGAAGCGGGAACTATGACCGCTTCCGGCATCGCTTGATGTTTCCGATCACGGATCATCTCGGGCGGATCGTGGCGTTCTCCGGTCGCGTGCTCGACCCTCCGCCAGGCGAGGATGGAGAGAAAGAGCAGGGTGGCAAATACGTCAATAGCCCAGAGCACCCGCTCTATACCAAAGGCGAAATCCTTTATGGGCTGTTCGAAGGCCGAGTCGAGATGAGGCGTACAGGCGAGGCGCTCCTTTGCGAAGGCAACTTCGATTTGGTGTGTCTTCACCAAGCGGGCTTTAAGAACAGCGCAGCACCGATGGGAACGGCGTTGACGATCGCGCAGGCGAAGCTGCTAAAGCGTTTTGTCGAGCGGGTCGTATTGCTCTTTGATGGAGATAACGCCGGGAGAAAGGCCGTTCGGTCGGCGTTCAGCGTGCTCGCGAAGGCTGGCGTTCAGGCACGCGTCGTCACGCTTCCAACCGGTTCGGACCCTGATAGTTTTCTCTCGGAAAATGGTCCAGAAGCGCTTCAGGCGAGAATCGAGGCCGCTCCTGGGATCGTCGAATCGCTAATCGATAGCGCCGCGATGGGCGCCAATGGCCCGGGTGAAAAGGCGGCCGCCATCGAATCGCTCGGGCCTATCTTGGCTTCCGTGGAGAATCCCGTCGAAGTCCGCCTGTATGTGGACCGGGTCGCGCAGCGTTTTGAAGTGGCAGATATCGAGGCTGTTAAGCGCCAGCTTCGACGTGGATTAAGAAGCAAACGTGACCGAAGGCCCCGAAGAGCCCCTCGGGATCAAGGCGGGCCACCGCGACCACAACCCATGCAACGCCCATTTCGCCCCCCCAAAAGAGAGCTTGAGGTCTTCGGCGCATTTGTCGATCAACCGTCGCTCCTATTGAACGAACGTGCGGAAAAATTCTCCAAGCTTTTGACGAGTGGTGATTTGCACGCCATGTTTCAGGCCGCAAAAACGGTGATTGAAGACGGAGGAGGGCTCCAAGCAGTACGGCTGCTGGACTCCATTCAGGGAAACGCAGGAGAGAACTGGCTTCGGGGGAGGCTGACCAGACAAGTCTACGAGGACGAACAGCATGCATCGGAGTTGATCGATGCGGCCCTTCCGCTGCTGGAGCGGGATCGGTGGAAAGCTGAGCTTCAACGACTGAAACGAGCGATTTCGGAGGCTCGTCGCGACGGCGACGAGGAACGGGCACAAGCCCTCACACAAGATTATTCTGCGCTTCTACGAGAAGTGCGTGCGGCGGAGACGAGAGGTTAACATGGCGAAGGCGCGAAGTGGGTCGAAGGCGACCACGAAAAAGTCGAAGACGAGCACCCCGGCAAAATCGGTGAAGGCTCGCGCTTCGAAAGCGAGCGCGCGTAGTTCCGCGTCCGATGCGAGTCCGCGCACAAAAGCGCCGACCAAGCGAGAGCGGAAAAAGCAAGAGGTCGAACAAGTCCTCGCTGCCTCGGGCAAAAAGCCTCGCCAGGCCAAGGAGCGACATGAGATTCAGGGTCTCGTGGAACGCGGCCGTGAAAAAGGCTTCTTGACCTACGACGAGATCAACGAGGCCATGCCCACCGATATCGTCAACTCTTCTCACCTCGACGAGCTCATGATTCGTCTTCGCTCCGAAGACATCGAAGTCGTGGATTCCGCGTCGCAGGCTCGCCGCCGCCAAGGATTCCGCGCGAAGGCCACGGCGGTCACGACCAAGAAGAAGAAGGATTCGATGCTCCCGCCGAGCAGCGATCCTTATAGCTCCAAATCGAACGACCCGGTTCGGATGTACCTCCGCAAGATGGGCAGCGTTTCGCTTCTCACGCGCGAAGGCGAAGTGGAGATCGCGAAACGAATCGAAGAGGGCGAGAACAAAGTGTTCGAAGTCATCCTCGATTCGCGGATTGGTATCGCGGAAGTCATCGGCGTTGGAGACGCGCTCAAGCGCGGACGTCTCCGCATCAAGGATGTTGTGAAGCGCGGCGCCACCGCCGACCCTGAAGAAGAGATGGCACGCATCATCAAGGGCGTGGAGAAGGTAAAGCGCCTCGAAACCGCCGCGCACAAGTCGGCTCAGGAACTCTCGAAGACGAAGCGTATCTCTGCGAAGACCCGCGAGAATCACGAGGGGACGATCGAGAAGAACCGAGCGGAGCGGATCGCCACCATCCGCGAACTCGGGCTCAACAAGAAGCAAATCGACAGAATCGTCGGTCGCATCAAGGGCTATATCCGGCGTATCGAACGGGCAGAGCGCGCTGTCACCGAAGCGCAGGATCGCTGTGGCGGTTTGGATAGCAAGGGCATCCGCAAAGCCATCAAGGATATCGAGACCGATCCCGCGGCAGAAAAGCGGATTCGTCGACGACGTGGCGTCTCGGTCGAAGGCCTCCGCATGGCCGAGGAGTCGATCAAGGAAGCTCAGAAGAGCATCAAGAAGATCGAAGGGGATCTTGAGCAGACTGCCGAGCAGCTTCGAGATACCTACTCCGAGCTTCGCCAGGGAGAACATCGCGCCGACCGCGCCAAGGCGGAGCTGGTTGAGGCGAACCTTCGCCTCGTGGTCAGCATCGCGAAGAAGTACACGAACCGTGGCCTCCAGTTCCTCGATCTCATTCAAGAGGGCAATATCGGCCTGATGAAGGCGGTTGATAAGTTCGAGTATCGCCGCGGGTACAAGTTCAGCACCTACGCCACGTGGTGGATTCGTCAGGCGATTACCCGCGCCATCGCGGACCAGGCGCGAACGATTCGTATCCCGGTCCACATGATTGAGACCATCAACAAGCTTATCCGCACCTCTCGCTATCTCGTTCAGGAGCTGGGTCGCGAGCCGAACCCGGAAGAGTTGGCGGCCCGCATGGAAATGCCACTCGAAAAGGTCCGAAAGGTTCTGAAGATTCAGAAAGAGCCAATCAGCCTCGAGACTCCGATTGGCGAAGAGGAAGATTCGCATCTCGGCGATTTCATCGAGGACAAGTCTGCGGTCTCGCCCGTCGACGCCGTGATCAACGGAAACCTCGAAGATCAGACGCGCCGCGTTCTGAAGACGCTCACGCCGCGCGAAGAAAAGGTCCTTCGGATGCGCTTTGGCATAGGCGAGAAGAGCGACCACACGCTCGAAGAAGTCGGCCAGGACTTCGAAGTGACTCGTGAACGCATTCGTCAGATCGAAGCCAAGGCGCTTCGTAAGCTTCGGCACCCGAGCCGCAGCAAGCAGCTCCGCTCCTTCATGGAGGGGTAGTTTTTCGCGCGTCTTCGGGCGCGCAAAGCGGTTCATCGAACGCCGGTTGTATCGTCGTTTTCGCAAATCGCTAAGGGCCTATAGCTCAATGGTTAGAGTCGCCGGCTCATAACCGGTTCGTTCCTGGTTCGAGTCCAGGTGGGCCTACCAAACCAAGAGCCAATTCAAAAACCCGCTCCCTTCGTGGAGTGGGTTTTTGAATTTGAAAATGAACGGAGAGTCTTTGCAATTGCCCATCCGTGATTACTGCGAGGCGATGCCGACGTTCGACCATTTTCTTATTCTTGATTTCGAAGCGACGTGCGACGACCAGGCGCCCGTGGAGCCTCAGGAGATCATTGAGTTTCCCGGTGTTGTCCTCGACGCGAGCGGCGATTCGGTCGCAGAGTTTGAATCATTTGTGCGTCCGGTTGAGAATCCGCGCCTGCGCCCGTTTTGCACGGAGCTCACGTCCATTACGCAGGACCAAACGGATTCCGCGCCGGTCTTTGTAGACGTGCTCGCCAACTACGAACGTTTCCTCGCAACGCACGGGCTCGACCACCGAAACACGCTCGTCGTGACGTGCGGCGATTGGGATTTGAGGACGATGCTGCCGAAGCAGTGTCGAACTGCGGGCGTACAAACCATCCCCGTGATTTTTACTCGCTGGCTCAATATCAAAACGCTCTACCGGAACGTGATGAACCTCCAAGAAGGGACTCGCGTCAGCATGCCCACCATGCTGGGCGGGCTAGAACTCACGCTTCTTGGGCATCATCACCGAGGGATTGATGACTGTCGAAACATTGGCCGCGTACTTCGAGCGTTGATCCAAAAGGGGGGCGTACCGAGCATCACTGGCAGACTCTCCGCGAAACGATACCCCCCGGTTGACATCACGTTACGCACGGAGGAACAACGCATCACCGTACGGCTTGAGACCCGGCGATTGCACACGCTCCGCGAGCTTGCGCGGGCAACGTTTCGCCGCAGTCCGAAGGCACTGCACTTCGATTCCCAGCGGATCGAACGCGATGATGTTCTAACCCAGCTGATGCCTGGCTCCGAGATCGAGGTCCGATTTTGAATGGGTTTTTGACACTCTCGTAACATCGCAAAGGCGCCCTGGTGCGAAGGTCGCTTCGCAGTCGGCTTGCGCTTGCCTAAGGACCACGGTAACGACTCGCAAGTTTTGGAGGTTGTGTGCGCGAGAAGCTGAAGTCCTTCGCGAAGTTGGCAAAGATTGATATTGCCGCTGCGTCGTTTGATGAAGAATTGAGAGACGTCCCAAAACGTCTTGAAGAGATGGAAGGCGACGTTGCGATGCTTGAGCGCCTTCTTGAGGCCGAGCGAGCACAGATCGACGAGGCAGAATCCATCAAGGCGATGCGCGTCGCTGAGATTGCGGAGCGCAACGAGGCTCTGTCGAAGGCGAAGGCGAAGGCGGGCCGAGCAACAAGCCTTCGCGAGGCAGACGCCGCGGAGCGAGAAGTCGAGGCGAATCGCCGTGCGATCGTCGAACGCAAAGAGCAGGTCGCCAAAATCGAGGAGACGCTCGAGGCGAAGCGCAAGACCTTTGAGGAGCGCAGTGCGCTGTTCCAGGAAGCCAAAGGCGATTTCGAGAAGGATAAGTCGGAAGCCGATACTCGCCTCGAAGCTGTTCGCTCCGAGCGGGAGAAGGTCGTCGTAGGACGAGATGAGCTTGTTGAAGCCGTCCCCCGACGGGTTGTGAAGCGCTACGAGAAGCTACGAGGCCGACCGAAGTACGACCCGATCTCGTTCATCTCGGATGGCACCTGCACGAGTTGTCATCAGCAGCTTCCGCCGCAGCTCTTCATCGATATCCAGAGAGCCGAGGACTTCCATAATTGTCCTCAGTGCCACGCATTCATCATCTTCAAAGAGATCGCTGACGAAGTCGACGGTCCGAGCGGCCCCGCGGCCACCGAAGAAGAATAGAACGTTCAAGTTCGTAGAAGGCGCGCTCTTCGGAGTGCGCCTTTTTTTCGTCGCTACTCCAACGTGAGCGGGTAGTGAGCGATCATCTCCGGGCCGTCAAAGCTACGGTAGCGGATCCCGCGCGCTGCCTGACGCAGACAGCCCCCCGCTTCACTTTGCGTGATGGCGCTGGGTCCGCGTAGATTCACCCGAGTAACGCGTCCACTCGGCGCGATCCGAAGGCCAAACGTAATCCGGCCTCGAGAGGGGGCGTCGTCCGGGACCAAAACCAGGCAGCGTCGAACGCGGCCAAATACTCGGTCGAAGCCAGCTTCGATTTCCGAGTTCGTGAGCTGTTCTTCTCCTCCAGAGCCGGCGCCGTCGAGCTCTCGTGCACCCAGCGAGCCAAGATCGTCCCCACTGGTCGAATTCCCGCTGTACATGCGGCCACTCTCTTGCGGAGCGTCATCTCGCTCGCTTCGCATACCACGTCGTCGACCCCGGCGACGTCGACGTCTGCGGCGCATGCCTGTGGCTTCTTCTTCCGGCTGCTCTTCCTCGATCTCAGGCTCCGCCTCGACCACTTCGGGCTCTTCGGGTGGGAGAAGACCATCGAGATGGCCCCCCAGGTAGAGAAATAGTCCCGCGCCCCAAAGCATGGAGGCGACCAGAAAACCGGCGATGAATTTCACGGCCGGAGCATAGCGCAAATCGCGAAGAAAGGCGGCCTCGGGAACTCGAGCGTCCGTTCGATCGAATGTTGGGATTGAGATCCATGTGCTTTCAAACGGCGGTTTCGGGAAACTCCCAAAAGGCTCAAGCGAGGAGTGAGGGGCAATCGGCTTGAAACGCCCGCAACCTCCCACTACCGTCGCCCCGTCGTGTTCGATAGAAGAAAGCTAATTGTGCTCGTGGCCTGTCTTGGCGCAG
>JAHDCI010000096.1:8157-18125 GCA_020629955.1 Myxococcota bacterium | reverse complement strand
CGCACTGGGGTCTCGGTATCCTCGCCAACGAAGGCATGGGCATCGACGCCGACCAGTCGAGCGACGTCGACCGAGTGATGGCGATTACCCAGATTGCTGGCTTCTATATGTTTGCCGCATGGGATTTCGCGGCGCAGGGCCTACAGCGCCAGTTGCTGACGGATCTCCGCGGCGTCCCCTTCGACGCAGCGGCTTCGGATGACACGCGGCAGTATGTCTTCGGTATCGCGCGGCGCATGAATGCCGAACAGCAGCGCGAGCGACTCGCCCGTGGCGACTATGTTCTGAACGGCGGCCTCTACTTCGTCTATCGCAACCAGTTCCTGACGACGTCCGGCCTCAGCACGGCATTCCCATCGCGCGCGAGCGAAGCCTCCGCGTTTGTGCGGCGCAATGCCCGCGCGTTTATCCCTGACCTTTGGGGACAGTTCCTTTGGCGTGGCCTTCGAATCGAAGCGGAAGCGGTGTTGATCGCAGGCTCGGTCGAAAATATTCAGAACACGAGCTTCTCGAACGGCGACTATGACATTCGGCAGTTCGGATTCGCGCTCGAAGCCGAGTACCGCCTCCTTGAGGACAAGCTCTCCATCCGGCTTTACACCGGCTACGCAACGGGAGACGCAGACGTCGATGGCCTTTCGGCACGGCAAGGGTTGCTCGTCCAGCAAACGGACGACCGCACCATCAGCCACATGCAGTTCCATCCGAACTACCGAATTGACCTTATCCTTTGGCGCAACATCATGGGCCGCGTTGCAGGCGCTTGGTACCTCCGCCCCGGCGTGAGCTACGACATCATTCGCAGCCCCTTCGGACAGCTTCTCGGCGCGGGTGTCGACATCGTGTATTCGCGCGCTGCCCAGTCCCTTCAGACCTACGGCTCCGACCCGAACCTTGGTCTCGAGCTCGACTTCTCGCTCTACTACCGCTCGGAGGATGGCCCTGGCCTACTCGACGGCTTCTACGCGCAGTTCAACTACGGCGTTCTCTTCCCGTTCAAGGGTCTCGGCCACTTGAACTATCTCGGTGTGCCGCAGAATCCCGATCCGAACGACCCGACCGTGAACATCAGTCTGCGAACGGCGCAAACGCTACGACTTATCCTCGGCGTACAGTTCTAAGATCTGGCGAGCTTCGATTCACGAAGAAAAACGAGCGCTTCTGGTTCCCCGCCAGAAGCGCTTTTCGATGGATGATAGGAACGTCGAAACTCTGAAAAGCTGAATACTCTCAAGCCATCGATTCCTCTCTCGACAGAAATTTGCGGGCTTATACCCAAGTTTCAGATCGCTTGTCCATAGCGACCCGCAAAAAAACGGTTGTCCTCATTTTGCACAATTGGCATTCTCTCGAGATGAGGCTGAAGAGGTTAATTCGTTTAAAACTATGGCTCGGGCTAACGATCGTGGGGATGGCATGTAGCGCCAATCCCATCGGTGAGCCGCCCACTGGCGGACCGGGTGTGAACCCACCGGGGACCGATGTGGAAGTTCTCCGAGAACCCGTTCTCCAGGACGACGCATTCCTGCCGGAACAGCAGGGCCCCGCGGAGGATGGTGCGCTTCTCTCTGTCGACGTGTACGAAGACCGGCTGGTGTTTCACTACGAGACCGGTACCGCGAATCCCTTCACGGTTGGACAGGTCGTCTCGGGCGTTGAAGGCGGCGGCTACCTTCGCCGCGTGATGAGCATCGACGAACTCGAGAGCGGTGTTTTCGAGCTGGGCACACAGCACGCACAGCTTACGGATCTCTTCCGAGACGTACACTTCCGAGTCGAGTTCGAACCTCCAGAGGGCACATGGGTCCAGCCCAGCGACGATTCCGAGGTCGGAGGGCGCACCGATTCCCTTGGCGAGAAGCTAGACCTCTTCCCGCCTTCGGCGCTCAACGAGCTCTGCAATCTCCGCGGTGCAGACGTGAATATGGAGCTCTCGGCGACCCCATCCTTCATGATGGACGTGGACATTGGGTGGCGTCGTCCTTTGAAGATGCAGGTGGAGTTCGGCGGAGAAGTCCGCGCGGCGATCTCCGCTACATTTGGAGAGGTTTCGGTCGAGTGCGAACGAATGCTCTCTGAGGAGATCCGAAATCGCTTCCGCCGCGAGTTCACCTCGACGGTTTGGGTGGGCTGGGTTCCCGTGATTTCGACGCACACCATCGCCCCGACGGGCGCCGTAAAGATCACCCTGGCGGGCGATGTAGGCACCGTCTCAACGAGCGCCGAATGGGTGGAATCGTTTACGGCGGGCGCGACCTACGATGAAGGCTGGGATTCCTATTCCACGTCTACGCGGACCCGCACCGCGACTCCTCCCACAGTCGACCGCGAAGGAAATCTCTCCGCGACGATGCGCCTCTCCGGCGGCATCACCTACCTCGCGAAGCTTTACGACCTCGCCGGACCCGAGATGGCGTTGACGCCGTTCGTGGAACTCAAATCTGAGGTTGACACGGATTGTGTCTACTCCACGAACCTCGACGCTGGCCTGGATATGCGCCTTGCAGCGAAGGCCGAAGTACCCGTGCTCGATATCTCAGTCGCCGAAGCGGACTTCTCGTTTAACCTCTTCACTGGCAACCTCTACTCGGATACCGGCATGTTCGACTTCGAGTGGTGCACCGAGGAAAACCACTGTGACGGCGCTTCGCAATGCGACGAATGCAACCGCCTCGCTGGATGTGGTTGGTGTCGCGCCTCCAACTCCTGTGTCCTCGCCGAAGGCGGAGAATGCTCAGGAGGAATTGAGACGGACATCAACCTGTGCCGAGACTGTGCTTCGCCTACCTCGTGCCTGGAGTGTGTACAGGTTGGCGGCTGCGGTTGGTGCAACGGCGGCTGCGTGAACCTCTCCGACGACGAGGAGCTGTCTTCGTGCGGCGGGGAATACGCTTCGTTCCCGGCAGCCTGCATGTAGACCTCCCGGTCGTCGCGAAAAGGCACCCTCCGGGGTGCCTTTTTTCGTTGGATCAAACCATTCTCTTCCAAGGCCCACCACCAACGCCTTGCGCGCCCCCCTCGCCCCGACGTAACCTCTCGCCGTGGCGCATTCAGAACACTCCTCCGCACCTGGACTCCCCGAAATTCAGGACGAAGCCGCTGATACTCCGATGTGGGTTCCCGTTCTCGGGCTGGGCCTACTTGTGCTCGGAGCGGTAGGAATCATCGTCTCCGCAGCAATGGACGAAAGCGTCGAAGCGCCCACTGCTGAAATCGCAGTCGAGTAGCCTTCAGCGAGGGAACGTTCTCTCACAAAAGCGCGCAATCACTTCGGTGATCCTGTCGACAAAACCCTCTTCGGCGAGCAAATCCTGTCGAATCTCGAGTTCGATGCATGGACGGCCCGCCGTTCGCGCGTGCCGATCCACGCAGTACATCAGCCCCCCTTTCCCGGAATAGGGTTCGTTCAGTTCCGTCACGAGCCCATCCTCTCGAAACGCCATAAGAAACGCCGACGCGAGCGCTTCGTCAAGATCGAAGAGCACGCCGACTTCAAGCGTACGCTTCTCGCCTTCGTAGAGCGGCGTGAAGGAGTGAATCGAGAGCAGAAACCGAAGGTCCTCTCGGCCGGCCGCGGTAGCGACCGCTGTGTGGTATGGCCGGTGAAGTTCGCGAATGCGGCGCGCTCGTTCGCTCGCCGAGATCCCAACGTTCAGAAAAACCGGCGCACCCTCGGCGTCTTTTCGAAAGAGGGTGTCGGAACCTTCCTCCGGCCGATTCGGATCGATCAAGAGCCGAGAAAAACGGGAGAGAACGGCTTCGGCCTTTAGTCTCTTTGCAAGCTTGCGGGTCAGATTCGCCGCGCCGAGGTCGTACGCCCAGTGGGTACCGATCAGCCGGTGGTCCTCTGCCGGCCACGAGTATCCCGGCGGCATTCGCTCAGACGCATGCTCGCACGTGAGGAGAATGGGCCCGTCGCCCGGGATTGTCTCAACAGCTTCAACCGGATTCATAGCGAGAACGATGCCGGAGTGGGTTGCTCACGTCGAGGACGTTTCCGCCACAAAGTGCCCGCTTCGTCCGCCTTGCTTTTCGAGCACGCGCACATTCTCGACGCGCATCGTCTTTTCGACCGCCTTGAGCATATCGTAGAGCGTCAGCGCCGCGACTGTCGCGGCGCAGAGCGCCTCCATCTCAACGCCCGTTTGACCGGAGCATTTCACGCGGGTCTCGATATCCACGAAGGCATTGGGACCCTCGAGCCGATCATTGAAATGGACCTCTACCTTGGAAATCGCAAGGGCGTGGCAGAGGGGGATCAGGTCGGGGGTACGCTTGGCTGCCTGAATGCCGGCAATACGCGCGGTCGCGAGCACATCGCCTTTCGGCGCGTTCCCGCTTTTGAGAAGCGCGAGGGTTTCCGGTTTCATTGCCAACGTTGCGCCAGCACGCGCGACCCGCGTCGTGACCGGCTTCTCCGAGACATCGACCATTGCGGCCCGGCCTTGCTCGTCCAGATGCGTAAGCTTCGACATAGAAGGCTATCGCAGGTTCGGTAGCCGGAAACAAACGGCGGCGTCGCAACGGTTGAGCTTTGCACATTGACCTTTCCACGAATTGCGGCACGAAGTGCCCATGGGTGACGTGAACGAAACGGACGCCGCGGTCTCTAGCGAAACGAAGCCCGAAGGCGCTGCCGCCAAAGGCGCAAAGGGCGTTATCGGAATCGCCGCCGCAAAGCTCTGGTTCATCGTCACAAGCTACGCGATTCAGCTCGCTCTTCCCCGCCTGCTCGAATCGACGGCGGAGTTCGGACGCTACAACGCCGCGCTGAAAGCGGTCTCGATTCTAAACAACGTTCTGATCGTCGCGACGATTCAATCGGTATCGAAACATGTCTCCGCAGTTGTCGAAGAAGGCGATAGCGGCGCTCCAAAACGGGTCCGCCAGGCGCTCAAGATCCAGCTCGCGCTCGGCGCCGTCCTCGCCGGCTCTCTGTTTGTCGCGGCGCCTTCGCTCGCGGAATACCTGCACGACCCGGAGCTCTCCCCGCTGTTGCGAATCGGCTGCGCCGTTGTCCTGGTCTATTCGCTCTACGGCGCACTCGTCGGCGCTCTGAACGGCCGGCGACTATTCCTGAAACAAGCCACGCTCGATTCGCTTTTCTCCGCATTGCGTTCGGTTGGCATCATCGGCGGCGCGGCCCTCGGTCTCGGCGCGATCGGCGCGCTCGGCGGATGGGCACTCGCGGCGGTCGGGATTACCCTCATCGCGTTTTGGATGACCCGCCGCGAGTATCGCGGCGAAGAATCTCAAGAGGTTCCACCTCTTCAAGAGTGGCTGCTCTTTATGGCGCCCCTCTGGCTTTACCAAGCTTGCCTCAACGGCGTTCTTCTGCTCGATCTTCAAGTCCTCAAAAAGACCGTCGCCGAAGTGGCGATCGAGCGGGGCGCGAGCGCTCTCGAGGCCGCCGATACCGCCTCGACGCTCGTGGGTTACTACGGAGCGACGCAGGTCTTCGCGTTCGTCCCGTACCAACTGGTTCTCGCGCTGACGTTTGTCATCTTTCCGCTGGTCTCTCGGGCCACGAGCGCCGGCGATCATGACGAAGCGCGGAACCTCATCCGCCAAGCGTTCCGCGTCGCCTTTCTCGCCCTTCTCGCCTTCGCAACCCCGATCGCCGGCGCCGCAAGCGGCGTGCTCCGCATCGCATTTCCGGTCGAATACCTCGCGGGCGCGCCAGCGCTTGGCGTTCTCGTCATGGGCATTGTCGCGTTCGCACTCTTCGTCGTATGCGCGACGGTCCTCACCAGCGCAGGCGGCCCGGGAAAGGCCGCTGCCATCGCGGGCATTGCGCTCGTCGTTGTTTTGGGGCTGGGGAGGACGCTACTCCTCAAGGCCGAGCCCGATGAGAGCGCACTCGTCGTCGCAGCGAGCGCGACCAGCGCCGGTATGCTCGTCGCGTTCCTTCTTTCCGCGGCGGCCGTCTATCTCAAGTTCAAAGCACTCGTACCACTCATGACACTCGCGCGAGGCGCCATCGCGGGCGCCGTGGGATTTGGCGTCGCGATGGTTGTGCCGCACGAAAGCCGTGTCCTCGCATTGGTTGCGCTCGCCGCAGGGTTCTTCGCGTATCTCGCGGTCCTCTTCGTGCTCCGTGAACTCACGATCGCCGACGTAAAGAAGCTAAAGAGATAGCCGGATGCCCCCACGAGCTTGCGATTGCGCTTCGTGAGAGCGGGATAGAAACCTATTCCGCTCGCGCGGAGTGACTCGCGGATACTGCGCTCTACGCTCTCAGAAGCTCGTCAACGCTTCACCGCGACCAACATCCCATCCGGCGTAGGCAAACAGACGCTGACCATTTCGCCCGCGGCTTCTTCGTGAAACGCCCGCATTCGCTCTGCGCGTTCCGATTCCTTTGTAAGGTTGCCGAAAAGGTATGCGTTGTCACCGACGAGGATCCCTCCCGGACGAAGGTTCTTTCGAGCCCAGGCGCCGTACTCAGGATAGCTCTCTTTGTCCGCGTCCACGAAAACAAGGTCGAAGGGACCGTGCTGCTCGAGAGAGGGTAGCAACGCGCGTGCGTCTCCAACCATCACCTCGACGTCGACGTCGAGGTTCGCTTTCGCGATCGCCTCGCGCGCCACCGCCGCGTGCTTCTCTTCGAACTCCAAGCTGAAGATCTTTCCGCCTGGCTTCATTCCTCGAGCAAGCCGAACGGCCGAGTATCCCGCGAGGGTGCCGACTTCGACGACCCGTTTCGCGTCGACCATTGCGCTCAGAACCTCGAGCAGCTGACCTTCATTTGGGGCGACCTGAATCTGAGGCATACCGGCCCGCTCCGCGGCATCAAACGCCTGCTGAAGCGGTTCGTCATGACGCGCATGCACCCGCTCCACATAAGTTCGTATTTCAGCATCGTCGTAGCGCTGGCCTTGTCGTGAATCTTTGTCTGCCACGCGTTTATTTGAACGAAAAAAGCAGGTATCATCAAGGAAAGAAGAGGACCTCCTGAGTAGCCAAACCTTCATCCCCAAAACCATCGGCACCTACGAGATCCAAGAACGGATCGCGGTCGGGGGGATGGCGGAGGTTTTTCGGGCAACCGCGAGCGGCCCCGCCGGCGAACGTCATGTCGTGATCAAGCGCATGCTTCCCCATGTTGCGGAAGAGGTTGGGGGCGCCGAAATGTTCGCCCAAGAGGCGCGGATCGGTTCGTTCGTTCGCCACCCGAACGTGGTCAGCATTCTCTCGAACGGGGAAGACGACGGCAATCCCTTCCTGGTCCTCGAGTTTGTCCCTGGCTGCGATCTCTGGCGCTTGATTCGATGGATGCGGCACGAGGGAATTGAGCTACCTCGCGACCTTGCGGTCATGGTCACCCTCGACCTCCTTCGGGCGCTGCAGGCGGTGCACGAAGCGACCGATGCGGAGGGCCGCCGCCTTGGCATTGTGCACCGGGATGTCAGCCCATCGAATCTGCTTCTCTCGGTGGACGGCTCCGCCAAGCTGACAGATTTCGGAATCGCAAGAACCCTGGCTTCGCGAGCGAGTGACCCGGGGCAGAAGGCGAAAGGAAAGCTCGGGTACTTGGCCCCGGAACAAATCGCGGGGGAACGCACAACGCACGCGACGGATGTCTTCAGTGCGGCGATCATCATCTCAGAACTTCTGCTCGGGGTGCCGCTCTTCTTCGGCGCCTCGGAACTCGCGATCCTGCTCGCAATTCGAGACGTGAGCATCGGACTTCTCCTTGAGGCCGATCTCCCCGATGAGCTTCGATCCCCCATCGTGACGGCACTCGCGCGCGATCCAGACGAACGCTTCGAGGATGCTCACGGGTTCTACCAAGCGCTTCTTCCCTTTGGCCCAAGGGACGAAGAATCTGCTCGAGTCCAGCTCGGTCTTCTCGTCCAGCGCGCCATCGGGCGCCCGGAGACCCTGACTCAACCGGGCAGGCAGGTAATCTTCGGCCGCACACCCACACTCGACTCCGAGAGCGACCGCTATTTCGTGACGACGAATGGGGAAGAGCGCGAGATTCGGTTTGCGGCTCTCATGGAAGCGATCACCACGGGCGAACTTGGCCCGGAGGACGAGCTTTCTGTCAACGGCGCTGCGCCGGAGAAACTACGGTTGATTCCCGAGCTTGCTCGACATCTACCGATGTCGACCTTCACGCCTTTGGCGCTGGATCCTCGCGCTGCAAACGCGCCGGACTTACGTCGCCATTTGAAAACGGGCTTCGCAAAACCCTTTGCCGAGACCGCACTCAAGCGAGAAACCGGCCTCTGGCTTTGCGAGCATGGAGGGATTCGGAAGGAAGTCTATCTTGAGAAAGGCAAACCACGCTTTGTAGGCTCCAACCTCGCGAGCGAAATGCTCGGCGAGTTTCTCGTCCGGAGTTCAGTGATCGATCGAGCCGAGCTCGACATGGCGCTGGCGGTACTGCCGCGTTTCCAGGGCCGGCTCGGCGACACGCTTGTCGCCCTATCGCTGGTCAAGGCGGTGGAGCTCGTAAGCCTAATCGAGCGTCAGCTCGCCGAGCGCTTGCTAGAGCTCTTCACATGGTCGAACGGCAGCGCCGAGTTTTACCGCGGGGTGCCGGGACCAGACTCGGGCTTTTCCCTACGAATGGGAGAATGGGAAGCGCTTGAACGCGGGATCGAACGGCGCTTCAAAGTGGACACGAGCGAACGGGCGAAACTGGTGACGGGAAGAACGCTTCAGCGCACCGTTCAGCTGCCTTTGTCCAGCAAAGCCCTACCGCTGCACTACCACGAGCTTCTGAATCTTGCCTTCGACCCGACGCCGTGCACGTCGCTCACAGCGAGCAGCACCGAAGCGCAGGAAAGCAAAAAGCAACGAGCGGTCTGGCTTCTGATCCAGCTAGAGCTTCTGCATTGGTCCAGCACATAGTCTGATCCCTCGCCAACACTGTAGCGCGCATCTCAACGGAGAAAGCTGTTCCTACGGTAGCGACGAATCCGAGCCTATTGGGTTCTTCATCGTCCCGAACCCTGCGGATTCTTTGCTCCGCGTTTCGATCCCGGCGATGCAAAACGACGGCATCGATTTCGCGTTGGATACCGGTGTGATATTCAACGCGGGTGACGAATACACTTGATGGGAAAGCGCTCGCGAAAAAGACTCGCGGCCGCGTCAAACGCCGAGCACGACTCTTCTCCGAGGCCAACGGGCGCAGCCCTCGACTCGAGGTGATCTTGGTCGGAGAAGACCCTGCATCCCAGGTCTACGTTGCGAGCAAAGAACGAGCGGCAAAGCGGGTTGGCATCGCTGGCTCCGTGCATCGTCTCGCGCAAGAGACGACTCAGCAGGAGCTCGAAGCTTACGTTCGCAAACTCAACAGCGACGAGAGCGTTGACGGAATTCTGGTCCAGCTCCCCCTTCCCTCCCACCTCGAACAGAATGCGGTTCTCGACTGCATCGATCCGGGCAAAGACGTCGACGGCCTCACCCCCGAGAACGCAGGGCTCTTAAGCGCTGGAAGGCAAGCGCTCGTTCCCTGCACGCCGGCTGGATGCATGCGTCTGATCAAGGAAAGCGGAGTCTCTCCCAAAGGGAAGCGCGCGATCGTCATCGGTAGGAGCGTATTGGTTGGGAAACCGATCGCACTGATGCTTTTGGCGGAGAATGCAACGGTCACGATCGCACATAGCCGCACGGAAGATCTCGAAGCCCGCGTTCGCGAATCGGACATTGTGGTCGCCGCGGTCGGGCGCACAGAGCTCGTGAAGGGTAGCTGGATCAAACCCGGCGCGGTCGTAATTGATGTGGGCATCAACCGGACGCCCGAAGGAAAGCTCTTGGGCGATGTCGCCTTTGACGAAGCAGCAAAGAGCGCGGGGTGGATCACTCCAGTCCCGGGCGGAGTCGGCCCAATGACGATCGCAATGTTGCTCGAAAACACCGTCGTCGCGGCGGAGCGGAGGACGAAGGGATGAGTAGTACCAAGAAGGCCACCAAGAAGGCCACCAAGAAGGCCACCAAGAAGGCCACCAAGA
>JAHDCI010000096.1:0-8057 GCA_020629955.1 Myxococcota bacterium | reverse complement strand
ACCAAGAAGGCCACCAAGAAGGCCACCAAGAAGGCCACCAAGAAGGCCACCAAGAAGGCCACCAAGAAGGCCACCAAGACCATCGCCGACGATCGAAAGATTCCGGAGGTCGGCAAAGCCGCGCCCCTCTTCACGCTCGAGTCGGGCTCGGGAGAAAAGTGGTCCCTCAAAGAGCGCCGCGGGAAGACCGTCGTCGTCTACTTTTACCCCCGAGACAACACCCCGGGGTGCACGACAGAGGCCAAAGACTTCCGCGACCTGCTACCAGAGTTTGCAAAGGCAAATGCGGAAGTCGTCGGAATCAGCAAAGACAGCCTTGCTTCGCATCAGCGTTTCTCTGAGAAGTACGAACTCACGTTCCCGCTTCTCTCCGATCCGGAAGCCAAGGTGCTCGAGAAGTACGGCGCGTGGGGCACGAAGATGAACTACGGAAAGACTTACCAAGGCATCATTCGGTCGACCTTCATCATCGATGCAAAGGGAAAAGTGCAGCACGTCTTCCCCAAGGTTCGTACCAAAGGACATGCGCAGGCGGTTCTTGACGTAATCCTCGGGAACTAATGCCTGATCCAAATCGCTAGAAGGGCCCTCTTCCGCCAGGAACGTCGATCCGAGCTTCGCTCTTCCTTCGATATACTCAACATGTCGTTCGTCGATCGAAGCTCGCCTCCGCGCCCCTGACGAAAGTTCATCCCTTCTATCGATGTGATCCCTGCACTAGTGCGTTGAGCTGCTAGGCCGAGGCCCGTCATTGGGCCATGCGAAGCATGCCCGCGAAAAAAGCGTCGAGAACCCAAGGTTTTCGATGCTTTTTCTTCTTTGGCGTCCTACGCAGGCGCGCTCAAGAACACAAGCGAGACACCGTCGCTGGCATTTTCGAAACGCGCGCGCATTTGCCCCAGCAGGCGCTCCGCCACGGCGATCCCAAAGGTGTCGGAGGAGAGCGGCGCGAGCCCTTCGAACCGAATCCAAAGCTCGTTCCCGCGAACGCTCGTGGAAACGCGGAGCTGCGAAATGCCCTGAACTTGGGCTGCCCGAAGCATCTGCTCAAAAACGTGCGGCCCAAGGGCGGGATCGAACTGGGCAAGCTCCACACCCCCAAGCCATTCGATTCGAACACCTCCTACGCGGTCCTGTGCCTCGCCCAGGCAATCAAGAATCGAACGAACCTCAAACCGAACCTCGGTTTTTCGTGCGTAGACAAGGAGGTCCGAAACGAGGAGGTCGAGATGTGCGCAGGCGTCATCGAGGCGACTCAGAATCTCGCCACGTTCGGGATCTTTTTCCAGGCGATTCGCGAGAAGTCGAAGTCGCTCTGAAGGTTCGTTCACGGCTCCAGCGAGCGCGCCACTTAGTTCACCAAGAACCGCGAGCTGCTCCTTTTCGACAAGCTCTTCTTCGACGCGCTGCAGTTCATGATAGCTGCGTCGTAGCTGCTCCGTTTGCACCTCGAGCTCCTCGAGCGCGTCCGTCACCTGCGCCATTCCTGCGACCGCGCACGCCAGCCCGAACGCTGAGCTGAGAAGTTCGACAGCATACAACGACCAGCTCGCTCCGTAGTAAAGGTCGAGCGCCCAGACGACGGTGACGGCGAGCAGCGAAATCGCGATCAGCTTTGGTCCGGGACGGGGTTGAAGCGAAAGCCGCCACGCGGTGTAAAGCGCCGGCAGCGCGCCGAGAATGAAGGGTCCACGAACGATCGGTAGTGGTTTCTGAGAAACCGCAGGGTCGACGAATACACCTCCTATCGCGGCCACGACAAATACCGCTGCGGCGGCGACAGTGACCCGGACGGCGCGAGGGGAAGGAGCGCCAGAGATATGGTGCCAAAAGAGAACGAAGCCAGAGATCGAGACCCAGCCGGTCGCTAGCCATGCCGAGGTCGCACGGCTCCACACGCATGGATCATCGACTCCGAGCATCATCGCCGCCGCGATATGTTGCAGGGAGAGAGCCACCGAGGCCACGCCGTAGGTAATGGACGACGTGCGAGTAACCGCGGGCGTTCCCCTGCGGAAGAGAAACACGAAGAGCGCCGCCGCAAAAAGGTGCACCACGGCAAGCCCAGCCACCCACATCAGCGCCATCAGCGAACCCCTTTGCGACGCGACGTGGGAAGTTCAAATCGGACGATTGTGCCGCGGTCGCGCTCGCTATCGAGCGTGACGCTCCCGTCGTGCGCCCGCACAATGCGTTCGACCACGGTGAGTCCGAGCCCAGTGCCCTCAGCACGTGTGGTGTGAAAGGGCCGAAACACTTCCTCGATCGCGTCGACATCGATCCCAGAACCGGAGTCTTCGAATTCGAGCAGTACGAAGTCGAGATGAGAGGAACTACGAATCCGAAGGGTGCCGCCCTCCGGCATTGCCCAAAACGCGTTCTGGATAATATTGACGAAGGTGAGGCCAAGCAGTTCTTCGTCCCCTGCAAACATGCCGACGTTAAGCCCGAGCTCCACGTCGACGAGATACGCGTGGTCAACCCCCTCCTTTGCGCGCCGCACGGAGCGCTCAATGCATGCATCGAGGTCAAACTCGGCGCGGGTTGGCGTCGGGTTTTTGGAGAAAAGCACCAGATGATCCGAGAGCCGAATCAATCGTTCGCTCTCCTCTCGGACAATCGTCGGCAACTCAGCCGCCTTTCCGGTCAGCGGAAAGTCGGCTCGCCGAAGCGCGCTCGTCGCGTTCCCAATAATGGCGAGCGGGTTACGAACCTCATGCGCGATCACCGCGGAGAGTTCACCGACGGCGGCGAGTTGTTTCCGGCCGACAAGCTCCGCTTGAGTCTTATGCAATTGCCTCAATGCACTGCGCAGCTCGACCCGCCGGACCGCGACTTGTCGCCCCACCCTCCCGAACTCGCTGAAAAGTGAGAAGCAAAAGAGAGTGACGCTTATCCCACTCGCAACCGGCAAGACGCGTGGTCCATACACGAGCCCGAGGCTAACGAGGGTATCGTAACCGAACGAAAAAAGTGGGACCGCGACAAACGTCGCGCGGAACGAGCGCAGGAGGCGATTGGTCCGGGATTTCCGCCGGCTCTGAACGATGAACCAGATCCCGAGCGCAATCAGCACTGCGGCGTCGAGGTAGGCCACCAAGGTGGCCTCAGGCAGCGGCCACGAGCGAAGGAAGGATGAGAGTATCGGCTCCGCCTCGCCTTCCCCAACGGCAAATCCTCCGCATGCGATGACCAAGTGAACACCGAGTCCTCCGAAGAGAAACGCTTGCGCCTTTACCGGGTCGGTACGTGAGAGCGAAAAGACGTCAATGGAAAGCGCGGCAGCGGCGCACAAGCAGATCTCTTGCGCCCGAACCGCAAACGCGACGTCGCGGACGTTCGTGCTCAGCGCGACGAAGCTCTCAAGGAACACGAGGATGCCGCTGATAAAGAGCAGTAGCGCCAGCGAAAGGAAAAGCCTTCCGCGAGCGCGTGAGAGATGCGCGACCAAAACGAGCACCGCCTGGAAGACCAGGCTCGCGCCGAGAGCGACCAGCACAACAGGATAGACCTGCACCCCCTAGGCCTCCGTCCGCAAACGCATGGAGCGAGGCGCACTATCGCAGTCGGAACTGGGTTTCCCCTCGCAAGTCTCGAACCGATTCAACATATCGCTCGGACACTCCAAGCTTCAGCAGAGGGAGAGAACGTGAGTCTGACCCGCGTGGAGTTCGAGCCTTCGCACGAGAAGCCGGCCCTCCGATTCGCAACCGAAAACATGCTCACCGGCTGGGAGTTCGAGAATTTGCGGAGCCTGCCCAACGGGAACCCAATGCTCTCGATCTCTTCTCAGGATTGGCGCATTCCCTCGGAGGAGCACCCGGGCCATATCGCCGGTTGGCTGGGGGATATTCTCGAAGTCTTGAGGGCGGCCCGGCGTCACTCGTTGCTGTTCTTCCGGAGCGAGCATCCCTCGAGGAACTTGGGGAGCTGGCGCACTCATACGCCAAACTGCGACCGCGATCAGTGCGAAGATGGCGAATAGAAGGAGCCACGCGCCGACGCCAAGCCCCTTGGAATCAGGCTCTCCGATTTCGGTCTCGGCCTCGGAATCGAACGAATTCCGCGAAATCCGATCCCTGGACTCGCGCTCGTATGCCAAGTCGGAAACGATGATGGAGGGTTCAGGGCCCTTTGGTACCCGCGGCGCTGGATTGATCGGCGCATGACGCAAATCCTCGAGCTCAACAGACACCGTTTCGTCATCGTGACGAGGTTCGATCGTGACATCGATCTCAACCTCAAGATCGTCATCTGCTTCGGAAATAGGCGCATCTTCGGGAGCGATCTCGAGTGTTTTACGCTTCGGTTTGGGAGCTTCTTTTCCGACGGCAAGAATGGGCGCAATCGAAGGTCTAGAAGCCTTCGACGGTCGCTCGGAGACCAGTTCGATGGGCGTAAGCGGCTCATCGCTTCTGGCCGAGGCGCGGTCCTCAAGCGCTTCTTCGATAAGGTCAGCGTCATCAAGCGCCTTGACCGATGTAATCGCGCCACGAAACGCCAGGTCGGTGAGGGCATCTTCGATGGCGGCGGGCGAATGGACCCCCAACGTCAAGAGGTCCCGAGGGGTTGCACCGTCGATCAGCGCTTTCAGCGCGTCTCTCGAGGGCCCGGCCGAGACGATATGCGCTTCGCGGGCAATCTCGACATCAAGCTCGAGCGATGCGATCTGACTGGCTGCCCTGCCCTGAACGGCCTGAACGGTCGCGCCGAGACGTTCGAGGAGTTCCTGGAGCGAACTCCTTGGAGCTCCGGAAACGGAAGAGCGTAGGGAATCGACCGGGATCACCGTGAAGCGTCCGCTGGTGGCGCCGAGAAGCTGTATCAGCGCGCGATCGCCGGTCGCGTAGGCGCCGCCGACCGAGGTCGCCGAGACTTCGCGAATCGCCCCCTCTTCGAAAATGACCTCGTAGAACCGACGGGCATCTCGTACGGCGATACGCCCGCGCTCTCGCGCCACGAGCGTTTCTTGAAGCAAACGAGGAGCACCAATGGAGTCGAGGCGGCCACGAAATTCCCCCCCTTCGCGAAGCCGCTCTTGGAGCCGTGCGAGAGGGCGTAGAAGAGCCTCCGCCTGAGCGACAATCTGGTTCGCTGCCGCTTCCTTCCGCGTGTATGCCGAAGCCTCCGCGCGCAACTCTCGCATTCGATGCAGGTAATCCTCTCGCCAGCTCATCAAAACGACAGGAACCTGCGCGAGTGCGGGGTCGTGACGTAGCGCCCGACAAAAGGAAACGCCGTCCATTCGCGGCATCAAGATATCGCTCAGAATGACATCTGGAGCGTGAAGGCGTGCGATTTCGAGGGCTTCAAGACCATCGTGGGCTTCGAGAACAACCGAGCCTTCTTCTCGAAATACACCTGCGTAAAACCAGACCACCGCGGGGTCGTCATCCACGATGAGAACGCGACGTCCGCGGAGGGCACCCGAGGAGGCCTCATCCTCCGCGATCAAGGAGCTGAGAAGGGATGGGCGACCGTCATCACGGAAACGGACCCGTCCCGCTCCAGACCCCTCCGCGACCTCTCGCACCTTCGCGACCAAGCTCCAGACCGACGCCGTCAGCTCTTCCGGATTCTCGACGTGAAGCGGGGTATCGCCCCCGACCAAACTCTCGATGGTGCCGAGGCGAAACTCCCGAACGAGTCGTTCAACGAGCTCACCCAGGCTCTTCCACTCCGCCGAAACACGCTCTTTCGGAGATTCGTTGGGCACCGCGAGGCGTGCAATCTCAAGGGCTTCGTTCCGCGAAGCTTGCGGCGAGAGAGTCGCGTCGGCACCCCAGGCTTCCCACGCCCCTTCACCGACAACAACCACCAGGACATCCTCCGCCATTGGGTCGCTTCGCAAGCGCGTCACGAAACTCGAATCTTTCAGAGCGTGCTCTTCACGGACAAAGACGACATCCGGTAGTAGTACTCGCGCGCGAACCAGCGCTTTCTTCGGCCCCTCGACTTCCTCCACCTCGAACTGGCCGGCATCGAACCACCGGGAGAATGAGGGGATCTCCCCGACTGCGAGAATCGAAACGGGTGTGGTCAGCCCGGGGCGCCCTGAGGTGACGCTGCGGCGCGCCGCGCGAGAGGCTCGGACTGCGCTCCCGGATCGTCTTCTACGCATCGGGCTCGGGACCGGACGGTCGGAGGGCGACTTCGACGGAGCTGCGGCGTCAGCCCCTTCGAAGCGCCGAAGCAGCGATGCAAGTTCGACCAGCATCGCGCGCTCGGCCGCACTGATCCGATCTTCGGAATCGCGCAAAAGCCTCTCGAGTTGACCTCCCAGCGAGCGCTCAAGTTCGCGGATGCGAAAGACCTTTGACGCACCATGAAGCTCACGGACTCGCGCGCGGATCCGTGCCGCAACGCCACGTGGGTCACTGGTGTAGGCTGCGAGGTCGGCTTCAAGCTCCTCCGCGTGGGCGGAGAGGCCTCCGAGGAAGCGTTGGCGCGCAGCACCAAGAGCGGTGCCACTACTCTCCATGAGCGCCTCGGATGAACTGACTTGCGAACGATTGCGATTGCATAAGGAAACGCATGGGGACGCACCGACCTCCCCAGGCCGGGGGACTATATCAGAGGTTGAAGGGGTTCGGGCTCAGGAAGGCAGTCGACGAGGATTGAAGCGATAGCGCCCAGATTTTCTCGTGACCGTCGGCAATTCGAAACGGCGAACCAATCAACCTGTTACGCTCCGCGGATGCAGAATATCGTCGAAATCCTCGACTACGCCCAAGCGAAGCTTTTTGCCGGCGACTACCCTAGAGCCCTTCATGCGTACTGCGCGCTCGTGACTTTGCAGCCGAGTGATCTCGACGCGCGCCTTCGGGTCGCCGACACCCTTCTGGCCATGGGCGAGGTCCCCGGGGCGGCTTTTGTGTACATGGCGGTGGCCAAACATGCGGCGAACGGTGGGCACCCGCTTCGCGCGATCGTGGCGATCAAGATCCTCGAAGCGCTCGACGTGAGTGCCGCCGACGACGCCGAACGTTTCACGTTGATCGACTCGTTCGCGAAAATTTATCATGCGAGCTCGGAACGAATCGGCCGAGGTTCGCGGCTCAGCCTCGCCGATACAGGTTTGGCCCTGCAGGACCCGGTTTCCTTCGACGAAGTCCCGCCCCTTGAAGAACTGCTCCCGTATGCGGCGAAGGTCGCCGCGGATACCAGCATGATCGCGGCCTATCCCGAGAAAGTGCCACCGGTACCGCTGCTCTCACGCCTGCCCGAAGAGTGTTTCGCCCGCGTTCTGGAATCGCTGAGCTTGGAACGAAAGCGGCCCGGCGAAGCGATCGTAAGCGAAGGAGAACCCGGGGAAGCCTTTTACGTGATCGCGCGAGGTCAGGTGAAGGTGACCAAAGGCGAGGCTCAGCTTGCGACCCTTTCCGACGGTGCGGTGTTTGGTGAGATGGCGCTTGTTTCGTCTCAGCCCCGATCCGCAACGGTCACCGCGGCGACCGCGTGCGATGTGTTGCGCTTCGAACGCGAAGGGCTTCGGTCTGCGGCGCGTGACACCACACGGATCGCGGAGGCCCTGAGCTCCTTCACCCGCGAACGCTTGCTCAATAACTTGATGAACGCTTCCCCCTTGTTCTCCCCGTTGAACTATGCGCAGCGGGTTGACCTGATGCGTCGTTTCACCGCGCACGAGCTGGCGGCGGATACTCCCGTGATTCGAGAAGGCGAACAGGGACAAGGACTCTACGTCCTTCTTGCGGGCAAAGCCCAGGTGAGCAAGCGCGATGACGTCGGCGGAGAGACGGTGCTCGCGACGCTCGAACCAGGCTCCATTTTCGGGGAGATATCGCTGATTCTCGACGAAGCCACGAGTGCGAGCGTCATTACGAGCGCTCCTTCGACCGTACTGTTCTTGGCGCGCGAACTCTTCCAGAAACTCGCCGACGCCGTGCCGGCCATTCGTGACTACGTCGAATCGATCGGTGACGAGCGGATGATGGACACCGAGCTCACCATGGCAGCCCCATCGATCGAAATCGCCCTCGACGACTTTTGATAGATGGGGTTTGAGTAGGTCAATACGCCGCGCTGGATGCGCTAGC
>JAHDCI010000095.1:10766-18169 GCA_020629955.1 Myxococcota bacterium | reverse complement strand
GAGAAGCTCCGCGCCCGCATGGAGAACTTCCGCATCGGAGATCCGCTCGATAAGGCGATCGATATGGGCGCGATCGTTTCGAAGGAACAGCTCGCGCAGATCACCGAGCTTGTCGAGCAAGGACGCGAAGAAGGCGCGACCGTTTGGCAGCCGTCCTGGGAATGTCCGAGTGAGGGCTGCTTCTACCCGCCGACCATCCTCAGCGATGTTGCGCCCGCCTCGACGGCTGCGCAGGTGGAGATCTTCGGACCGGTCGTGACGCTCATGACCTTCCGCACTCCGGCGGAAGCGGTAAAGCTCTCGAACAATACGCGCTACGGACTCGCGTCGAGCATCTGGACCGAGAATATCAACCTCGCGCTCGATATCGCACCGAAGATCAAGGCGGGCGTTGTCTGGATCAACTGCACGAATATGTTCGATGCCGCCGCCGGCTTTGGTGGCGTACGCGAGAGCGGCTTCGGTCGAGAGGGGGGGCGTGAGGGCCTCTACGAATACGCCAAGCGCGCGAAGACGGGCGCGAAGAAGAAGGCGAAGCGGGCGAAGCCGAAGGCGCTCGAGATCCCGGCCGGCATCGACCGAACGCCGAAGCTCTACGTGGGCGGAAAGCAGAAGCGCCCCGATGGTGCGTATAGCCTCAAGGTCGAAAGCCTCTCGGGCGTGACCCTTGGCGAAGTCGGCCGCGGCAATCGGAAGGATATCCGGGATGCGGTCGAAGCGGCGCACGCGCAGCGGAAGTGGGGCGCTTCCTCGGCGCATCTTCGCGCGCAGGTGCTCTATTATATCGCGGAGAACCTTTCGCGGCGCGAAGCGGAAATTGGCGAGAGCGTCGGCGCCATGCTCGGTGATCTCAGCGCCGGAAAGCGCGAGGTGGAGCAGTCGATTCGCCGGCTCTTCACCTACGCGGCATGGGCCGATAAGTACGATGGCCAAGTGCACGCGACGCCGTTCCGAAACGTAACGGTCGCGATGAACGAAGCCATCGGCGTGATGGGCATTGTTTGCCCGGACGAGAGCCCGCTGCTCGGTTTTGTTTCGCTCGTCGCGCCTGCGCTTGCGATGGGCAATGCCATCGTCGCGATTCCTTCCGAGCGTCACCCGCTTGCCGCGACCGACCTCTATCAGATTCTCGATACCTCGGACCTTCCCGGTGGGGCGCTCAATATCGTGACTGGCCTTCGCTCGGAGATCGTTCCGACGCTCGCCGCGCACGACGATGTCGAGCAGCTCTGGTACCTTGGCCCGAAGGCCGGCATCGAAGAGATCGAGCTTCTCTCGGCTGGCAATATGAAGCGAACCTGGTGCCCTGGCGCAATCGACTTTGAGGGCGCGGCAGGCGAGGGACGCGAGTTCCTCCGTGAAGCGACCCACGTGAAGAACATCTGGATCCCCTACGGCGAGTAATGCGCTCCGCTTTCGTCTGCGCGTTCGCGATCTCGCTTTCCGCGTGCCTGCCCGGCCTCAGTCGATTTTCGATCGGCGGGGAGGGAGACGCGGGGAGCGTGGACGCGTCGCCGACGGATGCCTCGACGGACATCTCGGTGGACATCTCGGTGGACACGGGCTCGGGGCAGACCACGCATCCTTCGTGTCAGGTCGCGGTGACCTGTTCGGAAGGCTGCCGGACCCCGCATCTGTTTGCCGTGGCGGAGCGTTTTGATAGCGATTGCCCCGGTTCGTTGATCCAATACAGCATCGCGGACGGCGGCTTCTGCTCCTGTGGCAATGTCGACGTCGCGCTGCCGAATGGACTGACGCCGCATTACCTTCAGCCCATCTCGCCGACCCAGGTGGCGGTGCTCTCGGAGGATATCGTGAACGTCTACGATACCGAACGAGAGGAGACCGTTTGGTTTTGGAATAGCCCCTCGGGGGCTTGGTTTACGAGCGTCGCGAACTTCGACGCCGCTCCCGATGAGTTGGTCGCGCTCGGTCTAGGCGTACCGTACTACACGCGGCACCGACGAAGCGGCGCGGAGTCTCGGCAGCTTCAGCTCAGCACCACCGGGCGCTTGTACGCCGACCCGTGGAACGCGGAGACCCTCATGTTGATGGGTGACGCGCCTGGCGAACGTTGCCAGTTTGGTTGCCTTCGACGTTACTCGGTTCGCAATACGGGTGCCTTGGCACTCGAGCCTCTCTCGCCGCGCGTGCTTATCGGGGACGGAAGCGTGGGTGAGCCCCGATTCTTCGGACGACACATCGCGATCGCTCAGTTTCGTTCTTTCGACACGTACGAGCTGCCGGAAAGCCCGCCAAGCGAACCCATACCGATCGCCGTCTTTCAACGCCAAGAGTGCCCGGCGTGCGACGTCGAGGCGGTCTTTCCCGACGGGGAAGGCGGCGCGTACCATCTTTGCCGCTCCGAAGGCGATCGAAACGAACGCGAGATCTTCCACAACTGCGAGCCACTATCGGCAGCGGGTCTTTCTGGGCTAAACTGGGGCTTCACGAACTTGGCGATCGCCCCATGAACGATTCCACCCCGATATTTCGAATCTTTGGAACGTGGCCCCTTGTGCTGCTCTGTTTCGTCATGAGCGCGTGTGTCCCTTCGACCGATCGCTTTTCGGTAAGCGGAGATCCCGACGCGGACACGCCGGATGCAAACGTGCAGGATGCGAATGTCTCCGACGTCGCCCAGACGGACTCTGCGCAAGATGTCGGCGCAGACGCGAACACCACCGAACAGCGGAATACGCATCCCTCCTGTCAGGTGCCGGTGACCTGCACCGGAGGATGTCCCGCGCCTCACCTGCTGGCTTTAACAGAGCGTTTTGATAACGACTGTCCTGGGTCGTTCGTTCAGTACAGCGTCGCGGGTGATTCGATCTGCTCGTGTGGGAATATTGACGTGCAACTCCCCAACAGCTTGAAGCCGCATCGGCTCGAGCCGATTTCGCCCTCGAAGGTGCTTGTCTTTTCGGAGACGATCGCGAGCCTCTTCGATATCGAAACCGCCGAACGGGATTGGTTCTGGGCAAGAGACTCGCGTTCGTGGTTCTGGGGCGCGGCGAGTTTTCGAGCGGGTTCTGAAGAGCTGATTGGTCTTTCGGTGCAGGTGCCCTACTACGCGCGAAGCCGGGATACCGGAGCCGATGCAGGGCGGATCGAGCTCTTTGCATCTGGCCAGATTTTTTCGGATCCGTGGGACCGCGAGAACATCCTCTTCCTTCGTGGCGGCACCGGCGATGCTTGTCGCGCAGGTTGCCTTGAACGCTTCGGTACGGGACGCGGAGGCGCGGACATCGAGGTCGAAGATCTCGGCCAGGATCTCTTCCGAGGGAGCGGTAACCTTTCGGGAATGCGGCTCTATGGACGACACGCTGCCGCGAGCTTACTTCGCTCGTTTGCAACGGCCGAGCTTCCTGTGAATCCGCCGGATGACCCGATGCCCATCGAGCTCTTTCAAATACGTGAATGCTCGGACTGTCTCGTCGAAGAAGCGTTCCCCGATGGGGAAGGCGGGGCGTACCATCTGTGCAGCATCGACGGTGGCCAGCGCAACGAGCGGGAGATTTACCACAACTGCTCGCCTCTCTCTGCAACGGGTCCGCAGGGGCTGAACTGGGGATTCACAAGCCTCGCGCTCGCTCCGCAATGAGACGCCTGTCGATCTTGCTTCTGCTCGCGGCCTGCGGAGGCGAAACGCAAAACGCCGCCCCGGTCGAGCCAGTTTCTGCGAGAGAGCCCGCTTCCGAACGTTCTGCGGAAGAAGGGAATGCGGAAAGCGCAGCGGAGGCTTCAGACGAGAGTCCTGAGCCCACAAGCGAGGGAACGACGGTGACGCCGCAGCCCTCAGGTGGGCCGGTCGCGCCTCCGGATCGCTTCACGTGCCAGACCCCAGAGAGCCACCTTTGCATCGAGTGCGCTGCGGGTGAAGCGTGTGAAGCGCGCGTAGACCCGGGCGGCTGTCTTGGAATGGGCGGGCTCTATAGCAATGCGCCATGCTCGCGCGAAAGCGCTGTTGGGACGTGTGCGAACGAGGAAGATGGCACGCTCGGGGTGCTTTACGGTCCGCACTGGAACGCGCGAAGCGCGCGTCGATGGTGTCGCTCTTCAGAAGGGCTCTCGGGGACCTGGCAAGCGATCGAGTAGTCGGGCGCTATTCTGTTTCGGTCGCCTCGCATGCGCTGAGGCCCGGCCAAGAACGCCTTCGGTTTTCCGGCGCGAGGTTTTCTCGAACCCGCTCACACTGCCTCATCGCGGCCTCCCTCTCCCCCGAGAATTCAACTTCGAGGAAGTCTTCGCCTTGGCGAAACTGGATGGACGGCGCTGGAGAGCCCGCAGTTTCGAGGGTTCGTCGCTCCAATCTGCTTCGGGCCACTTCAGCGGATGAGAAGTCAGGGTCGTTTCGTTTGTGTCGATGCGGCAAGCCGGCGAGATGAAAGATTTTTAGCCGGACCGACGTCCCCGCCGAAGGTGCGCTTTCGGACGCAGCAAGCTCACATTCGGATGCTCGGGGGAATGAAAAACGCCTTCGACCTCGGAGACCTTCACGTTCTGGGGCGACGGCCTGCCGAACTCGTTCACATTGCGCCATCGCTGCGCTGGAGGTGCCGACAAAAACGACATCGAAGACGGTCGACGTTTGGTGCATACGAAAGCGCGGAGCCGGCGATCCAGCGGCGTCGCGTGCCTCTTGAACGAGGTGTGTTCTGCGCGCCTCGATGATGCCCGGATCGACGTCACGCTCGCCCCGATGAGGCATACCGCGGAGATCGAAGGAGATTTGCAATTGAACCTGAACCGAACCGTCTTCGAGAGACTCGATTTCGTCCTGGGTCGGCAGGGCAGAAGCCTCCAGTTCGGGCCCCGCTTCGGCCTCCGGCCTCTGCGGGTTCGCGCTACCCGTTTCGCCTGTTCCCATTTCGCCGGTGCCCATTTCGCCGGTGCCCATTTCGCCGGTGCCCATTTCGCCTGTTCCCATTTCGCTGGGCGCTTCCCGTTCGATTGCTCCCCGTTCGACTGCGGGCGGAAGGGAGGGTTCGCTGCACGCCGTTCCGGTCAATAGCATTGCTATGAGAATTCGAGGCATCGCTGGCTTACCTTGCCTGAGCCAACCGATGACCCGCAACCGCGATCCGATTTCGCGAGCTATTTCGAGCAAGAACCTCGTACCCTGTTGCGATGTTGAAATGGTGCCCTCTTCTCACCTCCGTTCTCCTTGCTGGGGTTCTTCTCGTTGGATGCGGCGATGATCCCGCGCCGCCGATCGCGCCCGGCATGGCCACCCCGGGCGCCGCCACGGCACCCAACGCAGCTCCCCCCCAAAACATGGCCCCTTCGAACGCGGTGATCAGCTGCAATGGGGTGATGGGCATGTGCGTCGAATGCACCGCAAACGCCCCATGCGCCCAGCGCGTGCGCGCGGAATCGTGTCAGGCCGGAAATGGGGTCTTCTCAGACCAGCCTTGCCCACGCGCCGGTGCGACCGGGATGTGCACCAACGCGGGACAGGGGAACCGCGCGATTCTCTATCCTCCGAACTGGCAGGAGACGAACGGCCGCATCTGGTGCCAAAACCCCTCGGGCTTCAGCGGCGTTTGGGGACCCGCCCAGTAGTCGCGCCTCCGCCCGCGTGAGGCTCGTCAGCGCTCGACTCGCACTTTGATGCGAGTGCCGCTATATGGCTTTCGTGTTTCCGAAACCTTCCGCCGAGAGCCCCCCGATGTTCGAGAGCGCGTTTATTGACGCGTTTTCCCGTACACCTTGGTACCTCGTGCCGCTGCTGCACTTCCCGATGATGGGATACCTCTATTGGCTCGGCATGCAGGAAGGGAGCGTTGGTATCCTCCCAAGCCTGGGCTTTGTCGCCGCGGGATGGCTGGTTTGGACGCTCACGGAGTACTGGGCGCATCGAACCCTTTTCCATTGGGAGCCGCCGGGGAAGTTCGGCGAGCGCATGCACTTTATTTTGCATGGCGTGCACCATCAGTGGCCGCGGGACCAGTACCGCCTCGTCTTTCCGCCAGCGCTCAGCCTCTCGCTCGGCGCGCTCTTTCTCTTCATTTTCGTCGCAGCGATCGGCACCGCGGGATACTTCGCGTACGTGGGTTTTGCGTTTGGCTACGTCGTATACGACCTGATGCACTATCATCTGCATCACGGGCGAGCGCGCTTTGAGTGGATCAAAAAGCTTCGCAAGCACCACCTCGTGCATCACTCGCCGAAGTATGCCGATAACGCGAAGTTTGGGGTTTCCACGACGCTCTGGGACCATGTCTTCCGCACGTGGAATATCGAGCGCAAGGCCCCGAAGGCGACGGCCGAATCCTAGCGACTCTACCTGCGTACGGGCGAGGAATACGATGAGCTCTCGAGCGAAGACCTTTCGCGTCTATTCGTGGAACGTCAACGGACTGCGCGCGGTTGTTAAAAAAGGGTTCTTTGATTGGCTCAAGACTGCGCGTGGGGATGTGGTCTGCCTTCAGGAGACCCGCGTGCTGCCGGAGCAGCTCGATGACGAAGTACGCAAGCCGCCGCGCTGGAAGACCGAATTCTCGGCGGCCGAGAAGAAGGGGTATAGCGGCGTCGCGACCTATTCTCGCAAGGCGCCCGACGAACTCTGGCGAAGCCTCGAAGATGAGGAGCTCGACGCAGAGGGCCGCCTGCTTGTGACTCGCTTCGGAAAGCTGACGATCGTGAACGGTTACTTCCCAAACGGCAGCGGGAAGAATCGTGATCACTCGCGCGTGCCCTACAAGCTCAAGTTCTACCAGACGCTCTTCGATCGATTGGAAGAGGCCAAGAAGAGCGGCGAGCGGATATTGGTGCTCGGCGACTTGAACACGGCACATGAAGAGGTCGACCTCGCGCGCCCAAAGACCAATCGCAAGACCTCCGGGTTCCTGGATATTGAGCGAGAAGAGCTCGACCGGTGGTTAAAGAACGGATGGACGGATACGTTCCGTCATTTGCATCCAGACGCGAGGGATCGATACACGTGGTGGAGCCAGCGCTTCGGCGTCCGTGAGCGGAATGTTGGGTGGCGTATTGACTATATTCTCGCATCGCCAGGCGCGATGGAGTTTCTCAACAAGGCCGAGATTCATCATAAAGTGATGGGCAGCGATCATTGCCCGATCAGCGTCGATCTCGATCCGCGCGTGATCGAATAGTTCATTCGATCAAATCTGTTTTTGCGTCGGGGTCACGAACATAGCGCCATCTACGCAAGCCTTCGCCTATTGAAAATCCACGTATATCTCGGTCTGATGTGAGCTTCATCGCAAGAGTGTGCGTGGCCGAAAAGAGAAGAATTGACGCCCAGCGGCGAGAATCTCTACGCTCCTGACTATGAAGAAGATTCTTGTTTCTCTCGTTGCAGTGTTCGCTTTCGGTTGCTCTGGCAGCACCGGCGGCGCCGCTCTGCAGAAAATCAACAACGCGTTTGAAACGCT
>JAHDCI010000095.1:0-10666 GCA_020629955.1 Myxococcota bacterium | reverse complement strand
GCTGAACGTCGTTCGATTCAAAGGCCCAGGCGATGTGACTCGTTCGGGTGCTGCTCGGCGCGCAGGTGTCACTTACGACCACCGACCGATGACCCGCTGAAAAATGAACGCGATTCTCGCGACGCCGGATTCTCATCGGTGGCAACTCCAGCTACGCTGTGCGCATGCCTCTCCTTCGTTTACTACTCGGACTTGCCCTGCTCGGCGCGTGCGCCCCGGATGTCTCGGCACGTCAGGAATCGCTAAGCTCGGAAGCGTGGACCTCTCTCTCTGCGGCCGCGCAAGAGCAGGTCGAAACCTCGCAGGTTCCCGTGCTGCTCTTTCCCGCGGAGTACGCTCCGATGACCCAGGTGATCACGGGACCCACTTGGTACGCGCTTCATGCCCCGACAGAGGAACTGACGGTCATGCTGCACGCGACGAGCGTGGTGCACCATGAGCTGAACGGAGAAGCGCGACCGACGGGTCTTCGCATCCGCGGAAACCTCGCGTATAGCGGAATGAACGAAGGGATCCGTCACGTCACGTGGGAGGAAGACGGAACCTTTTACACGGTGGAGGTCGAGTGCCGACATGAGCCGCTAAGCGACCGCCGCTGCATCCGGCAGAGCTTCGCCGTGGATATCGCCGAACGTATGGTGGAGGTGGCCCGATGAGTCGCCATCTTCTTCTCGCCGTTGCGACGCTCGCGTTTCCGATCACCGCGAGCGCGCAGTTTAGCTACGAACCGCCCGGAACGCTGATGTCCCCAAATGGCAGCGCGCCGACTTCGCGCGGCTATACCGACGATCGCGTTTTCGCGCCCGAGATGCGTTTCCCGATGGAGTCCGCGCCGGCGTTTCTGAACTCTCAAATCTACGCGCCCGGAGGCTATATGGGTCCAAGCGGCGGTCAGTGTGATTCGCGAAACTACGACTACCCTTGGTTCGATAACTACTGCGAGGCGCGCCGCTGGTCGATGCCGCTCTGCCCGAGCGGCACGGGTCATCAGGGGCAGGATATTCGGCCCGCGACCTGCGAAGACGATGTCCACTGGATTGTCGCAGCGGAAGACGGAACCATCACGAATATCGGCTCGTACTCGGTGTACGTGACCACCGCGGATGGGACTCGATACGACTACCTTCACATGGGTTCGGTCGCTGTTTCGGTGGGCCAGAGCGTTTCGCAGGGACAGCGACTAGGCCGTGCGTCGAACGAGTTCGGTGGTACCGCCACGACGATTCACCTCCACTTTAATATTCGGCAAAACGTGTCGCCCCACGGGAGTGTCTACGTGCCGACTTACACCTCGCTCATTGATTCCTACGAGGAGCTTTCGGGCCCGCCCGCGTATCGCGCTCAGTGGGTTCGTCAGTCCTTTCCGCTTGCGAGTACCCGCTTCGATGTCACGGCGGGCGAAGAGATCGCGGGCTTCATCGAGTTTACCAACCAAGGTGCGGAGACGTGGCGTCCTGGCCAGGTGTTCTTGGGGACGACGGAGCCTCGGGATGGCGCATCTCCCTTGCAGGCCAGTGATTGGGTCTCTTCGAGTCGCGCCGCGACGGTGGAATCGGAGACCGCACCCGGAGAGGTGGGCGTCTTTCGATTCTCGGTCCGCGCGCCGGACGCACCGGGCGATTACCCGCAGTTCTTCAATTTGGTGCGCGAGGGCGAAGCATGGTTCTCGGACCAGGGCGGCCCGGTCGATGATTTGATTCAGGTACGCGTGGAATCTGTCGAGAGCGGCACCAGTTGCGAAGATTCGCCGTGGCGCTGCGAAGGGACCTCGCGGGTTCGGTGCGAAGGTGGCGTGCTTGAACGTGAGCCCTGCGCTTCGACCTGCATGGATGGCGCCTGCGTCGACCGCGTCGACAACGACGGCGATGGCTCCTTTGTGCCCGAAGACTGCGACGATAACGACCCCAATGTTCAGCCGGGTCGCCCGGAAATCTGCGAAGACGGGATCGATCAAGATTGCCGACTTGGTGACGCGCTCTGCGCGGTTTCGCCGGACGCGGGGACGCCGGACGGCGGCGCAGACGCTGGAGCGGACGCTGGACGAGACCCCGGCGCGACCGCCGGATGTGGGTGTCGCGTTGCGCCGAATAACGACCTTCCTGGCATTCCCGCAGTGGTTGCTTTGGGACTGGTCGCGTGGCGTCTTCGACGCCGCCGGCGTTCCTAAGGGAGCAAACCGCGAAGCGAGGGCGCTGCGGAGACGTGGCGCCCTTTTTCGTTGTTCGAAAGGGCCCTTTCTTGCTCCTTTTCGCTCTGTGTGGAATACCCGGGAAGCGCAGGAATGTTCCCTACGAAGCTACCTATGACCACCACCTCGTTCACCGTCCGCCATTCCTCTTTGATCGCCGCGCTTTTTGCCGCTTTTGCAGCGGTCGGATGCGCTGGAACCATTCCGAATACGACCGTGGATGACACGCCGGAGAACCGTGACGTGGTGCAGTTCATGGAGAGCTACCGTCACGCGGTGGAAGAGCGAAACGTCACGGAGCTCCTGGCGCTCGCTTCTCCCCTCTATCTCGACGATCGCGGGACGATCTCGACGGACGACGACCTCGATTTCGACGGGCTCCGTGAGAAGCTCTCCTCGTGGCGCGACCGTGTCATCGATGTGCGCTACGAGATCAAGTACCGACGGGTTACCTACGACGAGCCCCGAATCTTTGTGGAATTCCGCTACACCGCGAGTTTCCGGGTGGCCGATCCCGAAGGCGAAGAACACTGGGAGCGCCGGCTTCAAGATCACCGCCTTGTCCTCTCCCGCCGTGAAGAGGCCGAAGAGGGGGCAGAGTTCGAGATTCTCTCGGGAATGTAGCGTAAGCATAGAGCGCTCCTTGCCCAGAGAAATGGGAAGGAGAAATAGGAGAGAGAAATCGCAGATTCTCTTCCTGCAGCCTCTTCACGTGAGCCGTGCGGTCGGATAGACTGCAATGACTCGTTTTGCTCACTCCGCGTTCGCCATCCATTTACGCTCAATCGGGCGTTTCGACCGGAAATTCCGCCGTCGCTGTGCGTTTTATCGTGTGTCTTCGCCAGCAAATAGGTAGAGTTTCCTCCCCCAAATGGGCCGCGATATGGGCCATGAGATGAACGATAAGAAGAAGCAGCTCGGCAAGATCTTGCTGAAGCAGAAGCTCGTGACCCAAGATGAGCTCGACGTTTTACTCGAATCGCAAGACGAGAGTGGGGCGCGGCTGGCTTCGGAAGCCGAGCGAAGAGGGATGCCGCGGGAAGCGCTGCTCAAGGCGTTGAGTGAGCAACATGGCGTTCCAGCCGTCGATCTCGATCAGGTCGTTATCCCGACCGCCAACCTTGAACTCATCCCGGTCGACATCGCGCGACGACACCTGATTCTCCCGATCTTGGTGAAAGAAGATCGAATGTTCCTCGCGATGGCGGATCCGGGGGACAGACGCACGATCGAAGAGATCGAGTTCGTCACGGGTCGAAAAGTCTTTCCCTACGTCGCTCTCTCCGAGGCGCTCGATGAAGTCATTGGTCTCGCGTATGCCCTGGCGGACGGCGGCGAGGCTCATTTTGTCGGTCAGTCGGTAGCGCCCGATTACCTACGCTCGCTCGGTATTGAACCGCCGACGACAATGGCTCGTCCCGCGGCTGCACCCGGACCACTCACAAATATGCCGCAGGCGCCGTCGATGAACGCGCAGGCTGCTCCTCAGATCAAGCGCGCTTCTCGCCCGCCCTCGGTCGCTCCGGGCGGCATCGTTCACGACGAGCTTGGCATCGACGCGCTCTCGGAAAAGATTGCTGCCGCACATCGACCCTTTCAGTCGCAGATTGCGCCGCTGCCGAAAGAGCCCGAGAAGCCTGTGAGGCAGGGACCGCCCACCATCCTGGTGGTCGACGACGAAGACGATATCCGAAACCTCCTCAGGCGCGTGCTCCAAGCCAAAGGACACGAGGTGCACGAAGCCTCACGTGGCCTGGAGGCGCTTGAGAAAGTTCGCGACGTGATGCCGGACGTGATCTTGCTCGACGCGATGCTCCCCGAAGTGCACGGCTTCGATATCTGTCGCCGCATCAAAGGCAGTCAGAAATACGGTCATATCCCGGTCATCATGGTCAGCGCGATGTACCGCGGGTGGCGGGTCGCCGAGGATCTTCGGAGCAGCTACGGCGTCGACGCCTTCCTTGAGAAGCCGTTTAAGATTCAAGACGTCATCATGCATGTCGAGCGGGCCCTCAATGGCCGATTGAGCATGGTCGAAGAGGAGCCTGAGCTTCAGGCCGACGCTTCGGAAGCGCTGAACGCCGGCATGGAGGCGTACCACGAGGGCAACCTCGATATCGCGATCGCACACGTTCGCCGCGGCGTAGAGATCGATCCACTAAGCTTCGAGCTTCGCTATCACCTGGGCCTCTTGCTCGGCCGCAAAGAAGATGTCTTCGACGCGATTCAGCAGCTTGAGGCCGCCGTCGAATACCGCCCGCGAAACTTCTCGGCGCTGAAGAACCTCGCCGTTCTCTTTCAGAAGGCCGGCTTCAAGATGAAGGCCGTGGAGATGTGGGAGCGGGCGCTCACCGCCGCGCCGGACGACGAAACGCGCCACGAAATCAAAGACCACCTCGTCAGCCTCCTCTGAACCGAATTTCTCGCGAAGAGCTTCGGCAATGACTATGGGCATCGCATGACGGGGAAATGTGCCGGCGATGTTCACGATGAGAAAAACTACGACGGCTTCTACTATGAGCTCGCTATCGAGCTAGAGAGCCGAGATGAGAGTGCGCTTTGCCGTGCATTCGATATCCTCTGGGCAGGGGCGGTCGCGGGTCCGATGTTTCGTGGAATAGGAATCGAGGTCTGCCCTTCGCAGGAAATCATCGGATTCGCGAGAGGGGTTTGCAGCGGTCCCGATGGCAAGAGAATCGCTTGTGTGTACAACCACGTTTGGGCTCCCGGAGAAAGCCCCTCGGTCGCGTTTGGCTTTCCATTCGGGGCGCTGACGAAGCTACACGGGCCACAAATCGCCTACCCCGATGAGGTCCTATGGCGAGCGCCCTACGATCGCATTCTCATCGAACACGCCAAAAGGCTCCTCGAACGAGTCCCATTCCTTCGTGGCGAAATCGGAACCGAATCCGCGGCGACTGCGGATTTCGTCTCGCCTATTCGTCCCCCCGGGAGGCGCCACAACACCCAGCTCACCGTCAACGACCAAGAGCTGATTGTCCATTGGGCGGATGGGCTTGGCTGAACGCGCCGACGACAACACGTTATGTTCTCGATCGTGAACGAACCGAAACTCATTGCGTGCCTCCTGGTGCTGCTTTCGCTTGCATGCGATGCGTCTCCCCCGCCTCGGCAAAGCGCCTCAGGCGCGGCGAGCGCCGAACCTTTTCGATGCGGGCGCCTTTCGCTTGTTCCGGCAAGTGAACGGCAGGGCTTTGTCGATCGGCCTGCGGAAGAATGGCCGCAGATCGTACTGACCAATCGGGCTTCGTTCGAAGGCAGCTCTGGGCTGAACGGCGCGTCGGCGTTTCTCTTACGCTCAAGCGCGTCCGAGGAAACCTGGATCGCTTCGGCGCGGCATCTCATCGGGCGCATGGGAGGCGTGCAACCTTCGCTCATCGAAGTCGCGGCGGACGTCGGGCGCTTTAATGCCCGGCTCGAACGCTGGCGCGTGCATCCGCGAACGGAGCCAAATCGATTCGTTGATGCCAACGCGCTCGCGACATCTGCGGTTTTCGGCGATTGGGTACTGCTCTCTGTTGAGCGCCAAGATTCGCTGCCCGCGAACCCCGTCATGCTCGCTTCTCGAAAAGCGCGCGTCGGCGACGCGATCACGCTTGTCGGCTGCCCCTACTCCGAACGCGCCTGCACCCAAAACCTCTATCGCGGCCATGTGCTCGAGGAGGTCGATAATGGTTTCACGTTTGACGTCACGCCCCATGTCAACATTCGCGGCTTCAGCGGCGCACCGATCCTCAATGAGGACGGCAACGTCGTCGGGGTGCTGCACCGCACGGTGCCGGAAGCTCGAAACGAAGACGGAACCCATCGCATCGCCGTGGCTGACGATGGGCTCCTGCGATCGTGCGGGCGTTAGCGGATACGGCCGGCCTTACGCTCGGGCGGCGTCGATCTTCTCGCGTGCGGCTTCGACGTCCGCGAGGGTCGCCACGTTCACGCGATCGACATCCTTTGCGATTCGGCGGCAAAGGCCGCTCAGCACTTTGCCGGGGCCGACTTCGACAAAAAGGCTCACGCCGTCTTCCACCATCTTAAGAATGGTCTCATCCCAGCGAACCGCGCGGCTCACCTGTTGAATCAAGGCTTCGCGCGCTGCCGCGCCGCTCTGCACTTTCTCCGCCTTTACGTTCACGTAGATCGGCACGTTCGGATCTTGGAAATCGAGGGCCTGCAGATCGGGAGCGAGCTTCTCCTCGGCCGGCAACATCAGCGAAGAGTGGAAAGGCGCAGAGACCGGCAGCGGCATCACTCGCGCGCGGAGCGCCTTTAGCGCTTCTCCGGCTGCAGCGACCGGACCGGCCGCGCCCGCGATCACGATCTGTCCCGGCGAGTTGAAGTTCACCGGCTCAACGCAGCCCTCGGTCTCTTCGCAGATTCGAAGCACGTCCTCTTTCGCCGCTTTCAGCACGGCGGACATCGCGCCCTCTCCGACTGGGACAGCGTCCTGCATGTACTGACCACGCTTTCGTACCGCCGCGACGGCATCCGCGAAGCCGATGGTTTTGGCGGCCACATTCGCGCTGTACTCGCCGAGGCTGTGGCCTGCGACCACATCGGGGCGCCGGTCGAGGGCGGCAAGCAACGCGATCGACGTCGTGAGCACCGCCGGCTGTGTGTTCGCCGTCAGTTTGAGCGCCTCTTCCGGTCCTTCGAAACAGAGGGAGGAAATCCCGCCCTCGAGTGCTGCGTCTGCCGCATCGTAGACCGCTTTCGCCGCCTCGATTTCGAGCAGGTCTTTGCCCATTCCGACCGATTGGCTGCCCTGTCCCGGGAAGAGAAACGCGATGCTCATAAAAACCTCTCCATGCAACGCTCACCGCTGTGGTGAGCCGAGCAGAACTTGTTATGCGGCCGCAGCATTTTCAAGCGCGAATGCGATCTGTCGACTTCTAAAAACGCCTGTAGTGCGGGGCCTACAAACGCTCGGAGCCCACCCACCTCGAAAGCCTGTAAATCGTAATGATTTCATGATCGAAGGTGAGGATCGTTCGCGTGGACCGGTCCTTGCGTAGTTGGAGGGGGGAAACTTTTATCCTGCGTGGACACGCGGGGGGAATGAAGAGTTGATGACGCTAGGAAAACGCGCAGTCGCCGAAGTATTCGGCACATTTTGGTTGGTCTTTGGCGGGTGCGGGAGCGCTGTACTGGCCGCGAATTTTGGTGGCGAAGGCAACCCGCTCGGTATCGGCTTGGTGGGGGTTTCGCTCGCCTTCGGTCTAACGGTCATGACGATGGCGTACGCGATCGGGCACATCTCGGGCTGCCACCTCAACCCGGCGGTCACGCTCGGTCTGGTCGCCGGTGGCCGTCATCCGGCAAAGGAAGCCGCGCCCTATATTGCGGCGCAGGTCGTCGGCGGATTGATCGGCGCGGGTGTTTTGTTCGTCATCGCGACCGGCAACGGCTCCGAGATTGGCGGCTTCGCAACGAATGGCTTCGCGACCGTCGAAGGCGCCGCGGGCGGATCGCCGGGCGGCTACTCGATGACTGCGGCGCTTGTCTCCGAAATCGTCCTGACCTTTATGTTCCTTTTCATCATCATGGGCGCGACCGATAAGCGCGCGCCCGCGGGATTCGCACCCATCGCGATCGGCCTTGGTCTCACCCTGATCCACCTTATCGGGATTCCGGTAACGAACCTCTCGGTGAATCCCGCGCGAAGTACGGGCCCTGCCGTTTTCGCCGGAGGCGCAGCGCTGACGCAGCTCTGGCTCTTCTGGATCGCGCCCATCGTTGGAGGCGTGCTCGCCGGCATTCTCTACCGCGGGATGTTCGAAGGACCGTCGGAGGAGTAGCTTCGAGCGCCAACGCGATACGAGCCCCTGGTCCTTGCGGTCGGGGGCTCGCTTGCGTTTTGTCGGCAGAAGTCGACATTTCCGTGTTCTCGGTCATGCTTCGGCGCATGAAGCGTATTCTCCTCTGCCTTTTCTTGCTCAACGCCATCGCCTGCGGTGATGACGATCGCCCCATGCTCGATGGGGGGGCTGGTGACGGCGGAGTCGACGGAGGAAGCGACGCGACGACCGGCAATAGCGGCTTTGTGGACCCCTCCTGCGTGGACGGCATGTACGCCGAGGCGCTCCCGAATATCAGCGGTGACCTCTCCGGGATCACCTTCTCCTCGCTCTCGCAGTATCTCGACGAAGCGCTTTTGGTCCGCTATCCGACCGGCCAATACCTTGTCGAAGGCGGACGCAATAGCGATGCGATCCCAGGGGAGCCGTGCGATATCCGATTCGGAAACGGCGCCTCGGATCCCGAAGGAGTCTTCCGTTCGCTCGACACCATCGTGCACGAATGCGGACACTTCTACGATTTTGCGCTGAATGCAGGGAGCACGAGCTCCTTTGCGATCGTCGAAGGGCTCACGCTTTCTGCACCCGAGGGCGATACGACTTCGCGCGGCGGTCAGACCTTCGCTCGGAGTTACCTCAATACGGATGAGTTCGCGCTTCCTGCGTGCAACGGCGGACCCAGCGAGAGCTGTGATTTTTACCGCGATGTCTACCTCAACGGCGATCCGACGGATGGGAACTTCGAATCCGGCGACCAGGGCTTTAACCTGCTGGTCGAAGAGGTCGTGCAGTACATCAACTCGCTCGCGACGGCCTGGGCGTTTGCGGACCAGATGCCGCCCGGTCGATCGACGAGCGCGCGCGACGGCATCAACACCTTCCTCTGGTACATGGGCCGCTACCTGCGTATCGCGCGGACTCGCGCGGCGGAGTTCCCCGGGGCTTACGAGCACCTTCGAGATTCGGCGGAGTGGCGAACGGTGATCCTCACGCTTTGGGGTCGGGCCTTCCTTTACCTCGAGGCAACCCAGGGCATGGCGAACCTCACGACCACTGGCGATGCGACCTACGATCTCGCGACCGATCCGGCGGTTCTCGAAGAGATCAATCTCATCCGACTCGCTCACGGCTGCGCCGGGCTCTGACCCAAGGCTCCGGCGTTTCGCGATGGGTTGTGCGTTTCTTTTCGCCCTCCTTCTGCTGATCGGCTTCGACATCAAGCTGCTCGCGGCGAGCGCCGCAAATATTGGATGGGCGAGCACCCTTCTTGCGAGTGCCGTGAGCGCGAGCATCGGGCTGAGTTTGGTCCGGCGAGCCGGGTTTGGAGTGCTCGGGCGGCTCCAAGAATCGATGCTTCGCGGCGAGGGAGGGGCCACGCTCTCCGAAGGCGGGCTTCTCTTGCTTGCTGGATTCTTCCTCTTCGCGCCCGGGTTCATCACCGATGGGCTCGGAGTGCTCCTTCTTATCCCGCCCATCCGGGGCTTTCTCGCCGGCCAAATCGCGAACGCGATGGGGCGCGGCATTCAAAACGGCAGCGTGCAGATGAACATCGGCGGTCGCCCCGTGCGACCCCCAGGAAATATCGTGATCGATACGACGGGCGAAGAGATCCCAATCGAGCGCGCGGCACTTCCCGAGCTTTCGGAAGAGTAGTTGAACTGCCGGGACGCCATCGCTGGCTTCCTGATAGCGCGACTGGTGTCACACCTTGCCACCCATTCTCCGATACCGGTCACTCCGGTTGCCACTCGCGGGGAGCCCAACTTCCCCGTTTGTGAATAAACTTCGCTTTTTCGAAGTTCTCACGGGTTGGCCCGCTCCGTGCATTGCGGAGGGGCATGACAAATCGCCTTTCTTCCTTGCTCAGCTTTACCTGCCTTGTTGCCCTGATGGCGTGTGGACCGGTGAACCCCGTCGAGCCCGAGACCTGCGTGGTCGACGACTGCGGCCCAGCTCTCGGTCTTCCGAACTACACCTGCGACGATGGCACCATCGCTGGTCCGACCGGTGAATGCATCGAGACCGAAGACGGCTACTGCGGCTGGGAAGTCGTCGAATGCCCTGAGCCTCAGGCCTGCGGCTCGCGCGGACTGGGTCCTTGTCCCGAAGGTATGTTCTGCGATTGGTCCGAAGGCGCGATGTGCGGACGAGCGGACCACCCGGGCGTCTGCCGCGTGCAGCCCGAAGCGTGCACGCGCGAATATGCGCCGGTCTGTGGCTGTGATGGCGAGACCTACAGCAACGCCTGCACGGCGAACGCCAGCGGAGTCTCGGTCGAGGCGAGCGGCGCTTGTGATGTCGCACCCGGCCCGGGCGAAGAAGGCGGCATCTGCGGCGGAATCGCGGGCTTCATCTGCAACGACGGCCTGCGCTGCGATATGAGCGACCAGCCGAGCTGCTTCATCGCGGATGGCGCGGGCGTGTGCGTCTCCGACGAGCCCACCATCTGCACCGCTCACTACGACCCCGTCTGTGGCTGCAACGGCCGCACCTACAGCAACGATTGCTACCGACGTGCCGCGGGCGTGCCCCTCGACCACGACGGTGAGTGCGGCTCGACTCGTTGATTAAGGGGTTTTTCGGAAAAACCCCTCTCTCCTCCGGCCAAGCCGTCGTCGATTCACCCCATAACGTCTCGGCTCGGATCGCCTCGATTCGTGCT
>JAHDCI010000094.1 GCA_020629955.1 Myxococcota bacterium | reverse complement strand
CGCGGCATGATGCGCCCGCTTCGGGACATTCTCGGGGCGACTTTTGACAACTAGCTCGCCGTGTTGATCGGGATCGTTCGTTCTTCGCTTCGGCCGCCAGAGAGGCTTTCTGGCGGCAGAACCGAGGACCGAGCCCCTTACACCGCGGCAACATTCGGACACCGCCATGTCCGAGGAGAAACCTATGATCATTCGAGAATCCGTGAAGGTTGGGGACAAGACCCTGACCATCGAGACGGGTCGTATCGCGAAGCAGGCCGGTGGTTCCGTCCTGGTGACTTCGGGAGAGACCGTCGTGCTCGTGACTGTCTGCGGCGCCGCCGAAGCGCGCCCAGGCACGAACTTCATGCCGCTCACCGTCGACTATATCGAGAAGACCTACGCCGCCGGTAAGGTGCCGGGAGGCTTCTTTAAGCGTGAAGGCCGCCTTCGTGAGCACGAGGTCCTCACCTCGCGCATCATCGACCGTCCGTGCCGACCGCTCTTCCCCGACGGCTACCGTTCGGAAGTTCAGATCGTCGCGACCGTCATGTCCGCCGACCTGGAGAACCAGAGCGATGTGCTCGCGCTCACCGGCGCCTCCGCTGCCCTGATGCTCTCGGAGATTCCGTGGGCCGGTCCGATCGCGGGTGTCCGCGTGGGCCGCGTCGACGGCAAGCTCATCGCCAACCCGACCTTCTCCGAAATGGAGAACTCGGACATGGACATCATCATCGCCGCCAGCGCCGACGCCATCGTGATGGTCGAAGGCGAGTGCGACGAGGTGCCGGAAGACGAGATGGTCAAGGCCCTCGCGTTCGGTCACGAAGCGGTCCAGGAAACGCTTAAGCTCCAGCACGCGCTTCGTGAAGCGGCGGGCAAAGAGAAGTGGGTCTTTAACGCTCCGACGCCGGATGCCGATATCGCCAAGCGCGTCGCCGAAGTTGGCCTCGCGGGCGTGAAGGAATGCTGCAACGTCGCCGAGAAGCACGCCCGGTACGGCGCCTTCAAGAAGGTGAAGAAGCAGGTCGTCGCCGACCTCGCGGGTGAGTTCGAAGGCCGCGAAGACGAGATCAAGGAAGCGTACGAGACGCTCCGCTTCAACACGATGCGTGAGCAGGTGCTCGGTGAAAACCGCCGCGTCGACGGCCGTGACTTCACGACCGTCCGCCCGATCGCGATCGAAGCCGGTCTTCTCCCGCGCGTTCATGGCTCCTCGCTTTTCACGCGTGGTGAGACGCAGGCGGTCGTCACCGCGACGCTCGGAACGAGCGCCGACGAGCAGAAGATCGATGGCCTCATCGAGCCGTACTACAAGAACTTCCTCCTCCATTATAACTTCCCGCCCTACTCGGTCGGTGAGACCCGCTTCATGCGCGGCCCCGGCCGGCGCGAAATCGGTCACGGAAACCTCGCGGAGCGTGCGCTCAAGCGTCTCGTCCCGACCAAGGAAGAGTTCCCCTACACCATCCGCATCGTCTCGGAGATCACCGAGTCGAACGGCTCCTCGTCGATGGCTTCGGTCTGCGGCGGCGCGATCGCGATGATGGACGCGGGCGTTCCGCTCAAGGCGCCAGTCGCTGGTGTTGCGATGGGTCTCATCAAGGAAGGCGATCGCTACGCTATCCTGACCGACATCCTCGGTGATGAAGACCACCTCGGCGACATGGACTTTAAGGTCTGCGGAACCGACAAGGGCATCACGGCGATTCAGATGGACATCAAGATCGATGGCCTCAGCCAAGAGCTCATGATGGAAGCGATGACGCAGGCGTACTCCGGTCGCATGCACATCCTCGAGAAGATGAACGAGGCGCTCGCCGCCCCGCGTCCCGAGCTTTCGAAGTACGCCCCGCGCATCACGCAGATCAAGGTCAAGCCCGACCAGATCCGCGTCGTGATCGGACCCGGCGGCAAGATGATCAAGGCGATCGTCGACCAGACCGGCGCGAAGATCGACATCGACGACGACGGCACCGTCTCCATCGCGAGCGCGGATTCCGAAGCCGTGAACAAGGCGATCGAGATCATCGAGAGCCTGACGATGACGCCGGAGGTCGGCCAGAAGTTCAAGGGCCGCGTCACGCGCGTCGAGAACTACGGCGCCTTCGTCGAAATCGCGCCCGGCAAGGATGGCCTCCTTCACATCACCGATATGTCCTACGGCTTCGTCGAGAACGTCGAAGAGGTCTGCAAGCTTGGTGATGAGATCGAAGTCGTCGTCTCCAGCATCGACCGTGAAGGTCGCCTGAAGGTCTCGCTCAAGCCGCTCCTCGAAAAGCCCGAAGGCTGGGACGAGGAAGAGGAGAAGCGTAAGGCCGAGCGTCGTGGTCGTAACGACCGTGGTGGTCGTGGTGGTGACCGTGGTGGTCGTCGTCGTGACGGTGGCGGGCGTGACCGTGACCGAGGTGACCGTGGTGACCGCGGTCGTCGTCGTCGCCGTGATGGTGAAGAAGGTGGTGGCGAAGGCGGTGAGCCGCGTCGTCGTCGTCGTCGTCGTCGTCGCGACGAGGATGGTGGTGAGTCGCCGCCGCCAAGCGCCGAAGCCTAACGTCGGCCACAAAGAGAAAAACGCCCCTCCCCGGAGGGGCGTTTTTCGTTTGCGAGCATTGCGCTGGAGCCGGTGTAACGTTCGTGACAAGACCGGGGCATGGTCGACGTTCGATTTAAGCGGCTCCACCCCAGCGCCCAACTTCCTCATCAAGCGACCCCGGGAGCAGCCGGCTTCGATCTTTACGCGGTCTTGGACGCTCCGCTCACTCTCGCTCCGCTCCAGCGCTTGAAGGTCCCGACTGGGCTCGCGATGGCGATTCCGCGAGGGTACGAAGGTCAGGTTCGCCCTCGCTCAGGTCTCGCGGCAAAGGCCGGACTGACCGTTCTGAACGCTCCCGGGACCATCGACTCCGACTATCGAGGCGAGGTGCAAGTATTGCTCGTGAACCTCGGCGCGGAAGCGGTCACGCTTGAATCCGGCGAACGCGTGGCCCAGCTCGTGATTGCTCCCGTGCCCACAGTGAATATTGCTTGGGCAGACGAGCTCGACGAAACGGCTCGAGGAGCAGGTGGATTTGGAAGCACCGGAGGCGCGAAAGAGCTGGGTTAAGGCGCCGAGGAACATTCGGTTTTCGACCGCACTTTGCGAGCGGAACGAGATTCACGAAGCTCATTGGACAAATTGCCGATTTTCGCTGCGCAGGCGCCCTGCATCCACTATCCTAGGGCCTTCGCGAAGCTGTGTACCATTTGCACCCTACCCGTTCATCTCTTGTTGAGGTCGCGCCGTGATGGCGACGAGCGATCGCACCACTGTTAGCAATCCGCCGACCGCCTCGGGTCCGCGCGCGGGAACCGTACTGAATGAACGATACGTCATCCGGTCCCGGCTCCGAGACGACGCGTTTAGCTTCGGTTTCCTTGCACACGATCGAGAGCAGAACGACTCCGTTCTATTGCGGGTCGTACGCCCAACCCTCGCACGACACCCCGGAACCCGGAGCGTCGAAGAGGGAGCGAAAGAGACTGTCGCGCTCCTCCGACCGCTGATCGGCGTTCGGGGCGCATTCCTCCCCGGCGTTCTGGACGCAGGTTCCGACGGCCCGTGGGTCTACGTGGTCGAACCGCTTCCAAAAGGCGTAAACCTCCGGCAGGTCATCGACCAACGGGTCGTCGAGGGTACCGCGCTCAAAGCGGAGGAGGTCTTGCCCCTTATCTCGCATCTTGTCGCTGCACTTGAAGCGCTTCCAGAAGGCCTCGCGCACGGTGATGTTCGCGCAGATCAAGTCTGGCTTCGGCCCACGGGTTTCGCGCTGGCCGGTCCCTTCCTGGTCAACGCCCTTCCTCGACAAGCGGTCGCATCGATCCTTCAACGCCATGGCGACGTTCGCAGGCGAACCGCTCCGGAGAGTTCAACCGCGGATCGCTCTCCCGCATCCGACCGTTTCGGCGTTGCCGCGATCGCGTTCGAAGCTCTCACACTTCGCGCTCCCCCGGAGGACGGCGCAGCACCGACGCAAGACGAATTGGGCCCGCTCGCCGAGCCGCTCGCAGCGCTCCTTCACCCTGAGCCAGGCGCTCGACCTCCCCTTCGGGAGTTTGCCGAAGCCCTCGCGGAAGTATCGGGGATTCCGTACCGGCCGCTCGATGCAAAACCCGAGACTCCAGACAGCGACAAACCTCGTCGCCGACGCCGCGAGTCGCATGCTCCAAACGACGCAACACAGCCGCGAATTCAGAGCAAGGTCGATATCGAGGCGCCCAGAGAGTTGCCGACAGAGCTCCCGACGGTTCGCCGGACCCTTGCGGAGGTCGAAGAAGAGCTCGCTCGTTACGAGGCGAGCGAAGCCGCGAAGTCGCGTGCGGATGACACGGAGAAAACGCGCGCGGTGCCAATGCCGAAGGCGCCGCTTTCCGATGTTCCGCGGCTCGCGGCGACTCGTCAGCCGGGCGACCTCCCGAAAGCCAGCGCCGCGCCAGCTGCCAAAGCCCTCGAGGAAACCAAAAGCGGCACGCCGAAACCGATTTCAGAGCGCCCAGCGTTTGTCGACGATAGCGCTGAAAGCGCGCACCATCTCTCCGTCGTCGACTCCGCCGAAGCCATCGAGAAGCGCTACCGAGAAAAACAGCGCATTCGCACGGCCGCCCCTCTCGCGGAAGCCGAAGCGGACGAGGTCGATGCGCTTCTGGCCGATCTGGATGCTTCGTCCCCAGGTCTTGTCGATGCTCCCGAAGCTCGAACGGAAAGCGCGACCGAGCCGGCCCCCGCCTCGGTTCTCGGTGTCCCCCAAGAGACCGCAAACAAAACCGACCGACGCAGCGACCCGGATATCGTCAGCTCCTTCGACAAAAAGAAGAAGCGAAACCTCGATGATATCGGCCTCGATCCACGCCTTGTACGCGCTGCGAAGGCTCCGGCAAAACCCAAAGTAGATCACGTTCCGCTCGATCCCTCGGTTCCCGTGGAGGCTGCCGCGGAGGGGACTCAGGAAGTTCTGCTCGAAGAACTCATCCTCGACGAAGACGTTGCATCCTCCGAGGAAATCAACATCGACTCCGGTGAGATTGGGGACATTCTCCCGGACATCGCGCCCGGGCGCCGCGAGCCAACCGAAGAGATCACCCTCGACGACTTGCATGAGATGGAGCGCGCACGGAAACGCGCCGCCGTACCATCGAACGTCAAACCACTCCCGCGTGCGCGACGAAAATCGGAGCCGAACCTCGCTCCTGCGGTCGCACCACTCTTCGACGATAGCTCCATCCGTCCGCCAGTACTGGATGAGCAAGTCACAAAGCCGCCCCCCCAACAGCGGCAGCTTCAAACGGCGGAGCAACCTCGCGTCTCCACGCCCAGCACGCCGCCACGCGTGTCGCGTCCGCGAGTAAATACGGCAAAAACCAAGGCGAAGCCGGCATCTCGAAGCCAAAACTATGCGATCGGACTCATGATCGTGCTCTCTGCTGTTCTCGTCGCGGTCGTCATCATCGGAGGCGCCTCGCTCTACGCAAAAAGCCGGCGAGAACAGAACGAGACCGATCGTCAAGAACGGCTCCGGCAGCGCTTTGAACGCCTTCAGCGAGAGTCCCAACCCGCAGAGGCTCGCCCCATCACCTCAATGGGCTTATCGAACTCCCTTTCCTCCGCGATCCGCTCGGCAACCATCGAATCGACGATGCGTGCCCCGACCGGCCGCGAGGGAGCATCCGAACCCCAATAAGCGATGCTCCAAACAGGAGAAATCCTCGGCGAGTACCGAATTCTCAAGCCGGTCGCGGGCGGAGGCATGGCGTTCGTTTACGTCGGAGAACATGTCGAAACGAAGAAGATCGCCGCGCTGAAGGTGGTTCGAGATGGCCTTGCCAAAGACTGGCAGGCGATGCGGCTCTTTATCGACGAGGCCTTGATATCGGTACTCATCGATCATCCAAACGTTGCGCGCGTATTTGAACTTGGGTCGAGCGATTCGGGCCAGTACTTCCTTGCGATGGAGTTCGTCTTCGGGTGCGCGCTCTCGGAGTTGCTCGTGCGACTTGGGCGACGAGGGCAACGATTCGACCCATGGGTCTCCGCGTGGATCATCTCGCAAGTTGCTCGTGGATTGCACGCTGCGCATGAACTTCGCGGCGATGATGGTGCGCTTCTGGGCGTGCTTCATCGTGACATCAGCCCGCAGAACATCCTCCTCTCACACCATGGAGAGGTGAAGCTGAGCGACTTTGGAATCGCGAAAGCGGATGGCCGTTCGAAGCGAACCGTCGCTGGGGAGATCCGCGGCAAGATTCGCTACATGGCCCCCGAACAGCTGATGAGCGACAACCCCGACCGGCGCAGCGATGTGTTCGCGTTGGGCGTGGTGTTGTGGGAGCTCTTAACCCAGCGCCGGCTGTGGCAGGAGTCCGAAGGCCCTGCGCTTTTGCAGAAGGTCGCGGATCCCCAGATTCAACGCCCGAGCGAAGTCTATGGAGACGTACCAATCCCCTTAGAGGCGATTTGCCTGAACGCCCTCAGCAAGGAGCGCGAAGGCCGGCCTCGCAGCGCAATGGCGCTCGCAGAGGAGCTCGAAGACGCGATGCGCACTTCGGGCACAACGGATCACCGAGCATCGGTCGCGACATTGCTACGCGGAACGCTGGGGCAGGAACTGATCGGGTTCGCAAAACCCCTCGACGAGGAAACCCAGAAAAAGCTTGGTTTGCCGGAGCTTCACGCATCCGTGAAAGCCATCGCGACTGTCAGTCAGCCCGCGCAACCGATCCGCAGTCAGCGGGCCAGCCAACGCGCCAGTCAGCGGGCCGCAAGACGTTCAGCAGGACCCGCGAGTCAACGCCCCAGATCCAACGCCTCGATCGCACCCGGAAATCATGCTGCCCCGCCGGCGCCGCACGAGGATCCCATCAAACTTCCCGGGAGAAAGCTTCCGTGGGGATGGATTGCGGCCGCACTCATCTCCGTGATCGCCCTGGGCCTCGGCATGGTTTGGCTCGTGAAGTAGCCGCCTGCGCGTCGCGTTACGACGTGCCTATGAGCTCACCGTCGCCGCATGGAGCGCGTGCGCTTCCCCGAGCGCAGGCGACCGCTCTCCTCGCCCCATCGCGTTGAGCCGCTCGAGAATCCCAGCGCTTACCGGAGTCTCGATTCCGCGCTGCTGAGCGCGCCGCACAACTTCTCCATGAAGAAATTCGGCGCCTGGGTCACGACCGCGCTCGATCGCGTAAAGCAGCGACGAGCGAAGTCGGCTGTACTTGATCCCGATCGCGCGAAGCACCGCGTGCCGCCAGAACATTCCCGCGCGAGAGGCTCCTCCTTCTGGAAGCGCAATCGTGGGCAGGTCGAGGGTTCCCGCAACTTTTTCGAGCTGCACCCCTTCCGCAAGCGCCACTCGGGTCGCTTCGCTCATCAGCTCGAGGGCCAGGTGTCGCACTTTGGAATCGCGAATCAGCACTCCGAGACGGTCTCCCCCTAGAGCGCCGAGCCCCGAAATCGCGCAATTGATGGCCAGCTTGCTCCAGCGAACGCCACGAAGATTCGTGGTACGCCGAACTTCGCTGACGTCCGCGAGCATCCGGAAGAGCGAGTCGGGCGCCCCCTGCGCCAAACCGCCGAGCGTGAGACGACCTTTGGCGGTTCGGAAGATCGCGCCATCGTCTCGTGACGCACCAAAAGAAACGACCGCGCCGAACGTCCGCTCGGGGCCGACCAGTGGCAGAATGCGCTCCTCCCCAAGCCCATTTGAAAGCACAACGATCGGAAATTCGCCGTTCACAAGAGCCTGCGCACTCGATTCGACTTGGGATGCAGGTGTTGCAATGAGGGCAGCGTCCACTCCGAGGAGCGAAGGCATCTCCGGCGTGCACCGAATCTCACCGCGAAAGGTCTCTCCGCCAGCGTTGACGAGGATTCCCTCCCGGGAGAACCGCTCGGCGAGCGTAGAATTGGTCGTCCAGCCGAGAACTTCGTGGCCGGCACGCGCGAGAGACGCCGCCACAAAGCCGCCGATGGAACCGACACCAACCACAAGAACCCTGGCCACCAGGCCACGTTGGCAGCAGAGCTTGAGGAACGCCACCCGCGATTCGCGGACTCTCATCGCCATCTCTCTCTTGCCCTGCTATTCACCTCCTATGTTCTCGCCAACGGGCCCATTCTCAAAATCAGTCCGGCGCGGCCTGACGCTCGCTAGCGCACTCGTCGTGCTCGTTCCGATCAGCGTAGCGGCGCAGGACGAGTTCGATCGTGAGTTCGATAGCGAGTTTGACGCGACATCGGAGCCACCTGCAGAGCCGGATGATTCTTGGGAAGAAGCGTTCCGTGAACGCGAACGTCTCGAAGAAGATCTTGCCGAAGAGGCGGATCGCGAACAACTCGAAACGGACCTTGACGAGGCGGCGGCCGAAGCCCGAGGAGATATTCCCGAGGAGTACCGAGACCCGCGCGACGATCCTCGTGATCGAAGAAGGCGAGAGCTATTCCCGCTGTGGCTCGGCGGCACCGGCGGAATGCACCTCGCCGACGGTCGCGGCATGCCTGCCGGCAACTTCCAGCTTCAGATCGGCATCGATTTCTTTCGTAGCGACGGCTTCCTCGAGGAGGACGATGGGCATGGGCGGATCGGCGGTACGCTGTCCCTCGCGTGGGCACCTCTCGATACACTAGAGCTCCATCTCTCCTCGGAGAGCTACGCAAACTCCAACCTTCGCGAGTTTCCGAACTTGATGATCGTACTCGCGGACATTCGTCTTGGCGCGAAGCTAAGTTTTCCGATCAGTGATCTCGTTGCGCTCGCCGGCGATTTGACGATCAACGCCCCGACCTCCGGTGATCTCGGTTTGGCCGCGCGAGGCCTCGGTTTCACCCTCAGCGCGATCGCGAGTGCGGATTTGCGGGAGCTGGAGGATCCGATTCCACTACAGCTACGTGCAAGCCTTGGCTACACCCTTGACCGAAGCGCGAACCTCATCGAGGCCGATGAGGACCTTCGGTACAGCCTGCTCGAAGATGCGCTCCCGCGGGAAGATGAGGTCCGCCACTATATCAGCCGCGTCGAGCGAACCGGGCTGAACATTTCCCGGACGGATTTTCTTGAGATTGGTCTGGGAGCGGACGCGCCGATTCGAGTTCGCGAGGATATTCTTCTCGCGCCGACACTCGAGTGGCGCATGCGTATCCCGGTCAACCGTCAGGGTTACGACTGTCCCTTCGTCCCGGATGAGCCCGGCGGAGATACTCCCGCCGATGGCCAAGACAGCTGCCTTGACCGCGTGGGAATCGCGGCGATGCCAAGCACGCTGACACTGGGTCTTCGGGCCCGCCCGATCGCGAAGGGCTTCTCTGCCTTTCTCGCCCTCGACATCGGTCTCACCGGCACCAATCGCGACAGCGCCGTTCGGGAGTTGCCCCTCAACGCTCCTTGGCGGCTCATGTTTGGTGTCGGATATTTGCAGGATACGCGAGCGCCGGTTCCCCCACCGCCCATCGAACGCCCGGTCGATGTCGAGGTCGAGGTTCAGATGCCGCCCGCTCCCCGCGGGAGAATCTCCGGACGCGTACGTGTTGCGCTATCGAGCGACGCGCCAGAAGGCAGCGTCCCGGGAACCCCGGTACCGAACGCCACGATTCACTTCCTAAGCCACGATCGCAGCGCACTCGTTTCAGACGACGCTGGAAACTTCGTGACCTACGCCTTCGAACCCGCGAACGTCGTCATGGAAGTTCGCGCGCCCGGATTCGAGACCGGGCGATGCGAGGCGGAGATCACGCTCAACGTTGCAGGACAGGCAGAAGATGTCGAAGTCCTTTGCCTGGTCGAACGACGCGCACTGGTCCAGGTCGAAGAGGAAGCGGTTGTGATTCTTGAGCAGATTCAGTTCGCCTTCGACAGTGCGGAAATCCTGCCGGAATCCTTCGAGCTAATGGGCCAGATTGCGGAAGCACTTCGAACCCATGAGGAGATTCGACGGGTCGAGATTCAGGGGCATACCTCCGATGAGGGCAACGACGACTACAATGCGCAGCTTTCGCAGCGCCGCGCCGAGTCGGTCATGGCGTGGCTTACGGAAGCCGGGATCGCTAGTGCGCGTTTGCGCGCTGTGGGATATGGTGAGACCCGCCCGTTGATGGGCGGCGAGTCCGAGGAAGCCCGGACCTTGAACCGACGCGTCGAATTCCGAATCGAGGAGCGAGCCCCGTGAGCGACGAGCCACAGCACGAGAAAGAAGATGCCTCCCGCGAAGCAGAGCAGGCTCCGATCGAACCATCGCGTTCGCGAAGCTCCGCCCTGCGACCACTCGGCGCCGCTCTCGTCGCCGCTCTCGGAGTCGGGGGGATCGCAGCCAGCCTCGCACACTGCACTCGCGCGCGCCCAGTAGATGCCAGAAGCGCGGAGCTCATCGCCGGCGCGGCACACTACGAAGAATACTGCGCGCTGTGTCACGGGGCGGAGGGCGAAGGATACGCCGCCGACAACGCGAACGCGCTCGCGAATCAGGATTTCCTCGTCAGCGTGAGCGATGAATTTCTCCGGGTGAACATTGCCGAAGGCCATCCGGGAACCCCGATGGCTGCGTACCATGAGAGCCGTGGTGGGCCGCTCGACGATGTAAAGCTCGCAAACCTCGTCGCCTTTATTCGTGGCTGGCAAGAGGAACCCACGGCATCCCTAACCGAACCCGGCGAAGGGGATATTGAGCGCGGTGCCGAGGTCTACTCCCGTCGCTGCGCCTCCTGTCACGGAGACGAAGGTCAGGGAGTCAGCGCGGTCTCGCTCAACAACCCGCAGTTTTTGGCAACGGCAAGCGACGCCCAAATCCGGTACGCGATCTCAGAAGGTCGTCGAGGCACGCCGATGCCTGCGTTTGCGGGCGATCTTTCGCCTCGCACGCTCGACGATCTTACGGCGTTGATTCGGTCGTGGGAGCGCGACACCGAGGAGCGAGAGATCGTCGCGCCGGAGATGGGCCCCGACTTGGTGATTCATCCGGATGGTGAAGCCCCGGAGTTTTCTGAGCTCCGCGAGGGCCGCTACGTTCCGTCCACCGAGGTCGCGGCGGCACTCGAGCAAGGACGGCGGCTTGTCATTCTCGACGCACGCCCCCCCTCCGACTACGTCATGTTCCATATTCCCGGAGCTGTTCCGGCGCCGTATTACGAAATCGAAGAGCTCGCCGCGCGAATCCCGAAGGACGGCACTTGGGTGATCGCCTATTGCGCTTGCCCGCACGCTGCCTCTGGCCGCGTGATGGACTATCTCCGCGACGAAGGGTTCCCGAACACGGCCGTACTCGATGAAGGAGTTCTCGTGTGGCGGGACGAAGGATTCCCCATTGTTGAAGGCGAGGAGCCAGGAGAAGTTGCTGATGCGGAATAAGATCTTCACTTTCTGTTTTCTAACCGCTCTATTTTTCGGCTGCGGTACCGAATCGCCGGAGTCCATCCTTCGCAACCTCGAGACCGCGCGCACCGAGAGCAATGCAGCCGATTGCGAGTGCTTCTTTGAGAGCTACGGCTTCGACTCCGCCTCCGCCTGTACCGAGGCGCGACAACTCGGCGATCTTGAATGCCGGGTCCAAGCGTGGCTGCCGGTGGCGGAGATCAACCCGACTCCGTTCGATTGCGAACGCAGTCGCCAGGAGGCGGCGCGAAACTGCATCGACGTGCACGGCTGCTCCGGCGAAGAGTACCAAGCGTGCGTGGATGCGATTGGAACCTGCGCCTTCGAGTGCGGAGGCCTCGAGGACGAGGAGACCACGCTGCAGTGCATTGAACTGGCGAATCAATCGACAGATGCCTACGAGGCGTGCCGATAGACAACGCTCCGGCCACCGGAAGCCGACGATAGATTGACTCTTGCGCGCTTCGGCCTAAGCTTGCGGCCTCGAAGCCCAAATGCGGCTCGGCGCGGCCGAAGTACGGAGAAAAGAAGAATGGCGAACATCGACGACAGCCTCGTAGACAAGCGAATCGTGGAGCGGAACATCCAAAAAGGAATGCTCACGCGCGATGACCACATCAAGTACATCGGAAAGCTCCCGGACCGGGCCGAAAACGCCGAAGCCGTATCCTTCGAGGAAGAAGAATAGTGGTCGACGCGGACGCGGCGAAGAAGGCCGAGAGCGCGGCCGACGAGCTTGAAGAGAAGATGGGCCAAGAGGTCCCGCCGACCGACTTCAATACCCTCGTTCTCTCGCTCTCCAGCACCGCACTCGTTCACCTCGGAGCAGCTCCGAAGGAAATGCTTGGCGGCGCGGAAGTTCCCCCGAAGAATCTCGGCATGGCGAAGCAGACGATCGATTTGCTCGCGATGCTTGAGGAAAAGACGCGCGGAAACCTCTCCGGTGAAGAAGAGCGCCTGCTCTCCCAGCTCCTCTACGATTTGCGTATGCGCTATATCGGCGAGGCCGGAGCCTGAAAATCTCTGGGCGCTCCAGTGAACAGGACCTGAACGAAAAGACGCACCTTTGGGTGCGTTTTTTTATGCCTTCTGGAGCTTGCGGCTCTCTCGGCCCAAATCTTGAGCGAGCAACGCCAAGCCATCTTTCACCGGACGAGGCGGGTTGCCGATCCTTCGAAAAGGGCGAATCAGCTCGGCCATCTCTTCGGCCGTCCCCCCAATGCCCGCCAGATCGTGCGTGGATGCGGTGCCTCCGAGATTGTGGAGCTCGGTAAAGAGCTGCTGACATGCAGCAGGCTCGCCGCCTCCAACAACCGCGCGAACGAGCACGTCGATCCCCTCAAGTCGGTCTGGAAGCGCACGAATATAACGTGTGCGGATCTCTTCCATTCGCTTCATGAGGGCGTCGTTCATGCGGGTGCAGTCCAAAGATTCAACACGCCCTAAGGCTACGCCTGCGGGCAGGAGACTGGCAAGCACCGGGCCCCGCGAATTTGGAGCTCGCCGCGAGGAGCCCTTGCGAGGGCAAAGGCGTGACTGCTAAGCCCCGCCGATGGCAAGCCTCAACCGACGCGTTCAACGCTTCTTCGGAGCACTCGATATCGTGCTCGCGATTCTCATCCTCATCGGTGTCTGGCTCGGGCTGCCAGCTCGTTGGGCGCCAATTGATGCTCTGGGCACCTTTGTCGCCCTCGCGCTGACCGTCGTGGGGCTTGGGCTGGTCAATGATCGGACGTGGGCGCCTCGCGCGGGGCATCTCCTCGGCGGCGCGCTTTTCCTCGTTGGACTTGGTCTGACGGGCTTGCTGACGACGACGGCAGGGCAGCTCGCGGGGATGTACGGACCCGTCGGTCTTGGGGGCGCGGCGCTGCTCTTCGCGGGGTCGGCGATCATCCTTCCCTACCTCGTGATCTTTCCCGCCGCCCAGTTCTACTTTCTTGCCGCGGAAAACCCCAAAGCACCGCCAAAGAGCGAGGAAGAGCAGTGACCCGGCCAACGACCGGGCGCTTCATCGCGTTCTCCATTTCGTTCGTCTTCCTGCTCGGTTTTGTCAACTGGCTCCGGTTTGGGATCTCGCCGGTAGAGCTCCCAACCGACGAAGTCGAAACGTGGGCCCTTGCGAGCCTCGAAAACGGGCGCCTCGGAGACGATATCTCGGCGCCACCCTCCAGCTATTCCGCAGCAGGCCCCATCTTCGTATCGGTTTGGATCGAGGGGTTGCTCAGCGCGCGCTTCGTTGGCGAAACCGATCTGGAATCTGCCATCCGGCAAGCCAGCGAAGCGTTCTCTCAGAACGAACGTCTCGTTGCCCGGCCCGCGTGGCGCAACGGCGAGGCCCGGTTCACGGTCGAGCTCACCCTTGGCGAAGGACCCGTCGGCGCCCAGCTCCCCCTCCTCGAAGCGCTCGGGCTAGTTCCCCTTCGCGAAGGTCTCGGCGCAGAACTCGACGGTGAGCGCACCTATATTACCGCCGAAGAGCTTCGCGCCGATGGCATGCTCGAGGGCGGAATCCCAACGCCCGTGCCCGATCTCAGCGTCGGCGCACCTGTGCCCGCGCTGATTCGTCGTATGGGTCGCCAACTCCACGCAGACCCGGCGGACTTTGAGCAAAACGCTCGTGTGTGGCGATACCTCTCCCACACGATCGCGGAAGCGGACTACCCGCGCGAAGTCGAGGTCAGCGAGGAGACGCTGACCGAAGCAGCGACGGAGGGCGCAGAATTCCTGCTCCGGCACCAGCGCTCGGACGGCCGATACACCTATATCTACGATGCGCGCACCGGCGGTCATCGAGCGGAGGCATACAACCTCCCGCGTCACTCAGGAACGACCTACTTCCTCGCACAGGTCGCGCAGGCCTTTGATCACGCGGATGCCCGCGCTGGAGCACTGCGCGCGCTTGAATGGCTCGAGCGAACCAAGATGAGGCAGTGCGGCGAAAACCCGTGCATTGAATCGTACGGACGAGCGGACGTGGGAAGTGCGGCGCTCACCGTCGTCGCGGCCGCGGAGCTCGTCAAAAGCGGAGATAGCGCCATCGCACGCCGCCTTGTCACCGGACTTTCAGCATTCCTTCGGTCTCTGCAGCGGGAGGACGGGGAGCTGATGCACGAGTTTAATCTTGAACGTCAGGAACCCATCGACGTTCAGCATATGTACTACAGCGGCGAAGCAGCGTTTGCGTTGCTGAAGGCACATGAAGCGTATGGAGACGAAGCAAACCTTGAGGCCGCGCGGCGCCTCATGACCCATCTCACTGGCGCCGGCTGGGATTTCTTCGGCAGCCGCTACTACTACGGCGAGGAACACTGGACGTGCATCGCTGGTGGTGAAGCCCGCGAACGAGTGAACACCGATGGACCGCTCGACTTTTGCGGACGGTGGTTTGAGTTTAATGACCTCGTACAGTTCCGCGCGGGTCAGACCCCTTGGGCGAGCGAGGGCTCTTATGGAGTGGGCCCGATCATCGTGCCGCGGATCACCCCCGTCGGCTCACGAACCGAAGCGTTTATCTCGACCTACCAGCTCTATCAGCACCATGGTCGAGATTCCGAGAAGCTGCGTGCGCTGGTGGAACGCGGTCTGAGGATGTTGATGCGCTGGCGGTGGGCGCCTGGACCGACGCATCTCTTTGCCGACCCGGAGGCAGCCAGAGGCGGTCTCCCAGGCTCCCCAATCGACCTTTCCTCCCGCAATGACTTTGTCCAACACGGGGGCAGCGCAATGGTGCGGTGGATTGAGGTATTGCGCGCAGAACGAGCTGCCGCGCGCGAATAGCAGAACTCCCCCAATGCCTGCGCGTCCTCGCCGTGCTCAGCGAGCGGCGCTCAAGGAGCTGCGCTCATCGGAGCTGCGAGCCCTCGCGTATTGGTGCGCTCGCTCTGACTCTCACCGCCTCCGCCCCGGTGAAGGAGCGCATATACGAGGATCATCGAACCAAACAGACCGAGTACCAAACCAAAGATGGCCCTCGGCCAACCATGAAGGTCGGGGTTCTTGCGAAGATGCCAGATCGCGACGCAGCTCAAAAGGATCGCCAGGGGTGCGGGAATGATCAGCATCGCGAAGAAGCCGGCGTAGCCCGCCGCAATCGCCCAACCCGAGCGCCCCACCGGAATCAACAAGCGCATCATCGGGTTGTTCAAAGGCTGCCCCTGGTTTTCATCCTGAAATACAAAACCGTAGGCGCGAAGATCGGCCTTCTCTGCCGGGGTCGCTTCGACGAGCGGGATGCCGTGCGCTTCTGCAGGGCGAAGGCTCGATATCGGCCGCGTCGCGAGTTGCAGGACCATCTGCTGGTCCACTTGGGCGAGGCGCGCCTCCACAATATTCCCATCTCGCAACCGAACTCTCATCGTTCTCTTCCCTTGCCGGAAACCCGAGCTCCGGACTCTACCAGCCCCCACCGCAAACCGGCTAGTGCGGGGATCACATCGATAAAGGATGATCTTTCGTCAGGGGTGCCGAGGGGAGCTTCGGAGAGCGGACGACATGCCGAGTTTATCGAAGGAAGGCAGAGCGAAGCTCTACCTCGGCATTCCTGGCGGAAGAGAGCGCTTCTAGCGATGTGAACCGCGCACCAGTGCGGGGCTCAAGGCACCGAAGAGGCATCTACCGCCTGAGCGATCGAGCATCGATCAATACGCGAGATGCGATGCGTATGACGGGAAGAGCGACGCTCGTTCAGAGTTTCTTCCAGAAGCGGTCTCTAAGCGACTGAATATCCGATTCGCCCTTTCTCATCGGCACGGCTGCGCGACACTTCGACGCGCACGCTCGCACGCAAGAAGCCCAGCCGAAAAACAGCCGTATCCAAACGCACGCTCACCACAGCTCGGGACGGTCCCCGAGTAGCCAAACGGAGGAAAGTCTCCGGCGTCGAAGAAGCAGGATGTATCCCCACAACTCGAGGGTGACCTGGAGTTGTAGTGGCGGGTCTCGCTCCCATTGCAGTCGTAGTCAAAGCCCCCCACTCCGCGGCGAGGAACCGTAAACGAGCGGACTTGTCCTGGAAATGCGTTTGCGTCCTCCGGGGCGCAGTCACCGGCGCGCGTCGCCCAATCACCAAACGCACCACACGCGCGTCCCTGCCGACTCGTGACTCCAAAGCCATCGCCGTCCTCATCGAAATAGACGGTGCGTCGCGTGAGTCCTTCATCGGCCTCGCCGTTGCAGTTATTGTCTTGTCCATCGCACGTCTCTGCGTTGCCTGGGTAGCGTTCCGGATCCGTATCGTCGCAGTCGCCTCCAGCCATGACGAACTCGCCATCGCCGAGGCCATCGAGCGAGCATTCCGAGACATCGCACGCTTCGCATTCATGCGCGCCGCCGACGCCATCACCGTCCGCATCGAAGTAGAACGTCAGATAGGGTTCTCCGCTGCTCGGGTTGCAGTCGTTGTCGCGTCCATCGCAGAGCTCCCGCGCTTCTGGGTAGCAAGTCGGGCACGCATCATCGCAATCCCCGCCGAACTCCGACCACATTTCGGCGCCGCCGGGAAGCTCCGCGATGGAGCACGCCTCCATCGTACGTGAGGAATCGCCGTGTCCATCTCCATCAACGTCTGCATAAAAGAGTGAACGAAGACCTTCGTCGGTCTCTCCGTCGCAGTCGTTGTCGATCCCGTCGCATGACTCTTCCGTCGCCAGGGCCGCACCAACGCAAACCTGCGCGCCTTCGACGCAACGAAGCGTTCCGGGGGCGCATGCGCCCACTTCGATCCCGCACGCCTCCCGCGAATCGGTCGACTCGTCTAGTTCTCCATCGCAGTCGTTATCCTCTCCGTCGCATCGCTCCTCCGCGGGGAGAACGCCGCCGATGCACTCCGTCCAAGTTCCATCTTGGCACTCTTGACGACCCGTCGAGCACAGACCGACATCTGTTCCGCAGCTTCGCTCTTCGCCTTCGTCGCACTCGCATCCCGCGGCTGGATCTCCCGGGATGCACTCGAGCCACTCACCGCTCTCGCAAGTTCGCTGGAGCGGGCTGCACTCCGACGACCCATCGCAGTCTTCGATCAGACCTTCATCGATCTCCCCATCGCAATCGTCGTCGAGCCCGTCGCAGGAAATCTCATCTTCGGCACAGGCATCCATCGACGAATCCGGGTTCATACCAGCGTCGTCGATGGGAAAGCACCCTCCTCCGATCGCTTCGGTCCCCAGCGGACACTCCTCGAGTTCTTCCACAGCGCAGCCACCGAAACTAAGAAGCGCCTGCATCGCGAGCGCAGAGAGGGATAGGTTCATTCGCGAGCGTCTCGCAGGGTTTGAGCCAAGCATTTTGGGTATCCTTTCGTACTGCCCGAGAGACGACTCTTTGCGCGTCGAGGCATTGCCAGGTGTTCGGCCGGCAAAGCCCTCAGTTGCGTAGAAAATTCATTTTCTTGGACCCCGCCCTCAATCGCGCTTTTTGGGATGCACGATCACAATCGGGCCGCTATGCCCCAAAACGCCTGGGCATGACCTGTTCAGCTCAAGGCAATGTTCGAACTAGCCATCGCGCGTCACGCGCTGCTTAAGGAATATCGATGAGCACCCTTTTCACCTCCGAGTCCGTCACCGAAGGCCATCCCGACAAGATTTGCGACAACGTCAGCGACGCGGTCCTCGACGCATGTCTGAAGCAGGATCCCTACTCGCGCGTGGCGTGCGAGACGATGGTGAAGACCGGTTACGCGATCGTCGCGGGTGAGATCACGACGAAGGCCGTGCTCGACGTTCCGACCATCGTCCGCGACACGATCCGCGACATCGGCTACACCTCTTCCGAGATGGGCTTCGACGCGGACACCTGCGCCGTGCTCGCTGCCGTCGAGCAGCAGTCCCCCGACATCTCCCAGGGCGTCACCGCGGGTCAGGGCCTCGACAAAGAGCAGGGCGCCGGCGACCAGGGCCTGATGTTCGGTTATGCGGTCAACGAGACCCGCAGCCTGATGCCGCTCCCGATCGACCTATCGCACAAGATGGCCGCGCGCCTCACGAAGGTCCGCAAATCCGGCAAGCTCGCGTACCTCCGCCCCGACGGCAAGACTCAGGTCACCGTGCAGTATGACGCCGCCGGAAAGCCCGAGCGTATCGACGCCGTGGTCGTCTCCTCGCAGCACGCGGAAGGCATCAAGCACCGCACGATCAAGAAGGACATCATCGAGCACGTTGTCCTCCCGAC
>JAHDCI010000093.1:2457-18608 GCA_020629955.1 Myxococcota bacterium | reverse complement strand
TTCGCGATGAGATCACCATCGGTCGAAAAGAGGGAAATACGATCCGTCTTACCGAGCGTAATGTCTCCCGTCGGCACGCACGCCTGCGGCGCAATGACGGGGCGTTTAACATTGCAGACCTCGGCTCCTACAATGGCGTTCGCATTAACGGCCAGCGGATCGAGCACGAGAAAGAAGTCGCGCTAAACGCCGGTGACCAAGTTGCGATCGGTGATTACGTCCTCGCGCTACAAGCCGAGGGGGATACCGAGACCGTTTCGGGGATGCCGCAACCAGCGGCTCCGGCCCGCCTGGTTATGCTGACTCCGCCGACTCCGGGCGCGGAGTTCGGGTTGACCCGCCACGGCATGCGCATTGGGCGAGCCGAAGATTTGGATATGTGGATCAATCATCGATCGATTTCCCGCGAGCACGCGGAAGTCTCGATCGATGATGGCGTCATTCGTGTCCGCGACCTCGAGAGCGCAAATGGAATGCGCCTGAATGGAGAAGAGGTCGATCAAGTTGAGCTCAGCTCGGGCGATGTCCTTGAACTCGGTCAGGTTCGATTCCGGTTTGTTGGCGAAGGCGAGATGTACGTCTTCGAGGCGGACCGCACGGTCGCGATGGATGCGCTTCCTGAGTATGAGGAAGAAGAGAGCCAGCGATCGCCTTGGATGTTCTTCTCCGCGCTCATTATCGCGGTGGCGATCGCAGTCGGTGCCGCCATCGCGTTAAGTGGTGGCGATGAAGAGACCCCAGAACCTGTCGGCAACGGCGAGATTCCAACGCCGACAACGGAAGAGCCGACGACGGAACCGGGCGTCACGTCTGAAGTTGACGTCGCGATGCTTCGTCAGAATTGCGAGCGGCTCGTCGAAAACGAAAGCTTCTCGGACGCCTCAGAGGTGGCGGCGCGATGCCTCGCCGAGAGTCCTGGGGATTCTGCTTGTGCCGCGTGCCGCGATGCTGCGGCGGCAGGCCTTTCGAATCAGGCGTTGATCGAACGGGTCGAACTCGAGCTTCGCAATGGTCGCTACGAAGAGGCTTACCAGGCGCTGAGCGCGATTCCCGCCGATAGCCCAATCGCGAATCATCCGGTGCGTCTTCGCGCCGCTGAGGCCTATGCGGATTCCCTACTCGGCAATGCCGATGAAGAGATGCGCGCGGGGAACCGCGAAGCGGGTAATTCGCTCATCGAGCAGGCGATGGCGGTGAGCCCCCTCTCATCGGAAGCGGCCGAGCGTCGCGCCGCGACCGCGCGTTCGCTCCGCGAAACGCCGACCGAGGCGCTGCGCGCGAATCCTCCCGCGCGACGACCGAATATGCGTCGACCACCGGCGCAGACGAACGTATCTCCGATGACCAGTGAGCCCACACCCACGCCGACTGAGATGGCCGCACCGAGTGGACCCCAATGGCGAGTCGTGTACGATCGTTGTTCTGGCGACCAGGCGTGCATCGCGCGCAATCTTCGTCCGCGTAGCGCGCGAGGCTATGGAATCTTGATCGAGGCTTATCGCGCTCTAGGCCGGAACGCCCAGAAGAACGCTGCGATTCGAAACCTTCTTCGACAGTTCCCAGATTCTCGAGAAGCGCGTCGTTACGGCCGCCAGCTCTAACGGGCGGACAACAAAGAATCGATGGGACCGCGAGAGCCGCTGTTGGACCTCTCTCGACGCGCTGCGCGCGGGAGCATTGGCCGCCGCGGCCGATGCAACGTTTGGCGTCATTCTTTCGCAGGCGAGACACCAAAATAGGGACCGGCGTTTGGACTCGGCTCGCTTCCGTCGGGTTCCGAACCTTGTGTCTCGGTTGAACGACTTGGGGACGGTTAACCCCTTTTGCTGCGCCATTGAGGCGCAATCGAGTGCGGATCGAGGCTCGTTGTCCCCATGGATACTTGAATCATGTTCACCCCTATTTTCGAAAGCGGCAACTTCACGTTTCAACGATGGTGTGAATGTTGCTACTCTTTTGGGTGATGCTTACCCGTCCTCGAATCGCTGCGCTTTCGCTCGCGGCCACCATCACCGCTTGCGCACCCGGTGCGACGGGAGAGATGCCAGACGAGGGTGGTGACCTTGCCATCATCGACAACGAAGAAATCATTGCGGGCAATCGCATCACGGCGGAGTGGTTCGAAGACGGTGATGTATACGTTTCAGAGCCTCTCTCCACGAGCAATGGGCGCTTGGTTAGCGCACTTGTGCATGGTGCCGAGGGGCTCGACCTCGAGATTCACGTCCAGGCAATGGATGCGGAAGGGCAGCCGGAGGGGGATTGGATCCCGCTCGAGTATGATTGGTCCGAATCCGGCATCTCGATCCTGCTCTATACCTTCGATGAGACAAAGCGATCGGTCCGTCTTCGTATCCCGTCGGCGAACATCGAAATGGTTTCCCGCCTTCAGTGGACCTTCACCGGCACGGGCGTTTCGCTCGAGACACCAGACGAAGACGTGCGCGGTAGCACCAGCGCTGTCGGCGCGACCACGGTCTCCAACGTCGCCGCGCGTCGGGCGTGCTCCACCGCGGGTGTCGAGGGCATCTCGCGCCAGCTCGCGGAGATGCAGGCCTGCCTTCGTCCTGGCGGTTTCGTTCGCTTCGACGACCACCCGAATATCACCGTCACTTCCTCACGCGTGCATCCCTACCTGCAGTCACGCGCCCGCTCAGCACTTCATCGCGCCGCCGATTCTGGCACCATCCGCATCAACTCGGCGTTCCGAACCGTCGCGGACCAATATGTTCTTTACCATTCGGGCGCTTGCGGAGCCGCGGCGAGTCCCGGGTCGTCGAATCATCAGGATGGCCGGGCAGTCGACGTTCAAAACTGGTCGGAACGACGGACAGCACTGACCGACCAAGGGTGTCGTTGGTTCGGCGCAGGTGATGAAGTCCACTTTACGTGCCCCGGTTCGGATCTCCGTTCCGACGCGGTGTATGCATTCCAGCGGCTTTGGAACCTGAATAACCCAGGCGATCGGCTCTCGGAAGATGGACGCTATGGCCCAGCGACGGCTTCGCGCCTTGGACGAACCCCAGCCTCCGGATTCGCAGTCACCGGTTGTGACGCGACCCCTGCGCCCACGCCGGAACCGGAAGAGCCCCCAGCGGCGGGGAGCGGCGAATTCTTCTATCCGGGGATGATTCGCCGAAGCGCTTGGGGTGCAGCACCGTCTCGTCGTGGTTACACCACTCATCGACCCGTCACGATCACGATTCATCACACGGCCGGACATTCGGAAAACCCAGAGGGTCAGGTTCGAGGCATTCAGCGGAGCCACTTCGGCCGTGGATTCTCCGACATCGGTTATCACTTCCTGATCGATCGCGCGGGGACGGTCTATGAAGGTCGCCCCCCGACCGTCATGGGCGCTCACGTCCTTGGCGCCAACACGGGCAAGGTCGGCATCTCCTTTATCGGCTGCTTTGACGATGACAACCGCGACTGTCGCAGTTTTGAAAATGCTGACCAGCGACAGATCACGGACGAAGCGATCTGTGCCGCAGGACAGCTCGTCAATGCCCTTCGCCGTCACTTCCCGACAATCCGAACGATCACCCGACATTCGGATCACGCGGCTGGACGTGTCTGTCCCGGTGGAAACGTCGAAGCCCGGATGGGCCAGATCTCCGATATCTCTCTCGGTGCCTCCTGCGGAATCACGATGCCGGGCGGCGCCGAACCGGAAGGAGAGCCGGGACCCGAAGAGACGCCCTCTGCCGGTCGCCGGTGCGAACACAGTTTTGGCGGCACATACGGCCACCAAGGGTGTAGCCGCAGCTATCAGTGTTGCGACGGTCGCTGGACCCATCGTGGCGACTCGGGCTGCGGTGAGTGCTCCTGCGAGGAGCCGACAGGCCGGACCGGTTGCGCCGGTGAAGGCGCCGCGGCGCTTCCTCGAGAAGATTCCTGTTCGGACAGCGATGGAACGGTCTTCCCGACCGGAGCTTGTTCGGAGGTTGCCCAATGTTGCGAAGGTTCTTGGTCAACGCGCGGCGCGTGCGGCGAATGCACAGAAGGCACTGGCGTGACATCGTCGGAACCGGAAGCACCGGAAGGCGAGAGCTGCGTTCATAGCTACGACGGTGAGTACGCCAACACGGCGTGCTCGGCTTCCTGGCAGTGTTGTGATGGTTCCTGGGTACGCCGCGATGGCTCCTCGACCTGCGGCGAGTGCCTTTGCGAAGAGCCGACCGGCGAGGTCGGCTGCGGTCGTCGCGCGGAGACAAGCGGTGGCGGCGGCGGGAGCTGCGAAGAAGTGAACGCTGGCATCGATCAGGGCACGGGCCAGATTCCTCGAGTTGGTCTGAACAACCGAACGATGGACCGCGTCCGCAACCATCCACTTCGGGAGCTCTACGGCACGGTTCAAAGCGATGACGACGGAACCTGGGTCGCTGGGTTGGTCTCGCACTTCGGCGGCCCGAGTGACCGCGGCGTCGGTCCGAGTGAGACGGTTGCCATTACCGGAGAGATCGCGCGACAGCTCAACAACCCGGAGAATCCAACGCCTGAGCAGGCGCTCGCGAACGCCGAGAACTACTACTACATCGCGATGCGCTGGGATTATACCAACGCGGGCCGAAGCTTCTGGCGCAGCGCGCGCATCCTGCTGAAGAATCCCTCCAACGGAAATATGGTTGTTGTACGACCGGCGGATTGGGGACCGAATATTCGGACCCGTCGCGTGCTCGATATCTCGCCTCAGGCCATCGACGATCTGGGCGCCGTCACGGATGAGACCATTCTCGTCGCGTTCGCCGCGCCGGGGACGCCGCTCGGACCGCTGGAGTGTGACGACGGATGCTCCGCGCACACAGATTGCCTCGACTGCACTCGAGACGCCGAATGCGGATGGAGCGTCAGCGAAGGTGCGTGTCAGTCGAGGGATGAAGCATCCGAAGATTGGTCCTCAGATTCGGATATCTGCGCTCCCTGCGAGATGCTCGACAACTGCGGCGGTTGCGTGCGCAATGGCCACTGCGGCTGGTGTGGGGACGTTTGCGTTTCCTACGGCGACCCGGATTTCGATGCCATGTGCGGCGCAGATTACGCCTCGAATCCTTTTGAGTGCGGCGGCTGAGCCACTCGCATTTTTTCTCCCCCCGCGCCGACTGGCGCTCCCCCCAGAACAAAACCTACGGAATGCGTCTCTTTTCCCGAACTCTATTCTTTTCGTCGACTCTCGTCTGCGCAGCTTGCGCTCCCGGTGAGCTGAACAACCTTACTCCCTCGGAAGATCCTCTTGCGGAATCCAACGCGCAGCAGATCGTATCGGGCGAGTCGATTCTGGAAGCCTGGCAGCCCTCGGGCGAGTACTTCGTGTCGCCTCCGGTCGCTTCGGAGGAAGGCTCGATCGCGGTCTCCGCGTTGGTCAATGCCACGGATGGCTTGCAGGTCGATCTCGAGATTCAGGCGCTCACGGCAGATGGCGTGCCGATTGGTCGCTGGGAGCCTCTGGAGCACGACTGGGACGAGGACGGCATTCAGACCTACCGGCACACGATGTTCCAGCGAACGAATCTCGCACGTGTTCGTGTGCGTTCGGAGTTCGCGGAAATGATCACGCGCCTGCAATGGGGCCTCTACGGCGGCGTGGATGAGTTCGAGCTCGAGTACATCCGCGAGACCAACGATGTGGGCGCACGAACCGACGCGCTCGATGGACACTCGGTCCGGGATATCGCCCGGCGCGGCGCGTGCAGCACCGCCGGGGTCGAAGGCCTGTCGAGACAGCTCGCCGAAATGCAGGCCTGCATTCGTCCCGGCTCGTTCGTCCGCTTCGACGATCACCCCAATATCCGCCTCACTTCGGATCGGGTACACCCCTATCTGCAGGCCTCTGCGCGTGACGCCCTTCACGCGGCAGCGGACGAAGAGCCCCTCGCGATCAACTCCGCATTTCGAACGCTGGCCGATCAGTATGTTCTCTACCATTCGGGCGGTTGTGGACTCGCCGCGAGGCCAGGGCGTAGCAACCATCAGAGTGGCCGCGCAGTCGACGTACGGAACTGGAGCGCGGCACGTCCGGCGCTAACGCGCAACGGATGCGCGTGGCTTGGAAGCCGCGACACTGTTCACTTTGACTGTGCAGGCTCCGACCGCCGGAGTGATGCGGTTCTCGCCTTCCAGCGCTTGTGGAACTTGAACAACCCTGGCGATCGAATCTCGGAGGACGGGATCTACGGATCGAATACCGCTTCTCGGCTCTCTCGCTCGCCCTCTTCGGGATTCCCGACCTCGGGCTGCGGCGCCTCTCCTGAGCCCGCACCTGAGCCAACAGAGCCCGCACCCGCGCCGGAGGACCGCTCGGGTGAGTTTGGCTCGGTGGGCGTCGTCTCCCGAGATGCCTGGGGCGCGATGGACGCGCGGTATGCCTACAATACGCATCGTCCGACGACGATCACGATCCACCACACGGCCGGTCAGTCTGAGAACCCGGTTGCGCAGGTCCGCGCGATTCAGCGGGAGCACCGGAACCGTCGCAGCCGAAGCGGCGCGTACTGGAACGATATTGGATACCACTTCCTCATCTCGCGTGACGGAACCATCTATGAAGGTCGTCCGCCGAATGTTGTCGGCGCACACGTCGCGGGCCAGAACACCGGAAAGGTCGGTATTTCGTTCATCGGCTGCTTCGATGAAGACCCCACTTGCCGGCGCTTCGAGACCCCGGAGCAGCGACAGATTTCGGATGCGGCAATCTGCGCCGCAGGACGTCTCGCTCGCTCGCTCATGGAGCGCTACCCGACCATTCGGACCTTCACGAAGCACAGCGACTTCGAGCGGACCCGGGTATGTCCGGGATCCAGCGTTGAAGCGCGCCTGGCCGAGATCGAGGCGATTGCTCGCGGGGCGGGCTGCGGCGGCGACGCGCCAGAACCGGAAGTTGGCGGCGCGCTCTCCTGCGAACACGCGCGGGGTGGCACGTTCGCGAACCAAGGTTGTAGCGCCGGTTTCCAGTGCTGCGATGGCTCGTGGGTGGGCCGTGATCGCGGCTGCGGCGAGTGCGCTTGCGAAGATCTCGAAGGGCGCACCGGCTGCGCGCCTGGCGAAGAGCCGGAACCCGAACCCGAACCCGAGCCGGCAGAACCTGGACCGGTTGGAGACGCCGTATGTGTTCACGGAAACGGAGGCACCTTCGCGAGTCGGGGCTGTAGCGCAGAGTTCCAGTGCTGCGATGGCGCCTGGTCCGAACTTGGAAGCTGTGGTGAGTGCGAATGCGAAGAGGAAACTGGAGAATCCGGATGCGGGATGGGCGTCCCTGTTCCAGAGCCTCGCCCGGAACCTGTCCCTGAGGGACCGCCCGCGGGTGCCAGCTGTATCCACTCCTTTGGAGGTGTGTATGCGAACACTGCCTGCTCGCCTGGATTCCAGTGCTGTGATGGTCGGTGGCGACTCCGCGATTCGGGTTGCGGCACGTGCTTCTGCGAAGAGGCGACGGGCGAAGCCGGCTGCGGCATGACCAGCCCGGCGCCCGCTCCTGGGCCGATGAGCTGCGCGAATCCGAATATCGGAATCACGCGCGGGGAGGGGCATATCCCTCGGTCCGGACGCAGCAACAATACGCTGCGCCGCACCCTCGGGATTAGCGTAGAACCTTACGGAACGGCGCTTTCGGATCACCAGGGCGCTTGGATCTCTGGACGCATCTCCCACTTTGGTGGTCCGGTTGATTTTGGCGTTGGTCCGACCGAGACGGTCGCCTTGACCGGAGAGCGCGCGCGCGACCTCAACAACCCGATGGACCCCAGCCCCTCGCAGCTCTCGTCGAATCCTGAGAACTACTACTACGTGGCGATGCGCTGGGATTATGCACCGGGCGCAGATTTCTGGCGAAGCTCACGTATCTTGATCAAGAACCCGAGCACGGGCCGCATGGTCGTTGTTCGCCCGGTCGATTGGGGCCCGCACACACGCACCGCACGCATCGTCGATGTCTCCCCGCAAACCGAACGAGATCTTGGCGCGCGGACCGACGATACGGTCTACGTCTCCTTTGCTCCTTCGGATATGCCGCTCGGCCCAGTGGACTGCGATTTCTAGTCAGCTGCAGGAAAGGGGTTAGTCGAAGCCCCTGCAAAGAAAGTCCCGCTTCGGCGGGTCTTTTTTTGAACTTCTCCGAAGTCGTGATTTTTGGTGAATGACATGAGAGACTTCGCTCGATGAGTGAGACTTCCACGACCGCCAGCGCGCCCGACACCTCAGAGGTCGCTGCGCCATGGTACGCGGTATACCGAGCGCAAGCGTTCCGCGGCGAAGAACGGGTAAACGCGATCCGCGTCGCTGGGATTTTGCTTTTCTACGCTCTTCATCTGGCAAACCTGAATGGCATCTCGTTTGGGCCGATTCAGCTCGAGGCGGTCGAGGGCGTGCGAGAGATTCACGCGGCGATCACCGCCATTGTCGCAGGGTGGTTGGCCGTTCCGTTGATCGTTGTGGTCGCGCTCCGTTCGCGTCGCTTCCCGCGGTGGTTTTCTTATCTGACCACGGCATTCGATATCGTCTTCCTGACATGCACCTTGCTTGTCGCCGATGGTCCATCGAGTGCGGTATGTGTTGCGTACTTTGTGCTCTTGGCGGGGAGCGTTCTCCGCTTTCAAGCGGCGCTGGTCCGGTTCACGACCGTCGGCTGCATGCTCGGATATGGTCTGATCGCGGGCCAGGCGACTCTTTACCGAGAAGCTGTGCGCGTGCCTCGCTATGAACAGCTGATGTTCTTGATCGCACTTGGGCTCGTCGGCGGTGTGCTCTCGCGAATGCTCATCTCGGTTCGCGAGGCCGCGGAGCATTATCGCACTCGGGTGTTGCTCGAAGATTCGGCCACCGGGGAGGGCGCGTAATCATGTTGAGCTGTCCTAGTTGCGGGTCTGGCGTTCAGTACGGCGCCACCGAATGCTGGCTTTGCGGATACCGGCCAGGTGGCGCGGCGCTCCCGGCACAGTACCAAGCCCCCCCACCTCCTCAATCGTCGATGGGGTGGCTGGTCGTTGTCATCGGGACGATCTTCGTGATCGTCCTTTTGGCGGTGCAGTTTGCGCTCATCTGGCCCGGGCTGCTCATTCCACTCGGCCTTGTCTCGACCCCGCTGGGGTATGTGCTCTTTCGGATTGTTCAAGAGCAGCGCGTTGCGTTTTGGCGGACGGATGCCCCCGTGCAGACTTACGGTCAGCAGGGCTACAGCCAGGCTCGTCAGTTTGGCCCTCGCGGAGAACCCATAGCGCACGGTGGGCGCGACGGGGATAAGGCCGCGGCCGTCGCCGGCGGACTGGCAGCAGGTCTGCTCGCGATCTTGGCTGTCGTAGGCGTTTTGATGCTCGTCGCGATCGCAGGTATGGCCATTTTCTTCGTCATCTGCATCACCGCAATGCACGGCGGCTGAGGCAGTCTGTCTCGCTTCTTGGAGAGGAGCTCGCATGCTTCTCAGAAACCCGCATCGAAGCTCTGTTCCCCGTTGATTTTCGGGCCCCACGTCGCGTACTTTCGCAGTCGTGAATGCAGGATCGATGCAAGCGCCCGAGGTCGCCCCAGGCACTGAACTGGGTGGACGTTTTGTTGTAGAAGCCGCCGTCCGCGAAGACGGCTTCGGAAGTATCCTGCGGGCGAAAGATAAGAAGACCAGTCGCCCGGTGGCCCTCCGAGTCTTCGCTCCTGGTTTGCTTACGCCAGACGAGCTCCGTGTCCTTCGCGACGTTTGCCGTCAGGTCTCGAAAGTACGGCATGAGAACCTCGCCGCGCTCTTCGGGATGGGGGCCTCTCAGACTCCCTTCGTCGCGACGGAATGGGTTGGCGGTGAGTCGCTGGATGAGTTCGTGACGGCGCGCGCGGGTGGACAGCCTCTCGACCTTGAGGCGGCGTTCCGGATCGTCTCTCAGCTCTGCCACGCGCTGACCGCGCTTCACGCCCATCGCCCGCATGGCGCGATTCGGCCAGGCGCGGTTCGACTTCATGAAGGCGAGCTAAAGCTTGTGGATGCAGGCGTTGGCGCCATTCTACTTGCCTCCAAGGGGCCGGGCGCGCTTCCTCCGAAAGAACAAGCTGCGCTCGCTCCGGAAGTGAAAGTCGGAAATGTCGCGACCGCGCAATCGGATATCTTTGGCGTTGGCGCGATCCTCTATCAGCTGCTGACGGGGCGCTCTCCAGCGGATGGTTTTGTTCCTCCTTCGCAGGTGCATCCTGAAGCGGACGCGCGCTGCGATGAGCTTCTCCTGAAATGCCTCGCGGCAGATCCGAACGCGCGATTCAGTAGCCCCGATGAAGTACGCGTTGAGTTCGGCGCGATCGTCGGCGCGGACGAAGGCATTGAGATCGATATTTCGCTGAGCTCGCTCCCTCCAAGCTCGGGCGCGGCTCCTGTCACCGTGCCGAAAGCGCCGCTGCCACCCCGCGCGATGGCGGCTCCTGCTGCGGTTGTCGCGGCTCCTGCCGCTGCGCAACAAGTCGATCTTGGTGGCTTGCTCGCGAAGATTACGGAGAACGATGCGCCGCGCTGGATGGCGCAGCGAAACGGTCTCGACCACGGCCCCTTCTCTGGGCGAGAGCTCGTTGAAATGATCGCCAAAGGCGAGGTCGTGGAAGACCACACGATCTCGAACATGGATACTGGGGAACGGAAGAGCGCGACCGAGTGGGCGGAGTTCCGGGAGTTCCTTGAGCAGTACAAGCTAAAGCGTGCCGCGCAGGATAAGGCGGCGGCGCTCGAGACAGCGGTGAAATCCGAGAAACGCTCCGGCGTTGCGAAGCTTGCGATTGGCGGCGCGCTGCTGGTGCTACTCGTCGGCGGCATCGTTGGATTCATCATGACGCGCGATGCAGCTTCCGAAGAGGAGGTCGCTCAGGCAGAACTGGATGATCTCTTCGCGCGCGGCGAGATTGAGCGCAGCGGAAGCGCGGGCATTCTTCCCGACCCACCCGCGCGTCGAGGTGGACGCCGCGGCATGGGCGGCGGCGGCGGTGGCGGCGGCGGCGGCATGGCCGGCTTTGCGGGTTCCTACGAGCAGGCGATGAACATCGCGGTTGATATCGGCGACGCGACGATGGGCGGTGGCCAAGGCCGGCTCAACGGCGGCCAGGTCGCTGGCGTGATGAACCGTCACCTCAACCGGATCTTCAACGCCTGCGTCGTCCCCGAATCGCGCGCCGGTCGCGGACTTGGAAATGTCGATATCGATATCGCGATCGCCGGCTCGGGTCAGGTCATGGGCGTCTCTGCGCGTCAGGGCTCCGGCTCCTTTAAATCGTGCGTCCGGCGCGTTGTACGCGGCATTCGCTTTCCTTCGTTTGCCGCGCCGCGTATGGGAACCCGGTACAGCTTTAGCGGCCAATAACCGCGCAGCGTAGCGAGGATCGGTTTATGTGGGGTCAACAACTTGGCGGAAGCTTCATCCGTGTCGTGCTCACGCTTTGCGTCGTGGCGTTCTCGGCATGTCAAAACGCGGTCGCAACCGGGCTCGACGAAGCCTCGGCAAACGAAGTCGTCGTTGCGCTTCACGGCCGCGGTATCGGCGCCACCAAAGAGGCGAGTGGTGGCGGCTCGGATGCGACCTACCAGGTGCTCGTCGCCTCCGATGACGTTGCACCCGCTCTCGCTGCGATGCGCGACGAAGCCCTCCCGCGCCCAGCAGGTCACGGCTTTGACGAAGTCTTCCAAGGCGGCGGTCTCGTCCCCACCCCGACCGAAGAGCGCGCCCGCTTCCTCTCTGGGCTCTCCGGCGAACTCGAGCGCTCTTTGCTCGTCATGGACAGCGTCCTCGCCGCCCGCGTTCACCTTGCGCTCCCCGAACGGAGCCGAGCCTCCCTCTCCAACGACAACCCGCTCCCTCCACGCGCCTCCGTTCTCCTCCGAACCCGCGCCGGCATGTCCGCCGACGAAGAAGCCGTCCGAGCCCTCGTCGCCGGCGCCGTCCCCCGCCTTGAAGCCAGCGCCATCAGCGTCATCAGCACTCCCCAAGCGACCCCGGCCGCTGCGAGCGAACGCTTGGTCCAGGTCGGCCCGATCACGGTGACGCAGGGATCGAGCACGGCACTGAAAGCGGTGTTGGGCGGCGCGATAGGAGTGATTGCGCTGTTGGCGATTGGGATGGTGTTCTTGGCGAGAAGACGTAGGGAACCTCCGGTGGTGTAGTCAAGTAAGGTGTCCGGCCTCAAAACCTTGTTCTACTCTCCAACCGTTTCGATAAATGGAGCTTTCTGAATCGTGTTGAGGATCTTGTCTGTCTTCTGAAGGATTCGCGCATGCGCATCGATAGAATAAGATTTGGTCGATGTCGTGGTCGTCTATTGATTCGCGTGTAACGACGTTGGCGCCACTGCTGAAGGCGGCCGCGTACATCTCCCCATGCCTTCCCATATCAGGGAACGAACGTCCTGTTTTCGAGGCCCTCGAAAGAAAATTGCGTTCAGGTTCGCCTTTGACGCAACTCGAGACATCCACGGCCGATAACAAAATATGAAGAAAGTTGTCGGTTCCGTGGACCTTGTCACACGGACGCGTTATCGTCGTGATTCGTTAAAGGTGGTGGATAGATGAAGAGAGCATTTCATCTGGTGGCGCGTTGTATCGCGCTCGGTGCAGCAATTGGTGTTTTCACGGGATGCGTGGACCGCGATGCGGTTGTCGAGGTTTCTCAAGCGTCGCAGGAGCTTTCGCGCGGCGACGCAGTAGATGATTCGGGGGCCATTGATGACGCTGGTGATTCCGATAGCGGAATCGATCTTTCTCGATGTCCGCGAGGTTCAAATATCATTGTCGGCACCGATGGAGACGATATCCTACGCGGGACAAATGGACGAGATTGCATCTTGGCGCTTGGCGGCGACGATATTGTCCGCGCGCGCGGCGGTCAGGATATCGTATTTGGAGGTCCCGGCGCCGACGCTCTTTACGGTGGAAACGGCGCGGACATTCTCGATGGTGAAGATGGAGACGACTCCGTTTATGGCGAGAATGGCGCAGACGAACTATTCGGAGGCCCGGGAGCCGACGCGCTCACCGGCGGAAACGGTGCTGACTGGCTCTATGGTGAATCGGGATGTGACTACCTCATCGGTCTGCGAGGACAAGACCATCTTGAGGGGGGCGATGGAAACGACTTACTTATCGGCGAAGACCCGCAGGATCTCCTGGTAGGAGGCCGCGGCGACGATATCCTTCTCCCTTCGCCGACTTGCCCAGACGACCGAGTCATTGGCGGCACTGGAGTCGACTCCTGCGACTGGGAGGACTGCGAAGTACCCGCTCCATCGGAGTGTGACACGCACGAGTCCTGCGGCGAAGAGGCCGAGTGCGAGAGCGGTTATTGCATCCCCGATGATCGATGCGGCGGCTCTGGCTGCGAAAATGACGACGTGACATGCGATGGCGTCGACGACGACTGCGACGGAGAGTTCGACGAGGATTTTGCCGTGGAGGATAGCTCCTGCGGAGCGGGTGTTTGCCAAGCCACAGGGCAGCGCTCCTGCGATAGTGGCGAGGTCGTGGATTCGTGCGAACCCGGCGAGCCTGCGGGAGACGATAGCTCTTGCGATGGCGTTGACGACGATTGCGATGGCGCCACGGACGAGAGTTTTGACGCTGCACCGACGATCTGCGGAGAGGGCGTCTGCGAGGCGTCGGGCGAACTCCGCTGCGTAGGTGGAAGTACGTCGGATACGTGCGAACCAGGCGCTCCGACCGGGGACGATAGCACCTGCGACGGCGAGGATGATGACTGTGACGGCAGTATCGACGAGGCCTATATCGACGGAGATTCTTCCTGCGGTCTTGGAGTTTGTGCAGCGAGTGGTTCTTTGACATGCGAACTTGGAAGCGAAACCGACACGTGTGAGCCAGGGGCGCCAACGGGGGATGACGCCAACTGCGACGGCCAAGACGATGACTGTGATGGAAACGTCGACGAGGGTTACGTTCCCGTCGAAACGTCGTGCGGGGAGGGCGCGTGCAGTGCGACGGGAATGACCTCGTGCGTGGATGGCGCCGTCACAGATTCGTGCGAAGCCGGAACCCCGGGCGCGGACGATGCAACCTGCGACGGGCAGGATAGCGACTGCGATGGAAGGGTTGATGAAGGGTTCGTGTCGGCAACGACGGAATGCGGCGTCGGCGTTTGCGGGGCGACGGGAACGACGAGCTGCGTGGATGGCAGTGTCGAAGATAGCTGTTCTGCCGCTAGCCCCACGGGCGATGACTCGTCGTGTGACGGAGAGGATAACGACTGCGACGCAAGCACCGACGAGGGCTACCTTGAAACGGCGACGACGTGTGGCGTCGGCGTCTGCGGAGAAATGGGAGTGACCTCCTGCGTTGACGGTAGCGTCGTCGATTCCTGCGAACCCGGCGCTGCAAGCGGCGACGATACAGATTGCGATGGCGCGGATAACGATTGCGATGGCAGCATCGATGAAGGATTCGCGCCCACCTCCACAAACTGCGGGCTGGGTGTTTGCGGAGCGACCGGTGAAACGAGCTGCGTCGAAGGGGCGATTGTCGATTCCTGCGAACCTGGCGCGACGAGCGGAGACGACTCCCTCTGTGACGGTCAAGATCAGGATTGCGATGGAACCGTTGACGAAGGGTTTGCGCCGACTCCCACTTCCTGTGGAGAGGGCGTCTGCTTTGCGGCAGGCGTTACTGCGTGCGTCGCGGGAGCCGTCACGGATTCCTGCGAGGCGGGGTTGCCCTCGGGGGACGATTCAAGCTGCGACGGCGCGGACAGCGACTGCGACGGCGCCATCGACGAAGCCTTTACGTCGGCCGCGACCTCCTGCGGTCAGGGCGTCTGCGGCAGCACGGGAACGACCTCGTGCAATGCGGGCGCCATCATCGACTCTTGTGAAACGGGCGCGCCCACGGGCGGTGATGTGGGATGCGATGGCCTCGACAACGATTGCGATGGGAGCATCGACGAGAGTTTCGCATCGAGCGCAACGACGTGCGGCCAAGGTGTCTGCGGAAACACTGGCGTAACCTCTTGCCAGGATGGTGCCGTCACGGACTCATGCGAAGCCGGCGCTCCCACAGGAAGCGATGCGAGCTGTGATGGCGCGGATAACGATTGCGATGGTTCGATTGATGAAGCGTACGCATCTATCGCGACGAGCTGCGGCCTTGGGGCGTGCGGCGCCACGGGGAGCACCTCTTGTTCGGGCGGATCGGTTATCGATAGCTGTTCGCCTGGAGCACCTGCCGGAATGGACTCCTCCTGTGATGGCGTGGATTCGGATTGCGATGGTAGCGTCGATGAAGCCTTCGTCTCTTCCGCGACCTCGTGTGGTCAAGGGACCTGCGCTGCTTCGGGAGCGACCTCGTGCGTCTCGGGATCGGTGGTCGATTCATGCGTCGCCGGTTCGCCAACGGGCGACGATAGCGTCTGTGACGGCACGGACAACGACTGCGACGGCGCGATCGACGAGGCGTTTGCTCCAAACCTAACCTCGTGCGGCCAAGGGATCTGTGCATCCCAAGGTGCGACGTCGTGTTCCGGTGGCACCGTCACGGATTCGTGCACTGAAGGAACTCCAAGCGGAACTGACAGCCTCTGCGATGGCATCGACGCCGATTGCGATGGCAGCATCGATGAAGCTTACGCCGCCACGCCAACCTCTTGTGGCGTTGGTGCCTGCGGCAGCACTGGAGCACTTACCTGCGTTGCTGGCTCAGAGGTCGACACCTGCGACGCCGGAAGTCCCTCTGCGGATAGCACCTGCGACGGAATCGATGACGATTGCGATGGCAGCATCGACGAAGCATTTGTGCCCGAAGCAACTTCCTGCGGAGAAGGTGTATGCGCGGCGGCAGGAGAAACGAGCTGCGTCGCCGGAGTGCTCATCGACAGCTGCGCCCCCGAAGGCGTGCCGGATACCAATTGTGACGGCGTCGATGACGACTGCGATGGCAGCGTCGACGAAGCGTTTACGGATTTGAATCCGTGCACCGTCGATAGCTGCAGCGCGGGGGTCGCATCACATACACCAATCTACGGAACCTTCGAGTGTCCAAATGAGCCTTCGACTGTGGCTCCCGCGGAAACCGGCCCGCGGCTCTGGGATGACGTTGGTTTCCTCAACGAAGAGGGCGGCACGCAGCGCGGCGCCACGCCTGGCGCGCTTGAGCCAGCGCAGATCGTCCGCGTCTTTGGCGAAGTCTTCGGCGGTCCTCTTGGCGC
>JAHDCI010000093.1:0-2357 GCA_020629955.1 Myxococcota bacterium | reverse complement strand
ACCGAAGTCGCGCTTGGCGCGCCGGAATATCAGCTTCACGAGGGCTCGATGCAGAGCGATGATGATGGCACGCGTCACGCGAGCCTTCTGATCCCGCCGGTCACCGCCGCGGAAATGGTGATGCCCGATGGCTCTCGCCTGCCGCTTACAAACGGTCACCTGCGCGCCACGGAATACACCGTCGGCGAAGAGGGACCGAGCCGCATGCCCGGCACCATGCCGGACCAAATTGCCTACACCTACGCGGCAGAGCTAAGCTTTGACGAAGCGCTTGAAATGGGTGCTGAGAGCGTCGAGTTCAGCCAGCCGGTGTTCTTCTATGTCGATAACTTCATCGGCTTTGAGAGCGGCGTGGCGGTCCCCGTCGGAAGCTACAGCGCCGCGGGCTCGCAGTGGGTCCCCGAGGAGGATGGCGTGGTACTCGACGTGCTAGCGCACGCGGGCGGGCTCGCGGAGCTTGACGCGAATAACGACGGCGTTGCAGAAGACGCGGCAAGTCTCGCCGAGCTTGGCATCACGGATGGCGAGCGCGAGCAAATCGCCGCGATGTACGCGCCAGGCGCTTCTCTCTGGCGGACGGCGATTACCCATCTCACGCCCTACGACTGCAACTGGCCCTTTGTGCTTCCTGAAGATGCGGAAGCACCGGATTTGATCGCCGAAGCGGAGGACGAAGGTTGTCCTGCAGAAGCATCGGGCACGGTCATTCATTGCGACAACCGCGTCGTCGGCGAGCGCTTCCCGATCGCGGGCACGAATCGCAACCTCGTCTATCAGAGCGACCGCGTTCAGGGCTACCGCGCACGAAACCAGGTTCGCTACCAGATCAACAATACGGCGGGTGTTTCGAGCTCACGAGTACGCACCGTCGTCGAAGCCAGGGCAGCTGGAAGGCCGATCCCCCGCACGGTGGAAACCGTAGGCGGGCGTCAGTTCGCGACCTTCGAATGGGACGGTCTCGATTTCGCAGGCAGGCCGATCGGAGCGGTGGTGCCTCTCGAAGTGGACGTTCGCAATGTCTACACCGCAACCCTGGCGACTTCCCCATTCCGCCGTGGCGGTTCGAGCTTCGGAAGCCGAGGCGGCGACGTCTCACTTGGAACCGTTCGTGGCTCGTTCGAAGCCCTCACCCGAACTGAACGAAGGCTCGAGGTTGTCGGAAACCTCGACGCGCGCTTGCGTACGGGACTCGGCGGTCTTTCTCTCGAAGGGCATCACCACCTCGATATCGCGTCGCGAACTCTTCACGACGGTGGGGGGCAGACCAGGCGCTTGCCGGAAGCAGCGGCGCCCTCGAGTGTGGCGCTTGGCCTCGTAAACTCGGTCCGCTTTGATCCACAGGGCCGCATGGTGATCGGGACATCCACGGGGATATTCCGGCGACTGATCGATGGCACCGTCGAGAAGATTGCTGGTGGAACTTCAGCGCTTTTGACCGAAGTAGACGACGTCGAAGCGTTCCAGACGCGGATTGCGGTCACAGGTGGAATCGCGATTGGTCCTGACGGTTCGATCTACTTCGGTGAGACCGGAGCACGGCACTATATTCGACGGCTCACACCTGAGGGTCGCGTATTTGTGGTTGCCGGAATCGGAACCTTCCCGTCGGCAAACTACCTCGCGGATGACGAATCGGCTTTCGAAGAAGAGCCTGGCGAACTCGTACCCGTGTTCCCTGGAGATCTCGATGTAGGTCCCGATGGTACGGTCTATTTCACCGACATGCGCTTTGGCCGTGTGCGCGAGATCCGTCCATCCGGTCGCGTGTACACTCTCGCGGGGGGTGGTGTCGAGGACTACTACTGGAGAGAGACCCGAAGCAGCTCCTACCCCGGTTCGCCTGGGCCTGGTGGCAACATCTTCGAGTCCTTTGGTGTTGTTCTTCCAGGGCGTTTTGTCCGCTTCCCGTTCCTTCGTCGCGGCGTCCGATATCTCGCGAATGGGCGGATCATCCTTCGCCATCAGAACCAGCTCATCGAGCTGGATACCGAGGGCGACCTCCGAGCAATGACCGGTGTCTTGGAATACTCTGTGGATCATCCAAACGATATACCTTTCGCCGAACGAGAACCGATTCCCACGTATCTACCTCCAGAAAGCGGAGAGAGTGGCGCGACCTTGGACCCTTCCTTCGGCTCGACGACCTCTGAGGCTATCGAAGTCGACGATTCAGGGCAGGTGTACTTCAACATCGGACGCGAGCTATGGCGTTGGTCCTCGGGAATTCTTTACCTCGACGATACCAACCGCGATGTCGTCAGCGAGCTTCTCTACATCGCTCGCGCACCGAATGGTCAGCTCATCACCGGCGACCGTGGCAATACCGGCCTCTTCGATTCGGTTCAGGGCGCCGACTT
>JAHDCI010000346.1 GCA_020629955.1 Myxococcota bacterium | reverse complement strand
CGCTACTCAGATATCGCTTCGAGTGTGATCTCGAGGGAGTGGGTCGCTCGGCCGCTGGCTTCGGACCAGCTCTCGGTTGCCACATCAACATTTGCCGTTCGAAACCCAGGCTCCCCGATCAGAAGCTCCACCGGCTCGTTCGTCGGGAGGTCGCGAACGTTCGCACTTCCAAACCCAACCAGGAGATATACCTCTGCGGGGGAATCCGTCTCAATACGTAGCGACCCAGACTCGCCGGTCGGTTCTCCGATGTTCTCTGCTGTCAACCGGGAGCTTCCGAGATCAAGGTTTGCGCTGGCCTCGCGCGACTCCTCGGAAATCGAAACTGCGCGCACCAAACGACCTTCAGGCCACGCCTCGGAGCCCATAATGGTTTCACGGACGGCGGCGCGTCCCTCTCCGATCACCAGCACTTCGTAGCCAACTCCAATCGGGAGCCCATCGATCTCCGCCGGCGAATCGCCAAGCTTCAGAAAGACCTCGGCCCGCTCTCGATTCACCTGAACGGAAAGGTCTCCGCGAACCAACGCGGGCTCGGCTTCCGCTTCTTCCTCGGGCTCAGGCGCTTCTTCGGCAGGCTCTCCCGAAGATTCCCGCGAGTCACGATTTCCGATGACGCTTTCGATAAGATCCGGGCGTGCAATCGCGACGTAAGCCGCACCAACGGCGAGAACGAGCAAGAGAGCCCAGAGCCACGTCTTGCTGCCCCCGTTACTTCGACGTGGCTCATCCACTTCTTCCAGTCGGTCCAGCGAGCGGTCTGCTTGCGCGCGCTTCCGCGCCTTGACCTCGGAAGGGCTTCCGGGCGCACGCTTCTTCGCGACTTCCGAAAAGTCGACCACCGCTGCACCAGGTCGTTCCGAGAGTGCCTGCGCAACGTCGACGTCGACCGCAGCGTCCGGCTCATCGCCCGAAGCGAGAAGGGCATCCAGGTCCGCATCGGCGTTTGGATCAAGCGCGAGACCGGCACGCGCCTCTTTGGGGGCGTCCTTCTTTGCGTCTCGAACCAAACGAGCCAGCACCCGCCCAGCGGCAGAGCGATTCAGCGGCACAAGCGCAGCTTCGAGTTCGTCACGAAGCTCGCTGAGATTCCATGTTCCGGAAGATGGGCCTTTTTCGATCAGCCGCACGGTATGCCGCGGCACACCGCTGCCAGCGGCGACCAAAATCTTCGGGAGCAGCTCCTGACAAACGGATTGCGCCGCGGCCGACATATCGGCGGAGTGCGGCATCGCTAGGAGCACAACTTCGCCCTGGTCGTTCAGCGAAACTTCGTCGGCGTCCGCGAGGGCGGGGCCATTTAGCAATAGTTCTGTCGCTTCGAGTGCGATGAACGTACCGATCTCAAACGGAAGCTTTACACCTCGCGTCTGGAGACGTTCCACGAAATCCGCAACAGTTAACCCGCTCACAGCGTGCCCCTTGGAGCCACCGGCCGAACTCGAACGCCGCGAGAAAGAAGGTGCGCTTTCGCCTCTTCGATCGTGAAATGGCCGTCATGAAAAATCGACGCTGCGAGCGCCGCTTCCGCGCCACCTTGGTCGAAAGCCTCTTCCAGGTGCTCGAGCGTGCCCACACCTCCTGACGCAATTACCGGAATGGAGACGGCATCCACTACCGCACGTGTCAGCGAAATATCGTACCCGATACCCGTTCCATCCCGGTCCATTGAGGTCAGGAGTATCTCACCCGCGCCTCGCTCCGCTACTGTCTTCGCCCATTCGATCGCGTCGGGCAGCGCTTTTTTGCGTCCACCGTGCGTGAACACGGCAAAACCACCTTCGGGTTCGGATCGTGCGTCGATCGCGACGACCAATACCTGGCAGCCGTAGCGCGCGCTCACTTCCGAGATGACCTCCGGTCGACGAACCGCACCACTGTTGATCGCGACTTTGTCCGCCCCCGCGTCGAGAAGCTTCTGAACATCGCTTAGCTCCCTGACCCCGCCGCCGACGGTCAACGGAACGGATGTCTCGAGCGCGACCTTGGTCACCATCGCGCGGGTGGTCTCACGCCCGAGATGAGATGCCGAAATATCGAGAAAACAAATTTCGTCTGCGCCCGCTTCGCTATACCTCGACGCGAGCTCCACCGGGTCCCCGGCGTCTCGGAGCCCAACGAAGTTCACACCTTTCACGACCCGTCCCTCGTTCACATCGAGGCAAGGAATGATGCGTTTGGCGCTCATCGCTGACTGACGCGGATCGCATCGGCGACGTCAAACGCCTTTTCGTAAAGCGCGCGACCGGAGACGACGGCGCGAATCCCTCGCTCCCGAAGCGCTTTCAGATCACCTAGCGACCCAACGCCTCCAGACGCGATGACCTCAATCCCAAGAGCATCTTGCATCGCCCCGGTCGCCTCGACGTTTGCGCCGACCTGAAGCCCGTCACGGGCGACATCGGTATAGAGAATGCCAAACGCTCCCCACTGCTCAGCCTCTCGCGCGAGTTCAAGCGCGAGCTTCTCTGTACTCACCGTCCATCCGTGCGTTGCGACCTTCCCATCGCGACCGTCCACCGAGATGATGACGTTTCCCGCGTTCTCCTCGCAGAGCGCCCTCGCAAGGTCGGGCTTCGCGACTGCCATGGTGCCGATCACGACTCGTTTCACTCCAAGCGAAAGCCATCGCTCGGCGCTCACGCGGTCTCGAATCCCGCCTCCGACTTGAACCTCCAGGGGAAGCTCACGAACAATTTGCTGAATCACGGCTTGGTTTTTGCCAGCGCCGCTTCGAGCGCCGTCGAGGTCGACGATGTGCAGACGTTCTGCGCCCGCATCGGCGAAGGCGCGCGCGACGGAGAGAGGATCATCGCCGTAGGTGGTCCGCTGTTCGAAGTCCCCTTCAGCGAGGCGAACGACCTGCGCGTTCATCAAATCAATGGCGGGAATAAATTGCATCGAGTCCTAGGGCCTGTCCCTATATTCTTGGGTTGATAGAGCGTAGATGATTGGATTCACGGAGCTTTTAGAAGAGAGGAGGA
>JAHDCI010000092.1 GCA_020629955.1 Myxococcota bacterium | reverse complement strand
GTAGCCTGCCTCTCCTAATCCTGTGCGTGCCGTGGGCGGTCCACACGCACCCAGTGCACGCAACGTGGGCAGCCCTATTGGCCGCGGCTACCAGCGCATGGTGCGATCGAGCCAAGGCCGAACGCCTGCATTTTCTCTTCTGGGTGTTGTTCTCCGCAGCAACACACGTCGCGTGTGCTCCAGACCTTCGTGCGGCCAGTCTGGAACTGCGCGGCTGTGCGATCGCACGGGAGCTCTCATCGTTCACGCTTACTCTCTCCATCGCTGCACTTACACTGCGAGATGAGCGCTGGGCCTTCGCGAGACGGTTCATCTACGGGCTCGCCTTTGCGTTAGCCCTTCTGTTTCAAATCTATTCGGTGCTAGAACCGAGTTCGGAGCACTATCACCCCGATGACCTCGTGCTTCTCTACGCACGGAGGTTTCACTTCGAGACCCTTGTTCTTTGGATTTTGGTATTCGCCGGTACCGTGTCCTTGCGGCGATGCCTACGAAATGCATGAGCGTATTGACGCCTCACCGGGCTACTCAATCGGTGCCGCTGGTCACCGGATTTCGATGCAGCGTTCAGGCTTTGCTGAAATCTACGATGTCGACTCGTGCCCGAAATGCGGCAGTCCTTGAGCGCTCAATTCAAGGCGTGGGGCGAAATGCTCACGGACTACCGAATCGGGGACGAAATCGTCTGGGATGGCGCGCCAATCACTCAGAGTACGCTTGTGCTCGGCATCGCAGCGTGCGGGTGGCCGCCGGCCGACGAGCGCTCAAACAAGTGCGTCGCGAAACGATGGGCTTGTTTGTAGGGCTAGCCTTGGAGTAGCCAAGTCGTTTTGGGGTGAAGTTCGCCCAGGCTTCGCCTGAGCAACGAGGCCCTTTTGCAAAGGGCATTGTTAAGAATGCTAGTCCTCACTCACGTTTGATTGAGGACTTAGTACCGTTTTTCGGTCATCTACATCATTGGCAATCGGATCGTGGAGGTCCGCGAGGGGCTGTCTGACATCGATTTCGAAGACGTCGATATCACGCAGGACGGTAAAGAGTATTTGTACCTACGAGACTTCATCGCACGCTAAATCGCAGTCGCAATCTCGACACAAATCATGAGTTCGGCGAGCCCGCCGCTCACATGTCGGCCTCCCTCGTATCACCAGGTCTTGCGTCCTCCGCAACCGCTGCAAGAGCCTCCTTCAACACTTCGATCAGCGATGCCGCCTCGTCGAGCTGGACCCAAGCATCGATTTTCACGGAGCGGTCACCGAGCCTCGCGTAAACGTTACACTGATCGCCCACAGACCTTTTGAGCTCAAATCCCGAAACGTCCGAAATGGCGATATCGATCGTACGTAGGTTGATGGCGAAAGGAGAGACGCGCGTTTGCAACGCCGTACGATCGAACCAAAAGTCGGTTCGGTTAAAGGTGGCCGCGCCGATCAACCAAAGATTCAACGCCCAAACGATCACGGCGACGCCCCCTAGCGCCACGGCATCCTGAACGGCTCCACTCTCCCAAAGCTCGAAGCTATCGACCGAGAGAAGCCACGCTCCCGCGCAGGTAAGCACGAGCGAGAACTTCTCGAACGGATGAAAGCACCAGTTTCGCACGACTTGAACCCCGATTTCCGGCGTCTGCCGCTCCCGATAGGACCGAGCTTGCGAATGACGAGCGACTGTCATCGGCTCGTTCGTCGGCGCCGAGTATTGTGAGGTTCCGGGGAAGAAGAATCGACCACGTTTCCGCCCGTTTGCGTGTTCTTGCTTGGTTCGCTTCCGCACGGTGATGCGGGGATGTGAGAAAAATGCTGAATCGAGCACGATGAAAGACACTCTGAGGATCGCGCACGGGTCACGCACCGGGATTTCATGGGAGAGATTCCCGCACTGGCGGGACGGATCGCTCGGAACGAGAGCAAACCACCTCCTTTTTGAGTTTCGACGCAACTCGTGTCACGCACGGCTGATAACCTCCTTGATGCTGTATGTCCGAGAAGACCGAAGATCCGACTCCCAAACGTTTGCGCGATGCGCGCAAGCGGGGAGAAATTCCGAAGAGCCGGGATCTGACGAGCGCGGTGGTGCTCTTGGTCGCGGCGGCGACCTTTTCGGCCACGGGCGCAGAAGCGAGCGATCAGCTGCTTCAGATGATGCGTGGCGGGCTGACGAATCTCGCGCTCGAAAGGCACGAGCTGATGCCTCGGCTCTTCGCAATGCTGACGGTCGGAACGGGGGTTCTTCTGCCGGTCGTGCTCGCAGCGCTCGTCACCGGGACCTCGGTCGCCTTCCTTCAGGTCGGCGGGCTGCTCACGCTCGAACCGGTCTCGCCGAAGCTCTCGCGAATCGATCCGATCGAAGGAACCAAACGCCTCTTTTCGCAGCGGCAGCTCATCGAGTTTCTGAAGACGCTGCTCAAGTTGATCATCATTGGTTATGTCGCCGTCCGGACGCTTCGCGAGAGCAGCGCCGCCATCGGGCTCAGCGCAGGTCGCTCCGCAGATGCGATGCTGCCCCTGATCGGATCGATGGCCGCGCCGCTCATCTACCGCGTCGCGGGCGCCTTTCTCGCCATCGCCGCCGTCGATGTGCTCTATCAGCGGTGGCGCTTCCGGCAGGACCAGCGGATGAGCAAGGACGAGGTGAAGCGTGAGCACAAGGAGGCCGAGGGCGATCCGCACGCAAAAGGCGAGCGCAAGCGAATGCACCAGGAGATCATCGAGCACAACACGCTCGAAGGTGTTCGCTCGGCGGATGTGCTCGTCGTGAACCCCACGCATATCGCCGTGGCGCTTCGCTACGATGAAGAGGAACACGACGCGCCGGAAGTAGTCGCGCGGGGGCAGGAGCATCTCGCGAAGAAGATGATCGCCGCGGCGGAGGAAGCCGGGGTTCCGATCATGCGCGATATCCCGCTCGCCCGTTCGCTTTTTGCGCTCGAGCTTGGCGAATCCATTCCCGAACCGCTTTTTGACGCCGTCGCAGCCGTGCTTCACGCGGCCTGGAAAGAACGTGCGGAAAACGAATTGGAGGAGCACGAATCGGAGGACAGCGAATGAGTGCGCTCGTCTCCGTCGCGGTCCCCGTTCCGCTCCGCCAGGTCTATACCTACAAAGTGCCGGAAGGCGCACCGCGCCCGCCGATTGGCTCCCGGATTGCGGTCATGTTTCATGGGCGAAAGCTCGCATCGATCGTGGTCGCGCACCCAGAAGACCCGCCGCCCGGAATCAAGCTTCGTGAGCTTGCGGGGCTCCTTGAGAGCGAGCCCATCTTTAACGAGGAGCTGCTCGCGTTTCTTTGCGAGGCCGCGCACTACTACGCGCATCCGATCGGAGAGGTTCTCAAAGCAGCCTCTCCCGCGATCCCGAAGGGTGCCTTTAAGCGCCTGCGCAAAGATGGGTTTCTCGATGAAGGCGAGGAGCTCAAAGGCCGTGCGATCGCAACCGAGGTCGAGATGTTCGTTCGGCGGACCAATGAGACGCCAAAGACGAGGCTTGGGGCCGCGCAGCAAGCGATTCTCGACGCGCTCGTGGTTGATGAAGAGGTCACGCTCAGTGAGCTTCGGGCGCTTCGAAAAGATGCTCGAAAGCTGGTTCGGCGCCTTGTCGAACTCGGGCTCGCCGTAAGCGAAGAGCGCGAGGTGATCGCCGACCCCTTCTTTCGAAACGAGGTCGCGCGCGACGGACATCAAATCACGCCGACCACGGCGCAGCGCACCGCGATCGAGCGACTCACGGGGGCTCTCGATAGCGAGCAGCCAGGTGCGTTTCTGCTGCATGGGGTCACTGGCTCTGGAAAGACAGAGGTCTACCTGCGCGCCATCGCACACGCACGAAGGCAAGGAAAAGGCTCACTCCTGATCGTTCCCGAGATTGCGCTGACGCCTCAGTTGGTCTCGCGTTTCCGCGCCCGCTTCGGAGACGCCATCGCCGTCCTTCACTCCGGGCTCACGCCGCGCGAACGAGACCGTGCTTGGCGAAAGCTCCGCGATGGAACGCTGAAGCTCGCTGTTGGGGCGCGTTCCGCGCTCTTTGCTCCGATCGAAAATCTCGGGGTGGTCGTCGTCGACGAAGAACACGATCCTTCCTACAAACAAGAAGAAGGCTTTCGCTATCACGCGCGCGATATGGCGCTCTTGCGTGCGCATCGCGCGAAGGCGCTGTGCATTCTCGGCAGCGCGACGCCTTCGATGGAGGCGTTTCGCCTCGCCGAACGTGGGCGCATTGACCTGCTCTCGCTGCCCAAACGTGCGACGGCGAATCGATTGCCGAGCGTCGAGCTCATCGATCTCAAGCGGAATATCCGAGGCCCCTCTGGTAGCCGCTGGCTAAGCGCTCCGCTCCACCGTGCGCTTGAGGAAACGCTGGAAGCCGGCGAGCAAGCGATTCTCTTTTTGAACCGCCGCGGCTTTTCGCCGAGCCTTCGGTGCGAGACCTGCGGCGCGGTTGCAGAATGCCCGGCGTGCAGCGTCGCGCTCACGGAGCATCGCGCCGAGGGCAAGCTTCGCTGCCACTATTGTGACCACCAGCGCCCTCCCACCAACGAGTGTCCAACCTGTCGTGCGAAGGGAATGTTCAGCGCCGGGATCGGAACGGAGCAGCTTGAGGAACTCGTCACGAACGCGTTTCCAGAAGCCAATGTCGCGCGTCTCGATCGTGACTCGGCGACCAACGGCCGCGCGATCGAAGACGTTCTCGACAAGCTTCGCTCCGGCGAGACGAACGTGCTGGTCGGCACGCAGATGGTCACCAAGGGGCACGATATCCCGGGGGTCACCCTGGTTGGGGTCATCATGGCGGACCAATCGCTCGGCTTCCCGGATTTCCGCGCGGGGGAGCGAACGTTTCAGCTACTCGCTCAGGTCGCCGGGCGCGCCGGACGCGGCGAGCGCCCGGGCCGCGTATTGATCCAGACCTTTCAGCCCGAGCACCCGTCGATCGTCTGCGCTTCGGAACACGATTACGAGACCTTCTACCAAGCGGAGCTCGCAGATCGAGAATCGCTTGGCTACCCACCCTTTGGTCGCGCGATCGCGATTCGCGTCGATGATGGCGACGAGAACCGTGCCCGGCAAAGTGCGGATCGGCTGGCGGCCGAGGCGCGGCGTCATCCCGCTTGCCGCGCCGGAGCGGTGGCCGTTAAAGGACCTGCTCCGGCGCCACTTTCAAAGCTCCGCGGTCGCTATCGCTTTCGCTTCCTCGTCGTGGGACCGCGCCGGCCCCTGATGGAGATCCGAGACCATCTCGCGTCCCTGCTGCATCGCTCGCGCTCGCGAGTCTCCCTGGACATGGACCCGGTATCGATGATGTAGCGAAGCCGAAAGGCGCTCAGTGTCGAAGCACGCGTAGCTCAAGCACGGACGCAGTCACGTTGTCGGTGAACGCTTGCATTCCACCTCCGGTCTCGGGTACCGCGGCCCCGGGAACGCTCGTCGTGTGACCGCGTACCTCGATCGCATCGACGATCCGGCAGTGATAGGTACCGTCGGCGACCCACGCTTGAAGGTGGTACCGCTGCCCAGGGCTAAGGTCGACGTCCGTGTAAGGGAAGACTGCTGGAGCGTAGGGTTCCTCTCCGTGGCGGGACCCATGACGAAGTCGAGGCTCGGTATCACCGGCCGCCGGATTCACGAAGATGTGGCAAACCCACGCAGCGCCGGGGATCTGATGCATGCGAAGGCCCCATGACCAAATCTCCGTATCGAGAATATCTCCGGTTTCAAAGAACGCCTCCACAAAGACATCGCGCTCGTCGGAGAACGCGTCGGAATGAAGGCGTCCATTGTCCGGCAGAGAGATCTCGTTTCCTTCTTGAGTCGAGCCATTCCGGAACATGAGACGCGGATCGATTCCATCTTCAAAGTCATCAAAAAGGAGCGTTTCGTTGCATTCGTCAGGCCACGGGTCGCGAAAATCGGGGAGGCCATCGCCGTCTCGGTCTCCGGCGAGCGGCGTACAATCAAAGCGCGGTCCGCAGATGCCGTCTCGGCAGACGTCGGTCCCGGAGCACAGCGTGTCGTCGAAGGTGTAGTTGCACATCCCACCGGAACACGATGGGCGAGCACATTCGCCCATCGGCTCGCAATCTTCCGGCACGGAACACTCCGGCGGCGTCACGTCCGGCTCCACGTCCGGCTCCACGTCCATCGTCGCATCGAGCGTCGCATCCATGCCGGCGTCTTCCATACCCGCGTCGAGGTCCTCGCCTGGCAAGGCCATGCAGCCTCGTTCCGGATCGCAAAACTGCGCAGCCTCGCATTGAGCAGAATCTCCTTCGAGCAAACAGATGCCGGATTCACATCGAGGAAGCGCACACGATGCGCCGGATGCGCAGTCGCTTGGTCCAATGCAATCCGGGTCGGGACAACTCGGCTCGGTGCCTGTGACGCACTCGGGATCGACACACTCTCCCCCTAAGCAAGAGAGCCGGGACCCATCTGGGCAGACGACATCCTGACACGAGCGGGTCATGACAATGCGTACCGAGAGATCGCGGTCAAGATCCACCAACACCTCTCGCTCGAGGACGGTGGCCGGACCTTGTAGAAGGGTCACCCGGACGCGTCGCTGCCCAGCCGCTTCGTCAAGGTCGGCCAGCCGGTCTCCTTCAAGGAGCCCGGAGCCGAAGCCGCCCTCACCCACCACGCGCGTGGCGCGCAGCGAGCCATCCACCCGCAATTCCGCGCGGTCAAACTCTCCGCGCGGGACGACATCCGTCTTGAGTTCAACCGAGAGCTCGAAACTCTCATCACTCGAACAGGCCATCGAGGCGAGGACTACGAAAAGCGAAAACCGAAACATCGCACAGTCCCTTAGTGTCGAAGCGCTCGGAACTCGAGCACCCGAGCGTTTGCGGAGTTCACCACAACCCGTACCGCGCCGCCTTCGGCAGGCAGCGATGCCCCCGGCACGCTCAACGTCTCCTCCAACACCGAACCTTCGTCCGCGAGGCGACAATGATAGAACCCGTCATCGCCAACCCACCCCTGAAGGAAGTATCGCTGTCCCACACTCAAATCTGCAGCCGTGTAGGGAAACTGCGCAGGCGCGTAGGGTTCGCCGCCATGCGTCGAGCCGTGCCGGAGACGAGGCCTCGCGTCCCCCGTCGCCGGATGCGCATAGAGGTGGCACGTCCAGTGCCCGGCCGGGCCATCGTGCAGAAACATCCCGACGCTGAACTGGGTCGGCGTCAGGATTTCACCCATCTCGATTTCCGTCTCGACAAAGACCTCAAGCTCGGACGGGAAAGCGTTGGTATAGAGCCGCGCTCCCGAAGGAAGCGCGACCGCGCCGGCCTCTGCCATCGCTCCTGCGAGCAATGCAAAACGTGAATCCGGCGCGGCGAGAAAGTTGTCGTAGAGCAGATTCGAGTTGCAGTCGTCCGGCCACGGGTCGCGATAGTCCGCGACGCCGTCACCATCACGGTCTCCGGCCCGAGGCTCGCAATCAAAAAGCGGCGCGCAACCCGGCGCGCGACAAACGTCCGTCCCTGCGCAAAGCGAATCGTCCGCCGTGTAAATGCACATTCCATCCGGGCACGTCGCGGTCTCGCACTCATTTGCGTCGAGGCAATCGGCGCCGGTTTCGCATTCGGGCGGAGCAACGTCCGGCGCCACATCGGCGGCCACATCCTGAGAGACATCGGCCGCGGCATCCATGGACGCGTCGACGCCGCTATCCATGCCCGCGTCCATCATGCCCGCGTCCGACTCGACGATGCGTGAGCTCGTTCGACAGCCCTCGTCCGGCGCGCAGTAGTTTGCGGCTTCGCATCGATCGGAATCCCCCGCCAGAAAGCACACCCCGAACGCGCACGAGGGAACCGCACACGCCGCTCCGCCCGGGCAGTCGCTGGCGTTCTCGCATTCGGCTTCAGGACAGCTTGGCTCTTCTCCGGTTACACACTCTTCCTCAACGCACTCGCCGGCGAGGCACGAAAGAGAACCGTCCGGGCAGACAATGCCGAGGCAATCTCGGGTCATCACGACCGTCACGGGAAGGTCGCGATCAAGGTCGACGAGCACTTCTCTCGAAAGCACGGAGACGCCGTCGAATGAGAGTTCGACACGAATCCGGCGTGCGCCCGCTTCTTCCCGGAGGTCCGCGACGCGCTCCCCGTCAATCACGGCAGCGCCGAAACCGGACTGCACCTGCCGAGTGACCCGCGCTTCTCCATCGACAAAGACACGAGCGACATCGAACTCCTCACCCGAGACCAGGTCTGTCTTTAGTTCCACGTTCATCTCGAAGACTTCATCCGTTGAGCACGAACACAAAAGGAGGAGCGCCCCGAGCGGGAGGAAGCGGAAGAGCATCATTGTCTCAGGATACTCGATCTTGCGGGCCTGCGCGGCCCCCGAGGGAGGCGCCGACTGAACTTCACTGCACTTTATTCGGCCCCAGGGACGATTTTCGAATCCCGCTTGAACCGGAAGAAAGTTCGGACAACGCTCCGCGGATGAAGTTTCTTCGCTTTCCCCTTCTACTCTCCCTCTTGCTTGCACTCGCGTGCGGAGATGACGATAGCTCCATGACCGACGCGGGCTCGGACGCCACGAGCGATACGAGCCCAGATTCCGCGGTGCCGGATAACGGCGTTGCCAACGATGAGCTCGCACCCACCGAATGCGCTGCGTTCCCGGATTGCGATGGAACCCAGGTCGAGAGCGCCTGCGCGTGCGTCCCGCGCCCTCTCGATATGGATAGCCTCGACGCGAACTTGGTCGGCTGTACGGAGTTGATGACGGCGGGAGGCGCCGAGCGAACTCCGGAGAATGATTTCTGCGATGGAAGCGGCGAAAGCGGCACCCCAAACTTTGCTTGCAACGCACCCGGCGGATACCTCGAAGTCGGCGAGTCACAGAACGTGACCGTCTACGGCATCGTGGATGTCTTCGGGAACGGTGGCGACGCGGACGCGATTGACGTCGAGATTTATCTCGAAGGCGAAAATGGCGCGCTTGGCGAGCTCGTTGGCTCCGCGACGGCGATGGTCGAAGACCCATGCTCCGAAACCGAAGACGAAATCGAGGATGGCGAGGTGACGGGCACGCGCTCGCTCGGCTTCTATTTCATCGAGAACGTGCCGACCGAGACCCCGCTCATCGTGAAAACGCACGGCAACCCTAGCTTTTGGCACGATATCTACTCCTACAATATTTATATCTCCAACTCTGAGGTGGATACCGCGGCCCCCGCCGAGGGCGCTTGCGAAACCTTTGGACAGAGCGCACTCCAGGGGGCCCGCTGGAACTACCGGGCGCGTATCCTCTCAAGCTCGGACTGGACAAGCATTCCTCTAACGGCAGGTCTCATCGATGGCATCCGCCCGACCCACGGCGTCGTCGCCGGCGAAGCGCATGACTGCGACGATGTTCGCCTCGAGTTCGCGCAGATCGCGACGAACCCGGAAGCCGACGTCTTCACCTACTTCAATGACAACCCGGACAACCCGCTCCCCGCGGTGGGTCGTCAGGCGGGAACGAGCTTGCTCGGTCTGTACGCGGCGCTCGACGTTCCCGAGGGACCCATCGACGTTGCGGGAGTCGTTCGCCAAGGTGGCGCACTCGAAAGCGTTGGCTGGTACCGCGCCCAGGTCTTTCCAGGAGCGGTCACGACCGTCACGCTCCGCGGCATCCGCCCGCACCAAGTGCCGAGCGAATAGTGCTTACTCGCCCTCCAAGGGCGCGTACGTGAACATCGCATAGCGCCATGGTGACGCGTCCAGATGAAGATGGTCGTGATGCCGTGGCCTGGGAGGCCCGACGATTCCGCGAAACATACGTGGAGTCGATCGGGCATCTTCGGCGATGGCGTGCAGGAACGTCGCGTGAGTGCGCTCCCGCTGGTGATTGCGCCGTGGTGTCCAATGGGTCCGAATCCGAATCGAGAATCCTCGTCGATGCCAGCGGGGCTGACCTTCGAACCATTCCTCTCGCGGCATCCGGCCGAAGTCGAAGCCAGTGAGGTCGAGCGCGTTACCGAGAGCGTGCTCGCTGAGTCTGCGGCGTCTCCCGCGCGCAAGACGACAGTTATACGTCCCGCGGTGCGTGATCGCGCGAGGCGGGCGCCCGTAAAATGCGGTCGAGATCTGCACGACTCGGTCTTCGAAACGTCGGAGGCGTTCGGCAAATTCGGGATGAACGCGCGCCGCCGGACGAAAACGGATCAGCTCGCCGCGATACGTCACCAGGTCATCGCGGGATGCACACTGCGAACGAGCGCGAACGTTCGGTTCCAGAAAGCGTTCAAGGCCATCGAGCGGGTGAGTGTCGAGGGGCCACCCGGAGAAGTACGAGAAGTAATCCCCATTGTCCTGCGCGGCCCCTTCGGTGGGCCAGGTGCATAGCGCCAACAAGAGGCCGGAGAGCAGCGTCCCAAGACGTTTCGAACTCAACGGCATTCCATCCACGCCCGATCAACGTGCCACGAACGTCGGTTCTTCCGCAAAGACGAACATCGCGAACCGCGCAGTCGATTCTCCGAGTTTCTTGGCTGCTCGCTCGCTAATCCTACCCAAACATCCGAATGGAGCACCAGTTCGGAAAAAGATAGACCGGGGGGTGGTGTCGGTTGAGGCCAGCTGGGGCCGGATCTGGCGGATCCGATTGCCAGTGACGCCGTGAAAACAACAGCGGCGCGAGCCCTGTCGAATCTCAAAACCGCGCCTTCCGAGCCGCGCTTTTCGTTTTCACCAATGAATTCAGAGACATTCTTCATCAGGGCAGGCTGATTCGGTTCGTTTGCGCGAACGTCACCCAAATGGCGTGCCTTTTGCTTAGACTTCTCGACAATGTTTGGACTACGTCGCTCACTTCTTTCCATCTCCCTACTGACCTCGCTCGCGTTCGGTTGTTCCGACACCGTGGATTCGCCAGACGGCGAGTTCGACGAGGTCTTCGTCGATGGGAAGGCCGATGGAAGCGGATACGAGGAATGCGAAGTCGAAGAAGTCGTCGCTCTGCTGAATCGCGAAGCTACGACGACCGAATCCCTTCGAAGCGGCGGGGTGCATACGCGCGCCGCGAACAACCTCATCGCGCATCGCGACGGGGAGGATGGCGAAGCAGGTACTGCCGATGATGACCTCTTCGACGACATCGCAGAGGTCGATGGTGTCTCGTATGTCGGTCCCGCGGCGATTCGGCAGCTCGTCGCGATGATTGGGGACGCATGTGAGGTACCGGACCTCGGTGACCCATCGGTGCACGCGATTTTCTCGCCGCAGCCGTGGGAAGATAGTCACCTCGCCGAAGCCGTTGAGATCATCGACGCAGCGGAACACTCGGTCGATATCGCGATGTATTCCTTCCGCGACGCGTCGATCTTCGACGCGATTGAACGAGCGATGGAGCGCGGCGTCCCGGTTCGAATGATCTTCGAGTCCGCAAATGGCGATCGAAGCGACCCCGAAGGAACGATGAGCGCTCGCCTTGAGCAGATCGGAGTAGACGTCCGATACATCAACAAGATCATGCACCATAAGTTCGTGATCGCCGACGGCCCGCAGAGCACGTCGCGCGTGACGGGCACGATCATGACGGGCAGTGGCAACTGGTCGAATAGCGCGGGCACGCGCTACGACGAAAACACGGTCATCATCCGGAACCACGCAGAATTGCTTCTTCGTTACCAGCAGGAATACGAGCACCTCTGGGCCAACAGCCGTGACTTCCTCTACGAGACACTTCCCTTCGTCGAAGCGCACGAGGTGGACACGAACCTTCTCGAAGCGGCCGAAGTGGAAGACGCACACGCTTACTTCACGAGCGCAAACTTCCGCACTTACGAATCGTCCCGTTTCGGGCCGACCTTCTCCGTGAACCGCGGTGAGAACGAAGTCGCAGACGCGATCGTCGCACGCATCGAGAGCGCAGAACGGCAGATCCTCGTCGCCAGCGGTCATCTTCGCTCGCGTCCCATCTCGGAGGCCATCATCGCGGCAGCCAACGCAAACCCGGATCTCGAAGTTCGCGTGTATCTCGACGCTCAAGAGTTCATTTCGGAGTACTCCCATGACCTTCAGGTCGAAGAGCGCAACGACTGCATCGCCGAGGCGATGGGCGACGAAGACGATATCTCGGACTGCTACGACCGCGGCTTCCTCTACGCCTACGAGCTTGTGCAAGCAGGCATCGACGTCCGCTTTAAGTACTACTCCTACCGCTGGCACTACTCGTACGCGCCCCAGATGCATCACAAGTACCTGATCATCGACGACGCCATCATCACGGGCAGCTACAACCTTTCGGACAATGCCGAGCACAATACGATGGAGAACGTCCTTGTTCTCGAAGGGCTTCGCTACGCCGACGTCGTGCAAGAGTTCACCGACAACTTCAACGGGATGTGGCAGACCGCGAGCGACACGACGCTTTACGACGACCTCCTGGGCGACGTTCAAGAGGGAGACGACGAGTTCCCGATCGTCTTCGATGCGATGGCCCTCACCTGGGAGCAGGTCGACGTCCTGAAGCGTGCGATGCGCGACGCGTGCTCGGAAATCAACAGTGAAGATTTCCGCCGCAACCCGCAGCGCCACCGCACCTGCGACCCAAGCAACAACTAAGCGCTTTTGCTTCAAATGAAGCCCGCCTCCCCGGCGGGCTTTTTCGTTGGCTGCGGCTTGTCGAAAAATGGACGCCAAGCGTGAGGGCATGGCACCCCCGAGGGATGCATCGTCCTTCCTCCGTTGCGATCTCACAACGCCAGCGAAGTCATGCTCGACGCTCCAAGACACTCGTGCTGCTGGTGTCGATGCTCGCTCTGGGCTGCGGCCCCGACCCGATCATCGTCGATGCCCCGACCGATATTCCCGTCGAGGATTCTCGGACCTCGGACGCGCCAGAGGAAAGCATCGCTCCCGCGATGGATCCAGTCGAGGAGCCCGAAGCCATTGTGCCGGAAGAAGCTCCGGTGGAGGTCGAACCGGAGCCCACCCCCGAAGAGCTCGAACGAGCCCGGATCGAGCGAGAGTTCCCAAAGCATGGGCTGACCTTTCATTTTTTGGCGCGCGTTCGAGAGCGTCCCAATCAATCGTCGACGGTCATAGGTTATCTCCGGCGAGGCTCACGCTTTCGCACCGGCGATCGCGTACCTGGGGTGGGATGTGCGCGCGGCTGGTACCCCGTTCTCGGGGGCGGTTTTGTTTGTCGAGGAGAAGGGTTCTTGATTGGGAGCGAGCCTCCGGAGTTTGAGGCCGTACCCGAACCTCCCGCGCTCGAAGATGCGCTTCCCTATGTCTACGCGCGAACCGCTGGGCGAGCGGTCCCGCAGTTCTGGCGTCTTCCCACGCCGGAAGAGGAAAGCGACGCAGTCGAAGCCTCACGGGTCGTTCGCGAGTACGAGAACGCGCTCGCGGAAGCGGCGGCCAATGCGGCCGAAGCAACAAGCGCCGCGGACGAACAAGACGCCGCCGAGGAGCAAGCCGGCGCGGAGGAGCAAGCCGGCGAGGCAACCCGTGAAGAGACGGCCGAGGTCGAAGCACCGCCGCCCCCAGGTTCGGAAGCGGCAGAAGCCGAGGAACGCGCCGACGAAGCCGCGGAAGCGGCGGCAGGAGAGAGTGCGGAAGAGCTTAGCGAAGCGGCCTCTCCGGAAGGCGAGACAGCCGAGACGAACAGCGCCGCCACCGAAGGCGATGGTTCTCCCAGTGAGAGCGCGTCGAGCGGAACAGAAAGCAGCGGAACAGAAAGCGATGAAGCGGAGCCGGCCGCACCAGAACTCCCGGAGATTGTCCGTCTCAATATGCGACGCGGCTACTACGTGAGCGTCGACCGCGAAGAGAGCGAAGGTTCACGCGAGTTCTATCGGACCATTCGCGGCGCTTATGTTCGTCACGACCGTCTCGCGCTCAACGAACCGCCGACCCATCGCGGAGTGCGGCTGGGCGGCTCACGCTGGCAGCTTCCTGTCGCATTTGTCTACCGCGGAGGGACGCGCGCGCTTGGCCGCGCCGCCGATACGGGTCGCTTCAGCGAGGTGGGTCGCCTCGAGCGGCACGCGCCGATCCCGGTTGCAGAGGAGCAAAGCCATCGACGGCGAAACTACGTGGTCACCCCCGATGGAACCTGGGTGAACCGTGCGTCCGTACGCATGGCGGTGGCAGTGGAGCGCCCAGCGAATGTCGGACCTGAAGAGCACTGGGTTCACGTCAATCTCGAAGAGCAAACGCTGGTCGCATACGAGGGCGATACGCCGGTGTTCGCAACGACCGTCTCCACGGGTCGCGAAGGTTTCGAAACGCCAACGGGGCTATTCCGGATTCAGAGCAAACATGTCTCGACGACCATGGACGACCTCAACGCCGGCCCGGAATCCTATCTCATCGAAGACGTCCCCTGGACGATGTACTTCGAGGGCAACTTCGCGCTCCACGCAGCATTCTGGCACCACTCCTTTGGCCGCGTCCGCAGCCACGGTTGCGTGAACCTTGCCCCCGCAGATGCCCGCTGGCTCTTCTTCTTCCTCGGCCCGGATCTCCCCTCAAGCTGGCATGGAGTCTTTGCCAGGACCCGAAGCCGAAGGGGTTCGCCGGTCTACATTACCGCGGGAACCGAAGAGTCCGAGTAGGCGCACTGCTCCGCCCATCCATTTGGATCGTGGGCTGTGGCTGCTAAGCCTACGCATTCATGGGCCTCCTTCTTCAAAACACTCCGCGCCGTGATGAGGCAAAAGCGCACCGATGAGCGCAGCAGAGGAAAGTTTTTTGCGGGCGCGCCCGGCGAGCGAATACAGCCCATGCGCACAATGCGGGAAACGCGTGGACCGTCTGCGCGCTCCGTCTGTCTCCGCCTTCGACGAAGGCATGCGCTTCTTCTGCTCCAAAACCTGCGCGGCAGAATACGTTGAGACGCGCCCCCGTTCGAGCACTCTCCCAAGGCAGACACGCCCGTCGTCGGTCCCGGAGCAAGTGCGAGAGGCCACTCTCCCGCGAATCGAACTCGGTGAAACGGTTGACGATGATGCGTCTCCCGGGCTGGTCATGGAGCCCCTCCCGCTCGCGGGGATGACGCTTCCGATTGTCGCGTTTTTGCTGGCGACGCTTGGAGATTCACTGATCACCGCGATCGGTTCGGCCACGGCAACCTGTCTTGCGGGCGCGATGGCACTGGCCGTCGGCAAACATATCCGTGCCGAGCTTGGTTCCGTGGCGTGGCTCGCTAGCCCATTTGGCGCGATGCTGGCCGCGCTCGCGGGCCTTGCGCAAGAGATCGAACGAGGCAACGCGTCGTGGGCGCTCGCCGGGGCCGCCATCGCGTCCTTCGCGGTGCTCTTCCGCTTCTGGCTCGACTCTCGGACGCGGCTCCCGGTTCAGCAACTGCTCGGTCATTTGCGTTCGCACCTTCCGGCGCGGGCACGTATCCCCGATCCAAAGGGAGAAGACGGCCGTTACTTGGAGGTCCCTGCTTCCCAGGTTGGCGCCGGCCAAGAAGTGCTTGTGGTCGAAGGCGAAGCGCTCGCAGCGGACGGCGTCATCATCGGCGGTGAAGCCCGGGTCCTGCTTCATATCGGCGCGACGCAGGTCCACACCCGGAAACAAGGGGATCCGCTCCTCGCCGGAGCACGGGTGGTCTCGGGCGCGATTCGAGTGCTGGCGACCCGCGTCGGGGAAGAACGTGCCGCGCTACGAGTCGCGGGATTCGGAGAGTTCCGCCCCGACGGCGCGCGAATCGTCAAGCTCGCAACCCAAGCCACCCGGTGGGGCGGCGTTGCGGCACTGGGGGCATCTCTCGGGGGTCTCGCGCTCACGGGCGCTCCCGGCGTCGCTGGAGCGCTCGCATCCGCAGGCGCGGTATTGCTCGCGGCGCCCCTTCTCGCAGGGAGACGTACCACGGAAGGCCCACTCGTCGCCGCCGCCGCCGCCGCCGCCGCGCGGGGCGTTGCCTTCCGAGATGGAAAGGGGCTCGAGGATGCCGGCCGGGTCACCACGTGCGCCTTTTGCATGTCCGGCACAGTCACGGAGGGTTTGCCCGCAGTCATCGATGTGAAGCACGCGCGTGACCCGAAAGAGATGCACCGCGTCCTCGAACTCGCGGGCGGCGCGGAGCGTATGCTCGATTCCGCGGGACCGATTGGGGAAGCGATCATCTCTTACGCAAAGGATCGCGAGATCAAGCTCGAGCGAATGCGCCGTGCGACGTACCAGGCCGGCCGCGGGGTCAGCGCGATCACGATGGAGCGCACCCCTGTCCTTGTCGGGAACCGGCAGCTTCTCCTCGAGGCAGGTGTTTCGATCGCCGCTGCCGAAGAACTCGCCGGCCAAGCGGAGCGCCGTGGCGAGTCCACCATCTTTGTCAGCCATGACGACCGGCTCGAAGGCTTTTTGGTCTTACGCGATGCCGTCCGCGCCGGTGCTCGCGCCGCGGTACAGAGATTGTTCGACCAAGATATCGAGGTCGTTCTCCTCTCGGGCGATCACCGAACCTCCGTTGTCTCGCTGGCGAAACAGCTCGACGTTGCGCACGTCAAAGCCGAACTTGGGCCCGTCGAGCGAGGACACGAGGTCGCGCGCCTCTCGGCTGCCGGCACCCGAGTCGCGTGCGTTGGCGCCCCAAGCATCGACCCGGACGCACTTGTCGCCGCGAGAGTGCCTGTCGCCCTGCGCGCCGCCGGCGATTCGGAGGTCAGCCATGCGATCGCGCTCTCCGGCGACGACGTCCGAGACGCTGCCTCCGCCCTGTGGATGGCCCGCGCGGCACGTACCGAAGCGGTCCGCGGCGTCTTTGTCGCGATCGGACTGGGCGCAGCCCTGATGACCGGTGCGGCATTTGGCTGGATTCCGCCGGCTGGCGCAGCGCTTGCGACGCTCGCGCTCGACGCCTTCGCGTTGCCAGCAGGCTCTCGCCTACTTGAGCGAATCCAGCGTCGCGTGCCTTCCCAATAGAAACGGCCCAATCGGGACGTCCCGACAGGAACGAATACGCGGAAAGATTGCGTTCTTCAGCGCATCTCCCACAATGGCGCCATGCGACTCGCGACTCTCCTTGGGCCAGATCTCAAGGCGCTCCTGGAAGATCCGGCGGCGCTTCGCGAAGCGTTCGAGGATTTCCACGCAGAGGACGTCGCCGAGCTACTCGATGACCTTCCCGAGGAGCAGGTGGTCGAGCTCCTCGACGCCCTGCCGATCGATATCGGCGCCGATGTTCTCGAGCGCCTGTCCGCGGATCGCCAGCGGATCGTATTGCGCCGCACCGAACGTCCCACCGAGCTCCTCACGGAGATGGACCCGGACGATCGCGCGGACATCCTGGATGAGCTTGAGGAGCCGGAAGCCCAGGCTCTACTCGAGCAGCTAGAACCGGAGATCATCGAGGAAACGCAGGAGCTCCTCGGTTACGAAAACGATACCGCCGGCGGTATCATGACCACCGAGTACGCGCGCCTCGAGCCAGAACTTGGCGCCGGGGCAGCGATTGAGGAACTGCGACGCCTTGCGCGTGAGGGCGAAGCGGAGACCATCTACCACATCTACGTCGTGGGCTACGGAAAGCTTGTCGGCGTTGTTTCGCTCCGCGAACTCATTCTCGCGGACACCGAAACTCCCATCGCCGAGATCATGACCGAAAAGGTCGTATCCGTGTCGCCCGCCGACGACCAAGAAGAGGTCGCTCGAATTATCGCGAGGTACGACCTCACCGCCGTCCCGGTCGTCAACGATCATGGCGAAATGTTGGGCGTGGTCACGATCGATGACGTCGTGGATGTCGTGATCGATGAGGCCACCGAAGACGCACAGAAGATGGGCGGTGTGGTCCCTCTCGAAGAAAGCTACTTCGACACGGGCATCGTGGAGTTCGTCTGGAAACGAGGCGCATGGCTCGTCGTGCTTTTCCTCGGGCAACTGCTCACCGCGACCGTCATCGAGAAGAATCAAGATGCGCTCGCGGCGACCATGGAGCTGGCGCTATTTATCCCCCTGATCATCGCGTCGGGTGGGAATGCCGGCTCTCAATCCGCCACGCTGATCATCCGTGCGATGGCGGTCGGCGAAGCCAAACCCAAAGATTGGCTCCGGGTCTTCGGACGGGAACTGCTCGTCGGCCTCGCGCTCGGTCTCGCACTCGGCTGCATGGGTTTCGGCCGCGCGTGGTTTGCGGGTGAGAGCGTTTCCGCATTCGGTCTCGCGTTTGCGGTTGGATCGAGCATTCTCGCGATCGTCACCCTCTCGACCGTCATCGGCTCACTCCTGCCCATGCTCATCCGCCGGCTGGGCCTCGACCCTGCCGTCAGCTCCACCCCGTTTATTGCCAGCGTCGTCGATGTGCTTGGTCTGATCGTCTATTTTACGGTCGCCCAGCTCATCCTTCACTCGGTGTTTTAGCCGCGTTTTAGCCGCGCAAAAAAGCGTCACCGACGCCATCGCATTCACTTCTCGAAAGAGGCGATGTTCCCCGCACGTTCACTCCGGTCACGAGGACAAGGGACCCACCGAACCAGCTCGCTTGCTCGACCTGCCAGAACGTAATTAGCTTAGTTTTTACCATCGTTTCCAGCCCATCCGCGCGCTCGTCGGAAAGCACTCGGCAGCCCCCGAAGAGAAAAAATGGAAAAACGAAAAAAACTTTTTGACAGCCCCCGAATACAGGGCTATTTACTTCTCCTCGCCGAGGCGAGTGGCTACCAGGAGCGGTAGTTAAGTTGGTTATAACGCCGGCCTGTCACGCCGGAGGCCGCGGGTTCGAGTCCCGTCCGCTCCGCCACCATCCCCCTGCTACGCAGGGGGATTTTTTTATG